>NZ_JADGHT010000141.1 GCF_019683755.1 Thermogemmatispora sp. | reverse complement strand
TACAAAGAAAGGACAGATCATGGAGGAACTACTGACCATTAGCGAGGTTGCCAGAGTCTTGCGCGTTGATGCGACTACCGTGCGCCGTTGGGTAAAACATGGTGTCCTTGATGCCGTGTTGCTTCCCCACAAGGGTCGTCGCCATTGCTATCGCATTAAGCGAACTACGCTCAATAAGGTCATGAACTCGACCAACGTCTAGCGCAAGCTCAGCCTCCCCGCCGCCGTTGTACACCTCTGGCTCTGTTCTCTCGCTCTCTCCATCCAAGGCTTGAGGTGGAGCCGGTGCCAATGCGGCGTCTGTGAACTCTTGATAAGAGCTTCTCGCTCACCGCGTGGTGAGCGTACCATCAGGGTGAGGCCAGTGATCTGCACCTGGTTACGCAGGCTGCGAATCACTGGTTATCACCCTGGCTAATTTTTATAGTGAAATCATATTGCGTTTCACTAAAGCACAATCCCACTGTAAAACCCCTCGCTAGCAGCTCTCAGCGCCAGGGCCGTCTGTGAGTGGAGGTTTGTCCCTACGGGTGGTATCATGGTGCTAGTCAGGTGACCGGGAGCGAGAGATGTAGTCCCCCAGTCACGCTTGACCTGTGCCTGCCGTCGCTGGATAGTCAGCGAGCGACCTGCTCGCTCGGCCTTCACTTTGGTGTCATCTCTGCTGGCATCAGGAGTCACGAGAGCAATGGAGCTGTGGATCTGCGTGACCTGGAGTACCCAATTCGCTCCCAGCCAGGAGCCACCCCTTGCCTGTCCGATCTGCCGTGATCAGCGGCAGTATGTGGGCTACGAGGGCCGGCGCTGGACACCGCTCGCCAAGCTCCGGGCCAGCGGCCTGCGTCCCGTCTTTAAGGGACACGAGTCCCATTTGATTGGCATCGGCAGCGACGCGACTTGTGCGATCGGTCAACGTGCTCTGCTCGTACAAACTACCGAAGGTAATCTTCTCTGGGACTGCCTCTCCTGTCTCGATGGGGAGACTGTCGAACGAGTCGCAGCCCTTGGCGCTCTCCGGGCTATTGCGAGCTCGCATCCACACTACTATAGCGGCATGGTGGAGTGGGCCGAGCGCTTCTCGGTCCCTGTCTACCTTCACGCGGCTGATCGACGGCGGGTAATGTCTCCCTCTAAGCGTCTGGCCTTCTGGCCAGGGGAGACGCGAGAGCTATGCGGTGGGATGACACTGCTGTGTCTGGGAGGCCACTTCCCAGGTGGGGCCGTCCTCTATTGGCCTGACGGAGCCGAAGGGCGCGGGGCTGTGCTAAGCAGCGATATTATTCAGGTGGTAGCCGACCGCCGCTGGGTGAGCTTCATGGACAGCTATCCCAACTTGATCCCGCTTCCCGCCTCCGAAGTCGCGCGCATCCGCTCGGCCATCGCCCCTATCGCTTCGATCGCCTCTATGGAGCCTGGAGCCTGGTTTGAGCGTGTGATCTTCTCCGCTGCTTATGCCGCCGTTATGCGCTCCGCCGAAGGCTATATCCAGGCCCCGGCGAGCCAATTGCCAGCGTGAGAGGCGTGCTGGCATCCTATGCGTCAGGCGCGAGCGCGGCCTATGCTGCTGTGACGATGACGGCATTGTCGTTGACAATTGTTGTTTCTGTCGACGGAAGCCAGTGAGACGAAAGGAGCCTGTGCTATGCAGTATGAGCTGGTTGAGGTACGCTATGAGGGTGACTATGCAACCATCACGCTGAATCATCCTCAGCGACGCAATGCGCTCTCGCTCAAGATGATGGAGGAGCTGACGGCGGCCTTTAGCGAGGTGGGAGAAAGTCCTGTACTAGGGGTGACCCTGGCAGCCAATGGTCCGGCTTTCAGTGCTGGCCATGACTTTGCCGACATGGTGGGCCAGGATCTGGTAGCGATGCGCCGCCTCTTGCAGATCTGTACGACCCTGATGAATACGATTCAGGCTATTCCTCAGCCGGTGCTGGCGCGTGTGCATGCCATCGCCACTGCCGCGGGCTGCCAGCTCGTGGCAACCTGCGATCTGGCTGTGGCCTCGACGGAGGCGAAGTTCGCCACTCCGGGAGGCAAAGGAGGCTGGTTCTGTACGACGCCTATGGTGGCGCTCAGTCGCAACATTGGACGCAAACGCGCGCTAGAGATGCTGCTAACCGGTGAACCGATCGATGCCCAGACGGCCTATGAGTGGGGCCTCGTCAATCGCGTGGTTCCGCCCGAGCGCCTGGTAGAGGAAGCGCAGCGTTTGTTAGAAGCGGCAACGCGCGGCAGCTTTATCTCTAAGGGCCTGGGTAAGCAGGCCTTCTATGCGCAGATTGATCTGCCACAATCCCAAGCCTACAGCTATGCGCTGGAAGTGATGGCGGCCAGCTCACAGCTTCCCGACGCGCAGGAGGGCATGCGTGCCTTTCTGGAGAAGCGGCCTCCGCGCTTTCTGCGTCCTGGCGAGCGTCCAGAGCACTCCCCAGCCTGAGAGAAAGACTGCTCCATCTACTCCCTTATTAACGTGGCCTGCATGAGGCTCTGCTCATACCGCAGCAGTGCAGAGAGAAAAGAGGTCGCGCGGCTTCAGCGCCCCGCTTCTACAACAGCGATTCTCTGATGCGAAGCTGAAGCCGCGCTCTGGGATCTTGCCAGCCGGCTATGTGGAAAGGCTCTCTTGTCCGGCCTGGCACTCGCCATATGGCCTAGCGGACTGACGCACTGGCAGGAGAAGATCAGCTCATGCGCATACGTTGCCAGCTAGCCTCACTACTCGCATAGAGGCTACCAATGAGCGCAACGATGAGCACGATGCTCATCAGACCGATAACGCTGTATTGCCAGTGAGCGTTGTCAAGCTGCTGAGGAATCCAGGAAACCAGTAAGGAAGCAATGACCGAGACCAGTGATGTAAGCGGACCGATCCCAATGGCTAGCCAGAGCAGCCAGCGTGGAATGATTAGGCGAGAGGACACCTCATCTCGCTGTTTCTGCAGCAGCACCGCCAGGTCGATATAGATGAAGATCATGATCGTCTGCCATACTGTTCCTACTGCAGCAACACTAACGTTGTAGAAGATGACTGACAGATTCCTGGCGTCAGCGAAGAAGAGAATATAGGGGATAGCAATAAAGATGAGCAGGGCTAAGAGCACGGCAATCGTCGTCTGAAGCGCGATAGCACTCCCCGGCACGCGCTCACGGTTGAGGTAGCCAAAGCGACCCGGTAGGCGCTGATCGATACTGCCTACAAAGAGGATACGAGCAAACGAGTAATTGTACGCTGTGGCGGCCATTAAGTAGCTGAAAAGCAAGGCCACTACAGTGATATTGCCAGCCAGCTTCCCCAGAACGCTATCTACTACGGTGACCAGGGCGAAGGGGTTGGCAGTTGTTGCTGGTCCCTGGACTAGCAGTAGAGAGAGCGTCGTCGCCAGATAGCTGAAGGGGATGACCAGGGTGCTCCAGCGTAGATAGCCCGGGATAGCCTCTTGGGTGTAAACTTCCCCTCCCATGTTCAGTGGTATGGCGACCCCGCTGTAGGCGCCGCAGATCAAACCAAAGAGGCTCAGATGCTGCAACGTCGGAATCCAGTCGGTGGGCGTGCGAAAGCTGGTAGCCGGCTGGTGCCCTTGCAGCAGCCAAAAAGCTCCAGCGCCGCTGATGAGCACAATACTGAGCAGGCTGGCACAGAAGCCCACGTTCACCAGGTTTTGGGCAATGCGCAGGCGACGACTGGCAAGGATGCCTGACAGAATGATCAGCCCGATGATCGCTAAGCCCTGCTGCCAGGGCTCGATAAGCCAGCTACGGTTAAGTCCCTGGAAATAGCTGATCATGGTAGCTGCAGAGGTTACAATGAGAAGCGGACCAGGCAGCCACCAGCAGAAGCCAATGAGGAAACTCCAATAGCGACCCAGAGCGTGGTGCGTCCAGCTATAGAGGCTGCCATCGCGAGGGAAAAGCACGCCAAGCTGAGCAGAGACGATCACGGATGGCAGAAAGTACAACACGCCCCCAAGCAGCCAGAGAAGCAGGGTCGCTGCACCACCGCTCACGGCCGTGATGGCATTTGTCAGGTAAAGCATGCCCAAAACGCAGACAGCGGTTAGATCGAAGGTTCCCAAGGTGGCCGGCATGGCCTTGGGCACATAGCTTTCTGAGGGAAGCTCTTGTTCTGCTTCTCCCGCTGACTCGGGCGTGACGGTTGATGGCCTCATGGGTTCTCCTTTGTGCCTTGGACACCTGATAACAAGATAAGAGAAGATCAGACCGCGCGCGGGATCTGGTAAAGCTCGCGTGGCTGACTCGGTAGCAGCTTGCTCCGACTGGTGCTGGCTTCCCTGGCGCTGCCAGGCTTGCTCATACCAGACAGTGCCTAGCGCCATTTTCCAGACGCATCATGCCTGGCGCGCTCACAAAGAAATGAGCGATTGAGCAAGCTCAGCAAGAGGGAATGTGACCAGGATGTTGCCAGGATATATCTCCCTCTTGGCATCTCTTTCCTGGCTTAAACCTTGATAGAACGACCCGAGATGTACAGGAAGTGAGATTCCTTCCAAAGCATAACACAGGTGGCTTGCTGGCTACCAGGGGAGAATAGAGGATAGCCTTATTGGGGGAAACTCTAGCGTAAGGGTAGCTGTTTGAAGATTGTGGCCAAACTAGGTGTTATCTGCTAAGCGTTGCTTCAGGCGTGCAATAGCGCGCTCAGTGACCTCCAGACCTGCGCGCAGTACCGCCTCTTTGTACTCGCGAACGAGCATTTGATACTCTAACAGACGAGGGCGACGTGTAGGACGGTTGGCATATTGCTGGCGTGCCCATTCCATATGTTGCAATTGTCGCAGCAGACTCTCACGATGCTGGAGGAGATGCTGAAGAGCGATAGTATCCGAGGTCTCGCCGCAGAAAAAGAGCTTCGTCAGAAACTCATCCTTGGTAAAGCGTTCAGGAATTGGCTCACTGAGCCAGCGATCTAGCTCAGCCTGGCCACGCGCTGTCAGGCGGTAGAGCTTGCGATTAGGACGACTCTTCTGTTCAATAACCTCGACCTCGACCAGTCCTTCGTGTCTCAAGCTTTTAAGCGTGGTATAGATCTGGCTGCTGCCCGCGTTCCAATAGCTGGCGATGGCCCGGTCAAAGGCCTGTTTAATGTCATAGCCCGTCATGGGGCGCGTGCCGAGCAGGCCCAAGATGATGTAGCGGAGCGTGTTGCGTGAGGTGAGGGAGCTGGGGGGGATCTCCTCTTCCCCTTCCTCCTCGTACGATGGGTGGGATAATCCTTCAACCATAGGGCCTCTTCTCTCACTGACCTGGTGGTATTGGGCGAGAGCGCTCAGACAGCGTGCACTGTGCTCTGGCCATTAGCAACGGCCAGTAACCTCTGCCGCGATTAGAGGGCCGCTGCATTTCTCTATTATAGCATTGGGGGCCGAGTCGGGCAGGGGAGAGAGGGCCATAGTCGGCTCCTGTTCTTCTCGTCGCTGGCTCGCTGATCCAGCTCAGCCGGATTGTGGCCAAAACTTTTAACCTCTCTTTCCTCAAGTCGTATATCTTTACGAAGCAAGACTTCTGAGTGGGGTAGGGAAGGCGCCGGTGTGAGGGCAGGCCAATCGCCTGTGGAGGCCTCGTCCTGAGCAGTTGTTAGGCCACGCTAAGCATGGGCAAAAGAGCAGAACAGGAGAACGTATGAGTACGCGTTTCTACAATACCCAAGATATCGATCTGGAGCGTCTGGCTCATGATCTGGAGAGTATCCTGCGGGCGCAGGGCTACCAGACGCAACAATTTGGCAGTGGTGATCAGAAAGTGGTACAGTTGAGAAAGGGAGGCGATTTTGAGCGGCTCCTTGGCTTGCAGGCGGCGCTGGCCGTGGTGATTCAGCGCACGGCTGGGGGGATCTCAGTCACCACGGGCCAGCAGCAGTGGGCAGAAAAGGCGGTTGTAGGGGTAGCTGGCATGGCCATCCCGCCGCTGTGGCCACTGCTTTTTACAGCGGGGATCGGCGCTGTGCGCCAGGCGACACTGAGTAATGAGGTCCTCTGGCTAGTTGATGGCCTGATCCGGCAACAGCAGCCGGGAGTACAGAGCTGGCCGCCTGCGCCTGGCTTTGGTTTCCCCGGCTGGCAGCCGCCGCAGCCGCCTCCGCCACCGCCGGGGCCGCAGTCGCCTCCCCCATCCGCTGAGCCGTCACCTGCTCAGTAGGCTCGGCGGAGCAGGTCTCACTTCCTGGTTCTTTGGCTAAGAGTTGCACCTGCTAGGATAACGAGGCCGCGCCGTTACTGCTGCCGGTGGGGTACGGCGCGGCCCTCCCTTGCTCTCTTCGGCTGTAGGGGCCTGTGCTCGCGCAAAGTCGCCCGTTCTTTGCCTGCAGTCAGCAATGGGTGGGCAAGAACAGCAGTTGGGGCTGAGCTGGCAGGACGGACGGAAAGCGCTCTGCTATCGCATAAGAGGAGAGATCAATGGATGCCCGATTCTATACCTCGCAAGAAATTGATATCCCGCGTCTGGCTAGCGATCTGGAAAATGTCTATCGTGCTAAAGGCTATCAAACGCAGCAATTTAGCAATTCAGACCAGGCACTGGTACAGCTGAAGAAAGGAGGCGACTTCGAGGCCGTTCTTGGCATGCAAGCCGCTCTCTCGCTAACGTTGCAGCGTGTCGCGGGGGGGACACTGGCGATGATTGGTCAGCAGCGCTGGCTGGATAAAGCAGCAGTGGGAACAATAGGCGCCGTAGGGGCGATGGTCATTCCAGTGCTGCTACCGCTGGCGATTACTGCCGGTGTGGGAGCGGTGCGTCAAGCCAGCCTGGCTAATGAAGTGCTGAATATTGTTGATGGCCTGGTGCGCCAGCAACGCCCTGATGCCCAGATCGGTCCCGTTCCACCTGCGCTGCTCCCTCAGATCCAACAGCAATGGGGGACACCAGCGTTCTCTAGCGGCCCCTATGGGACAGTACCGACGCCAACGCCAGGTTCGCCATCGTATGTGCCGCCCTATGTGCCACCTGCCCAGAGTCAGATGCCCGCCGGCCCGGCCCCGGCCCCGGTGGCCCCCAGGACCAGCCTGCGCTGTCCCCAGTGCAATACGCCCTACGAGCCGGGCGATACCTTCTGCTCGGGCTGTGGAAGAGCGCTCAAGCTGCTCTGCCCAAACTGCAGGACAGAGCTAAAGCCAAATGCGGCCTTCTGCCCAAAGTGTGGCGCTTCTACGTTCCAGACACACCGTTCAGCGACACCAGCTCAGCCGGCTCCCTCTCCTGCACCACGGGTCCAGCCACCGCAGGCTCCTGCGCCTGAGCCGCCCCGCCCTGCGGTTGAGCCGTATGCCACTCAGGTGCCAGCCAGACCGCCGGTGATTCCAAAGCCGACCGTGACCTTTATCCCGGCTCCGGGCTCTCAAGAGCAGCAGGCAGGGTCGGCTACCAGCGCCAATGCTGAGGCCACAGTGGTAGCGCCAACTCTGCCTACCGGACGAGCGCCTGTCTCTCCATCTGTTCCGCCGTCGGCTCCGCCATCGCCACCACCGCCGGGGCCACCGCAGCCGATCAAGGCTCGTCCAGTCAGTGGGCCGCGTCCTGATCCTAATGCCCCGTGGGGGCGGCTGATCTTCAGCGATGGGCGTGAAATTATCCTGGCTGGCGAGCGCCTGGTTATTGGACGCTATGATCACGATCTAGGCGGCCTAAAGCCCGATATCGATCTCGGCCCGATGGAACACGCGGACACAGTCTCGCGCGTCCATGCCTTGCTCGAACATATCGGTAGCAGCTTTACCTTGACGGATTTGAACAGTACAAATGCAACGCGCATCAATGGCCGGCGGCTTGAGCCGGATAAGGCCACCCCTCTCAACGATGGTGACTCCCTTCACTTTGGTAAGGTTAGCTGCACGTTTCGAAAGCTCTAAGGAGGCTCAAGGCTGCTTCTCCCCGGCTGGATCTGCCAGCTAGCAGATGCGCCGGGGAGAGCCACTGGCTTCTAGCTCCAGCCTCTCCATCTGAGTGTTCCGCTTCTCTCTCGTTGTGCTCCCTTCTACTGAGAAATAGAGCCTTTTTCTCTTATGGATCAGCTCTCCCGATTTAAAACTGGCTCTCTGCTCCTCAACGTTTTCAGCTAAAAGGCCTGCTCACACCCCCTCTTCTCAGCAGTCCTTATCTTTCGCCTGAGTACGGGAGCTATCTTTTAGAGACTTGTATCTAAGGAAAACCCCTTGCAAAGAGTGAGACTCTGTCTATAATAGATATGCATTTACAAATATGGTATTCAGGAAAAGAAGGTGATGATGCAGCCGAATGCCTGGAAGGGTAACGACTGGGGAGAACGCACGATCCCAGCTTTTGAACGCTACAGCTATCGTGCCAAGGTGACGCTAGCCTCTGCTATTTATCAGGCGCTGGGGAGGGGGCGAGCATGGCTCGATGGCAGCGACCTGTTAATGAGCCTGCTGCATCAGTCTGGGGAAGTAATCGAAACCATCCTCCAGCGGCTAGAGGTGAAGCGCGCGGACCTGGTGAAGGCGCTCGAAAGGCAACGCGGAATGGAGCCGGACCTGTTGAGCATCGAGCTAGTCAGGGATGGCCTCACGCCTTTGGCGCGCCAGATCCTGAGGGCTGCAGTAGCGGAGGCCGATCTCCTCCAGCAAAGGCGCATCGAACCAGAGCATCTCTTCCTGGGGGCCTTAGCCAGCCGCCTGGAGCCATTGATGAGCGTCTTACGTGAACCTGAGCTAGCTCTCAGTCTGGCTCGCGTTCAGGTCTGGACCTGGCTGTGCCCTCCTGCCGGGGCAGGCCAGGGAGCTGGGCAGCCAGGCGAGCCAGAGCTAGTGCTGGTCGATCTAGAGCGTCAGGTCCAACTCAGGCTAGAAGGGCAACGTCTAGGGGGGCGTCTAGCCTGGCCAAGCCTACTCGCAGTAATGTTGACGGTGCTGATCATCTGCCTGCTGAATCTCAAAAGCTTGGCCGAGCCTTTCTCGTTTGATCCAGGTGAATGGATCAGCAGACTGCAGCATAGCGCGCCGTTCGACGGGCAACCCCTTCCAGGCTGGCAGCCGCTGTGCTCGCTGGCGCTGCTGGTAGGAGCCTGGTTCCCTCTGGCTTTGCTGGCCTGTCTGCAACTCATTGCTCCTTTCTACCAGGCCCTAATCGTTCGAGGTCTACTCGGCTCACGGCGAGAGTTCTTCTGGCGCGCCTGTAGGCGCACCATTCTTTACTGGACAGTCGTCTATCTGCTGGGGGGGATGCTGGCCTCGCTGCTCAAAGCACTGCTGCCCCTCTGGTGGTGGCTGGTCCTGTGGCTGCTGTTTACCCTCTCGAATGTAGGACGGGCCGCATGGGGACAGGGACCATTCCCCTGGAGCGCCTGGCCACACCAGGAATTGCTTCCAGCCGAGGCCGCTCAAATCTGTACCAGACTGCTCGCGCGTAGGGGTCTGCAAGCGCGCCTCTACCTTCTGGCTTCCTCTTCATGGCTGCCGGGGGCCATCCTCTTTGCCAGAGGTTGGAGTGGGCGCCTCACCATCTCCCTCTCGGAGACGCTACTTGAGGCTTTTCCTCCCGAGGAGGTCGAAGCTCTGGTCGCACTAGAACTGGCGCCCTACAGCAACAGAGGTCTGGCTCTACGTCGCCCTTTGCTCTTTTCCTTGGCCTGGCTTCCTTTGCTGATGACCATCGGCCTGATAGATGGCTTCTTGGCACCTGGTCCGCTTGGAGCCGATCTTCCTGTCTTGCTTGCTTTTCCACATGCTTTAATACTATTGATTATCATCTTAATCTCGATGATTCTCTATAAAATGGCAAAAATGATGAGTAACTACATCGATGATAAGCGTGCTCTGCGCCTCACGGGCGATGTGCTCGCTCTCAAAAATGCTCTTATCCGGGCAGCCAATATCAATGGAGAGCCGGCGTTCAACCAGGCTTTCAGTCCTTTACTGGAGCGTCTCAGAAGAATCGATCTCTTCTTTGTCCAGCAGTAGCAGCATCGAGGTAAAAGCGCCTTGTCATTGCTTGGAGGTAAAGCAAGTAGATGGAGAGTCAGAGCACTATGAGTATGGAGCAGTATATTCCCAGCTACGAGCGCTATACGTATCGAGCAAAGGAGGCCGTGGTAGAAGCCTGTCGGCTCGCCTTGCAAGCCGGACGCTACTGGTTAGAAGGGCCTGACCTGCTAACCGGGGTACTGACCAGGGCACAAGAGGAAGAGCGGACCTATCTGGCCCAATTGGGAATAGAAGTCGAAGCGCTGAAGCAGCGCCTGAGCCAGCTCGTCTTCCATAATGTGACCACTCAAGAAGCTACCAGCATCGAAGGCGGCCTCAGTCCTGCCGCAAGGAGAGTGTTCTCTGCCGCCGCTCTGGAAGCTGGCGCGCTCGGCCATGAGCGTATCGAACCGCTGCATCTGCTCCTGGGGCTGATTGTCTGCCAGCTTCCCCCGCTCGCGGATTACGTCGCAGGCCCTGAAGCCATCGAGAAGGCGCGTCAGATAGCGCAGCAACGAGTGACAGTCCCCAATGAGCCAGAGGCTGAGCCGGAAGTGGTGCTCATTGACATGGCTCGTCAACAAGTGATTACCACTAAGCGAGCCTCCTTCGTTCGCAAAATGATGCTCTGGCTCTTGTGCTTCCTCCCCCTTGAAATCTTTGTCTGCTGTCTGTTCATCATAGGGCCGTTTATGGGAGTGGCGTCGGCTGTCTTCCTGAGTGATCTCCATTCATGGCTAGACCGGCGTCTATTGATACTACTGTTCCTTCTAACAACCTTTTTATTGATATGGATAATGTTTAGCATTGTTTACCGGCTTCCATATACTATTCTGATGTTCCGGCAGGCAAAAACACTGGGTCTCACAACTACTACAGCCGGGCGTTGGCTCCGCTTTCAGCTTGGTCGCTGGCTGAGGCTGACGCTGGCGCTGAGCTTCTTTATCGGATTGGCCTTATGGCTACAAAGTCTGACCCAGGCCTGGTGGTGGTTACCGATCTGGCTGCTGCTTGTAGTCTGGCGCTGCTACGTGATCGGGTGGCGAAGCCGACCTAGGGAACTCTTACCCGGCGTGCGCCGCCCTCTTCCGGAGGGAGCAGTCCGGCAACGCTGCGCGAGCCTGCTGCAGCGCCTGAATCTCACTCTGGAAGGTATCTACGTCTATGATACCAATGGACAGATAAATTTTGCCAATGCCTATGCCACTGGTCTTGGATCAAGACGTCGGATCTGGCTGACGGATACCCTTCTCAAGCATTTTCGAGTCGATGAGATCGAAGTGATCTGCGCCCACGAAGTCGCTCATCATTGCTACCACGACCTGAGAAAAAGGCTTGTTTGGGCTATTTTCTCCGACCTGATTATTTTACTATGTTTGCATCTAATATCTTCAAGATTATTTGCAATTTATGATATACAATACATTTATACTAC
>NZ_JADGHT010000140.1 GCF_019683755.1 Thermogemmatispora sp. | reverse complement strand
AAGTGCCCATGAGCGGTCTCGCTATTGCTCTAAGTCAGACTATTATATATTGGACACTTTTGATACTACTCATTTCATGGATAATCATTTTCGCTATTCTTGCATTGCGTCCGGAATCGTCCAGCCAGGGAGAGACTGAAGGGCGTGCCCACTCTATCCCGTCTGCCCCGGAAGCCAGCGCCGTGCCTCAATTCCAGACCTTACAGCATCTACGCTCACATTCAGAGGCCCTACAAGCAGTAGGGGTAGCAGTCAAGCAGAAGCAAGACCACTGAGCCGACACGTTTTGTGATAGGGGCCAGCCAGTCGGGCAGGTCCGCTGATTAGCTGTCTGTCTGGCCGGGGGAGAGGCACTGGCGCAGGCCAGCTCTCTCCCGGTGAGAGGCAGCGAGCAGATGGCATCGGGCGCGACAGTGCAGCTGGCAAGTGGCGGTTTGCTTTAGGAAGACGCATATCTGATCGGTTCGCCAGGCTGAGCCGGGCGGAAGGAACCATTCTGATTGATGAAGAAAAAGTGGCTACCCTCGATAGTCACGATCATATCGAGCTTGCCATCGCCGTTGACATCCTGGAAGCTGAGCGTTACAGGAGCGAGATCTTGGCCTGGCCCGACCAGTACCGGCCCCACATAGATGCGGGCTTTTGTGGCATCGCCCCCGGGCAGCTCAATGATCTCCACATGGCGATTGAGATTCAAGGCGATGAAATGGCTTGGGTTGCTAGGGGAATCGTTGTGACCCACCACGGCATCGATCTGGAAAGTCCGAGGACGCCCATAGCGCCAGTCATCAAGGGTAGTTTGCCACCAACCTGTCAGCGCGCTCAGAACAACCCAGCCAACGACCATTACCAGCCAAAAAAGTCCCAGCCACAGGAGCCAGTGATAGCGCCTGTCTGCTCGTTGCGGTGACCGGAGCGGCTCATCGGTCTGCCGCTCCCGTTCCCGTTCCCGCTCCCGCACTGTGCCCCCCGACCCCAGCGAGGCCTGACGCTCACTGGCGCGGCGGCGCATCGGAGCTACTGGGATCTCTCCTCCGTTCTGACGCCCCACATTGTGCCGCTGCGTACTGATGACACTGCTCTCCGGCAGCGCATCGGCTCGGGCGCGTCCTACTTCAGTCCTTACATCGGCCACTGCCTGGTAACGTCGAACCACGCTTGTGGGTCGCGCCTCTTTCCAATATTCCTCTTCGTCTCCTTCCTGACTCGTGCTGAGCAGCTCTTCTGCTGCGCCTGACGAGAGCTGACGCCGAGAGGGGGCCTCCACCGCTTGTCGAAGATGGCTCCGGTTCAAGCTGTCACCTGCTTCCTTTCTTGCGCTAGGCTCTTGTAACGATTTTTAGAAAATTTGTTCTAGTTTGTGGGGGACAGTATACCTCACAACGCCATCCTCGTCAAGCCACGCTTTTCGATGCTGAAGGTCGGCTGTTCCATCAATTAGGAGATGGCAATGTGCCTGCTTGGGCGGCTAGCGGTGGCGCTGGGTGATGCGTAGATAGAGATAGGCATCCAGCAAGCCACGCAGAGCGCCAATGGTGGCTAGCAAGCCTGCCCAGAGAAGAAGGGCAATCCACGGGGGACTGAACTGGGCAAAGAACCAGCTCTGTCTAACAAAGAGTAATCCCCAGGCACAGGTGAACAGGAAGGCGGTCACAAACATGAAGAGGCCAGCGCAGGCACTGGTTCGTATGAATGAGGCAATGGAGAGCTTGCGGGTCTCGATGGCTACCACCGCCCCAGGTGTTGGAGCAGCTACCAGCGCTATGAGCAGCAAGCCTAGCATATTGAGCAAATGAGCGGGAAAGAGATGCTGAGCCGAGGTGGCCAGGGTTAGGATCAGAATGATAGTGAGAGGCAGCAGCCCAGTCAGAGCTGCTTCGGCTGCCGCACGCCAGTGGACTGGGGCGCTTTCGACCTGGTCATGGGCTACATCGATTTGACCAAGCTGGCGCACAGCGTAGATATTGCTCCCTAATAGCAAGATGTAGGCAAGGAGCGGCAGCCAAGGGGCGGCAGCATCGGCCAGACCGATCAGGAGTGTGGCGCCCGCCAGGGCAACGAGAGAGGCGGCGCTTGTGCGGTAGATGGCTCCACTGACGTTGCGCAGCGCCCCACGCGTGACTCCGCAGAATCCTTGAGCAGCGAGGGCGAGCAGATTGACCCCTGTGGCCAGTAAGACGCCCAGATCAGCCAGCAGCATCCCCTTGCCAGCGCTAAGGGCATAGAGCAGGGCCAGAATTGGGAACTGGGCTACTAGAGCGATCAGGATCAGGCTGTAGTAGAAGAGACGGCGCCCCTCATGGAAAATCGGAGCAGGCTCGGTCTCTTCATCTGGCGACACGGATGATACAGGCTGTTCCTGGATTTGACGCTGTGAAGGCCACTCCCAGGACCGCGCTCCTTGCCGCCAAGGGGCGTTGCCTGTAGGGCCACTCGGCCCGGCTTTGCCTACCTGCCCGGCGCCTACGGCTTCGCTTACGGCCTCCCGCACTGGCTCGGCCACAGTCAGATCGCTGTTGTCAGCATTGCCACTGATGCGCAATACGCCCGAAGCTGGGGCAGGCAAAGCGCCTAGTACAGCACTGCGTAACGCCGCAGCAAGCTCTAGCGCACTCTGATAGCGATCTTCGGGCCGCTTGGCCAGGGCCTTGAGGACGACCTCTTCAACTGCCGGCGGCAGATCAGGACGCTTCTGGCGTGGCGAAGGCACTGGCTCACTCAGATGCTTGTTCATGACAATAAAGGGCGTGGTGCCAGTAAAGGGCACTTCTCCCGTCAGAAGTTCGTAAAGCACGACTCCCATTGAGTAGATATCAGAGCGATGATCAACGTCGCTGGTGCTAACCTGCTCAGGTGAGGCATACTCAACAGTACCAAGAAAGTCGCCAATAGCCGTCAAGGCGGGCAAGGTTTCCAGACGCACAATGCCAAAGTCGCTCAAGAGCAGGCGCCCATCCAGGTGAAAGAGCAGGTTCGCCGGCTTGACATCACGATGGACAATCCCAAAGCTATGCGCGTAGTTGAGAGCGTCGGCAAGCTGGCTGATGTAGCTCACAATGATGCGCAGGTCAAAGTAGCGTCCCTCACGCTTCATCTCATCGATGCGATCACGTAGCGTTCCTCCACGCATGTAGGGCATAACAAGATAAGCCAGACGCTCATTACCGACGAGCGCTTCATCATATTCGTAGATAGGGAGAATATTTTTATGCTCTAGGCGCGCAACAGTGTCGGCCTCGCGCCGAAAGCGTTCGAGAAAATTGCGCTGCTCCTCGGGATCGTAGCTGAGGGAAGGAATCAAGACCTTGACGGCGACTGTGCGCACGGGCCGCGATTGCTGAGCCAGGAAAACTGCTCCCATGCCGCCACGTCCAATGATCCGTTCTAGTGTACATGTGCCAAGTGTCACGCCTAGAAGCTCATTGACGTCCATTCTCTATCCTTAAGAAGCTTTCCCTTTGTTATTCTTAACTACCCATCAGGCCAAGAACGACAGGTGGGCGAGGCGATTGCTCAGGCCCAAAGATCAGGCTGGGCTGTCTGTGGAGCCGTCAGCGAGCGACGCCCTTTGGCGGCTCGCGTTCCTGAGCCAGGGCGAGCTTTATGCTCACGCGCGTTCCGCTGTGCGGCCAGAGCCGCGATTGTCGACAGCTCATGCTGCTCGCCGGCGACACTGGCCTCTGCGGGCCTAGGCGCGCTAAGCGTTCCACCTGCATAGGTGAGTTGTGCCTCAAAGATAGAACCGTGCTCGACGCTCACTCCTTCAATTTGTTCGAGCAGGGTTTCTAGCGCAGCATCCTCACAGCTCGCCAGACATGGCCATTGCAGGCGTAGCTCAGCCGCAACCGCTCCCCAAGCCGTTGGGCCTTGCCCTTCTACCCACTTTACGAACGAGGAGGCGAAGCGTTCGAACCACTCCTGCGTATAGAGGCCGACACCGGGGAGAAAGTGGATGCCCTGATCTGCGATCAGGGCCGCCGCCCGTTCTAGTTCGGACCGCCGATAGCAGTGTAACAGGCTGTAGCAGTCGCGTTCGGCAATAAACCCTTCCTGCCGAACCTGGTGTTGTATGGCCTCTCGATCAAGGAGAGCCAGGCGCGTGGCAAAGTCATCGTAACGGCTGCGGAGCAAGTGTAGGAGATCACCAAGGGCCACTTGACTATCGTAGCACACGATAGGAAAGATCCTCTCCAGGGAGGCGAAGGCCGCACGTGCCTCGCGCGGCATAAGAAGAACGATATCGTTCCTTCCCTGTAATTGCTGTAATTTCTGTATTTTGCGTTCTCGGTAAGAAGCTGTCCAGAAACCCAGGATCTCAACATAAATACGCTGCTGCTCTCTTGAAAGGGCAAAATCAGGAATAAAGATTCCTTCTCGTAATAGGAGCGGCTCGGGTTCACGCTCTAGATGCCAGCCCTCCAATCCCTGACCAGAACCACGCTCAAGAGCCTGGAAGGCAGCCGCAAAGGCGCTTTCAAGTTGACTGTCAAAGAGATCCTCGCTCTGCTCGGCTGGCTGCCCAGCCTGGGCAGTCACGAGAGGGGTTACGGCCTCCTCTGGCAAGGTAAGCAGAGCGAGAAGGGCCGCATCTAACGGTAAGTGATAAGCTCGCTCACCCAGATAGACCAGAGCTTCGGCGGCAATGATGGCCTTGCGCAGTCGCTCGCCGCTCCTACTGCTGCCCCCCCGTCGACGCCCAGCTTGGCCCGCGTCGGAGCGCGGCGCATACTCCAGAAGCAAGCGGCAGAGGCGCGCTAGCCGTTGCCCATACTGCTGAGGCAGACCTGTCATTTCTTGGGGACCATAACAAGTTAAGCGTAGACGGCGGGGCTGCTCGCTCTCGGAGAGGGGCCGAGGCTCACTTGACAGATCATCTGCATAGTCGAGATCATAATAGACACCGAGTCGGCGCGCCAGGTAGCAGAAACGCTTGATCACGGCCCCAATACCTGCTTGCCGGTCGTGGCGCAGTGCCTGACAGTCGAGGAGAAAGGTCACGCGGGCCGCATTGTTAAGGGCCGCCTCAAAGAGAGCTTGATTATAGTAGGCAATAATGGTCGCAGGTTGAGGAAGGCTTTCGCTGAGCCGGATCAGACGAGCCTCGTCCTCACTGTCAAGCACAAGGAGCCGCTCTAGTTCGGCCAGCGAGAGAGAGAAACGCTCAGCAAAAAGCGTCAACGCCGCTGCGCGCTCGCTACGCGCCAGAAAGCCATCGTAGCTGCTGTTGACGTAATCGAAGAGCGCCAGACGGAGCTGAACGGATGAGGAGATTCCCGCCTGTTGGAGGGCCAAGCGCGCTTGTTCACCGGCAGTCAGATGGCTCACCTCCTCGTTCCAGGCCGGCGGCTCCCAGGTGTACCAGCTTCCAAGAACGGCGATCAGTCCATCAGCTAGCCGATAGTCACCAATACAGGCACGCGCTTCATCCAGAGAAAAGATACGCCGTGGCTGCCCGAGCAGCTTTTCATAGTAGTCCAACAAACGCCCAATCTCAGCCTCCAACTCACCTGGCCGCAGCCAGTGTAAGGCTAGATAGCGCTCGCCGCCGCGACGGTAGACTTGCTTCTTGACATCCTGTAGACTGAGACGCACACACGATCTCCCTGATTTCTCGCCCCCGTCGTTCTCTAACGGACAGAGGCATTATAGCGCAAACAAGCGGCACTGCCTAGCAGTGACCTCGTTGCGCACTGGCCTGTAAGCAGGCGAGAGGCCAAGGCCAAGCTTGGGACCTTTGCCTTACTCTCCTCTATAGAATAGGACGTAGCCGGAGATGCTTTCTCTAAAGAGAAGTAAGAAAAAGTTACATTTCATTCTATGAAATCTTTTCTTTCGAAAAGAATATGGTTATGAAGGTTGTAAAGAAGCTGACCCAGAGACATTGGTATGATCTCATTGCATGGTTGTCCTACATCTGGTATAGTACTCACGGGAAGGCAATGGATGGGCATGGGGCTGGCGGGCGGCAACTCTCGCCCTCGAGTGCATTGATGAAGCAAGCAGGTAAGGAGGGGCCGCGCTGTCCTCACAAAAAGGGGCGGTTTCGACCGTGTTCTCCATCAGGTAAGGGAGAGAGTTAGACATTGTAGGACGACCACCATCCTGAACAGAGGGGGGTTGCTATGAGCACCATCCCGCGCCGCATTGGCAGATATGGATTGCAGCAGCAACTGGGCAGTGGCAGCCTGGGCGAGGTCTGGATGGCCTACGACCTTGAGCGCAACCAGGTGGTGGCGCTCAAGCTGTTTCACAGCGATTTGCAGGCCGACCCCAATTTCCTGGCGCGTTTCCAGCAAGCTGGCCAGATGCTGAGCGCCCTGCACCATCCAAACATTGTCTCGCTGCTCGGCTTTGAGGTATTGCGGGTACCTGAGACGAACAGTACGACTGCTTGTATGGCTATGGAGTATGTGGAGGGAGAGACACTGGCCGACTATATTCAACATACGCTGCGCAAGGGTCTCTTTCCTCCTATCTCCGCGCTCGTTTATCTCTTTAAGGCGCTCGGCGCCGCTCTAGACTATGCTCACCAGCAGGGTATTATTCATGGTGGCTTGAAGCCTTCCAATATCTTGCTGGACCAGCGTCATGCTTTGCATAGCAAGATCGGAGAGCCGCGCATTACTGATTTTGGCCTTGCTACGCTTTTCAAAGGCACGAGCAGCCTGCAGAGCGCTCTCTATATCTCACCCGAGCAGGCTCGTGGGCAACCCCCCACTGAACGCAGCGATATCTATTCTCTGGGCGTCATTTTGTATGAGCTGTGTACTGGGGTGCAGCCTTTCCGCAGTGAGAGCGCTGTTGCGTTGATGATGCAACATATTAATGTGTTGCCAACCCCCCCAATCCTGATTAATTCGAGCATTCCGCCGGGACTTTCAGAGGTGATTCTGCGAGCGATCGCCAAGGACCCGGCGACACGCTTCCGCAGTGCTTCAGCACTGGCTGAAGCAGTGGCGGAGGCATGCGCAGCGCTACCTACAGGCCAGCTTTCGCTAGGTGATGAGTTTCTGCGTGATGGGCACGGTCTCGAAGAAGCTGCTGGTTCCGTCTCTGGTCCTTTACCTGTCGCCACTGCCCAGACGACGCGTCGCATTCCGGCTGTTAAGCCAGAGAGGGGGACCACTCCCAGTACGCCTTTGCCGGCGCCGACCGCTTCCCGCCTTCCTCAGTCTCTCCCACCGGCTCCCTCGGCGCCGGCCCTACCACCAGCCACGACAGCGGTGCTGCCGGCTGTTCCATCGCGAGGGCGTGGCAAGGAGTTTCCTCTCAGTTACGCCATCATTAGTGGTGTTGTCCTCTGCATCATTATCCTGGGCGCCAGTATCGCCGGTCTCTGGCCTCATCAAAGTCAGCCAAGTAGTAAGCCCGCATCAACGCCTGGCGTGCCCGGTTATGTCTTCTTCCAGGACGATGCTTTAGGCCACGCCGATGTGCTACGCATTGAAATCGCTGGTTTGCCAGCGCCGGCAGCCAATCAGGCTTACTATGCCTGGATGCAGACAAGCGGTTCGCGCCTTGTCCCTCTGGGGAAGCTACCGACTACTAATGGCAAGGCTACCCTGGTCTATCCGGGCGATGCCCAGCATACCAATCTGCTCTCAGTGGCCAGCGGCTTCTTTATCACGCTGGAGGATGGTCAACAGCAACCTCAGAGTCCCACTGGCCCCAAGGTCTACGCTGGCAACCTGAGCAGCGCCGCGCTCCCTTACTTGCAGCATTTGCTCTATCAGGGGCCCGGATTGCCTGAGAAGGTGGGCATTGCTGTGGCGATGTTTGAAACGATCAAGTCTATTAATGAGAAAGCTGGCAGCATCGTGGATGATTTGCAAGGGCCTCACGATTACGGTCTAGCCTGGCGCCAGGCCAACCGTATTATTACGATGATCGATGGCACGAGCTATGCTCGCAGCAGCGGCGATCTACCTGCTAATCAGCCCGCGCTCCTCCAAATTCCCATCGGCCTCATTTCTTCGCCTTCTACTCCTGGTTATCTGGATATGATGGCGAGCGAGATCAGTCACTTGCAGGAGGTCGCTGGTCAAAATCCTACTATGCTGCAGCATATCCAGCATATCAATAATGCGTTGAGTGATCTGCGTCAGTGGGTGACGAATATGCGCACCTACAGCGCTAAACTGGCTCAGACCCCACTGGAGCAGATGGGCAGCCAGGCTGCGCTTGATCTGGCACTGCAACTGAAGAAGGCGGCGGCAGACTCCTATACCGGGCGCGTGATCCCGCCTAATGATCAGCCGACGCTCGACCAGGGTTCAGCCGGGATGTATCAGGCATATATCGAGTGCCAGTATCTGGCTGCAGTGCCCTTGCAAAAGGTCTGAACCAGCACTAGAGACGAGGCGAGACAGGGCAGGGCAAAGGATCTGGCTCGCCTCTTTCACGATGACTGACGTCGCCGACGAGCGATCTCTTCTTCGGTGGTACCTGCGGTAACGAGTTCATAGAGGAGGGCCTGGCCTTCTTTAGGACGCAGAACCCTCCCTAAGCGCTGGATATATTCCCGCTTGGTACTGTTTCCACTAACGATAATGGCCACCCGACAATTGGGCAGGTCCACCCCTTCGTTCAGTACACGCCCGGTGACAAGTTTGCTGTATTGCCCACAGCGGAAACGCTCCAGAATGAGCTGGCGCTCCTCGGCGGCGGTCTTGTAAGTGATACTGGGTAGACAGAAGCGCCGGCTGATCTCTTCAACAACCTGATTGTATTCGGAGAAGAGAATGACTTGATCGCAGGCGTGACGCTTCAGCAGTTCTTCGATCTGCTCGTATTTGGCCGCCGCATTGAGGGCAATGGTGCGCGCTTCCCGCCAAGCCAGCATGGCAGCCCGCGCCTCTTTGTCATGGGCACTGAGAAAGATGAGTTTCTGCTGAAAATCTTCAGGCGAGCGGATGGCGATTCTCCTACGACGCAAGAAGGAACGGTAAATAGCTCGCTGCTCGCTATAGCGCCGTTGCTCCTCGGGCGGGAGTGTGACCTCTATCCGCACTTCCTGATATTGGGCCAGGTAGCGATCTGCTGTTAGCTCTGCCGGGCTGCGCCGATAGATCTCGGGACCTATGAGTTCCTCTAGCTCCAGGTGGGCCATGTCGCTGCGCTCGGGGGTAGCGCTGAGACCCAGACGAAAGGGGGTAAAAGCACTGAGAGCGATCTGTCGATAGGTCGGAGCAGGCAGATGGTGGCATTCGTCGAAGATGAGCAGGCCAAAGCGTCGCAGCTCCAAGGGATAGAGCGCCGCCGAGTCATAGGTGATGACTGTGATCGGCTGCAGATCCTTGTCGCCTCCCCCAAAAAGGCCAATGGAGGCCGGGGCAAGCTGGAGCATGGAGGCTAGGGCAAGTCGCCATTGCTGGAGCAGGTCGATGGTGGGGACAACAATGAGTGTTGAGAGCCGCATGGCATGGATGGCCAGGGCCGCTACCAGCGTTTTGCCAGCCCCTGTCGGTAACACGATGACGCCCGCTCCGCCGGCGGCTAGCCACTGCTCCAGAGCCTCCCGCTGATAGGGGCGCGCTTCTACGGCGGGAGCCGGCAGGAAAGGCAGGGACGGACGCTCGTCAAAGGCAACTTGAAAAGGGGTTCCTTGCTGACTCAGCGCTTGCTTGACGGCAGCGAAATGTATGGGTAAAGTGCGCAAGAAGCCATGACGGCGGTCGCGTCCGAGCTGGGCTGCGACCCGCTGCGGCAAGTGCGACCCAAAGAGGCGCTGCAAGAGTTCGTTGGTCGGCAAGGCTTCCCAGTCGGGGGGCGGCAGCAGTACCAGATCTCGCCCGCGTAGATCGATCACAACCATTGCTACACTCCTCGTCCTGCCTGCTTGTCTACGGTTCCCTCTCGCCTGGCCTATCCGTGCGCACTGCCTGCCGCCCGAGCTGCCCTGCTCAATGAGAGATGCCAAGACGGGTCTCTAGCTCGCGCGCGACGCTATAGGGGTCACGTGCCCGCTGGTTAATCTCGCTGAGCAGACGCCGCCACTCATCGGGACTGACCTGCTCTTCCAGGGACTGGAGCACCCTCTGCACAATCAGAGCTTCGATCTCGCTACGGATCTGGCGCTGTGCGCGCTGTTGGAGGAGGCCACTTTCTTGCAGAAAGCGGCGATGGCGCTCTAAGGCCTCCACAAGCTGATCAATTCCTTCGCCCTTGAGGGCGCTGGTCAGCACAATTGGTATGCGCCAAGCCGCCGTACGGCGATCGGGAGCCAGGCTCAACAGCATGGCCAGTTCAGCGGCAGTCTGGTTAGCACCTGGCTTATCCTTCTTGCTCACGACAAACAGGTCGGCAATCTCTAAAATACCAGCCTTGAGGGCCTGCACCTCATCGCCCAGGCCCGGAGCACAGACCACCATCACGCTATGGGCAGCGCGCATGATTTCGACCTCAGCCTGCCCTGTGCCGACGGTCTCGATCAGGATAGGGTCATAACCGGCGGCATCCATTGCACGCACCACGTCGCGCGTGGCCGCAGAGAGGCCGCCCAGGCTGCCGCGACTGGCCATACTGCGAATGAAGACGCCCGGGTCCCCCGCTAGCTCCATCATACGGATGCGGTCGCCGAGCAGGGCGCCGCCAGAGAAAGGGCTAGTGGGGTCAACGGCGATCACGGCCACACGTCGCTCGCGACGGCGAAATTCCCGTGTGAGTTGCGTCACCAGGGTGCTCTTCCCAACCCCAGGGGCTCCTGTGACCCCAATGATGTGGGCATGTCCGGCATGTCGATGTAGCTCAGCCAGGCATTCGCGTGCGCCAGGTACTCCATTTTCGATCAGGGTCACCATGCGCGCTAAGGCCCGCCGATCACCGGTGAGCAGGCGTTCAATCAACTGCTGGTTCTGATTTTGGTTCTGCAAGCCGCACCTACACCTCTACCTGGAGACGCTCAGGATTGATATTCTCACGAACAAATTGGATGATCTGTTCAATGGGAGTTCCTGGTCCAAAACAGCCCTTGATGCCCATCGCTTTGATGGCCGGGATGTCCTCATCGGGCAGAATACCGCCAGCCGCTACGAGGACATCAGTGACGCCATTTTGCTTCAAAAGCTCCATGATGCGAGGGAACAGGGCCATGTGAGCGCCAGAGAGGATGCTCAGGAGGATGGCATCGACATCTTCCTGAATGGCGGCTTCGACGATCATCTCTGGGGTTTGACGGATGCCCGTATAGATAACCTCCATGCCTGCATCGCGCAGGGCACGGGCGATCACTTTTGCGCCACGGTCATGCCCATCCAGTCCTGGTTTGGCAACCAACACACGAATGGGGCGAGTTGCAGCCATAAGGTGACTCCTTTGTCTAACCCAACCTTGCTGAAAGAAGCACTGAATCTGTACCAGACCACCCTCGCGGCAGAGACTATGCAGGCTCAGATGGTAGGCACTTTGCCCATCGCTCTTGGTCAGAGCACTTCCATTCTA
>NZ_JADGHT010000139.1 GCF_019683755.1 Thermogemmatispora sp. | reverse complement strand
GTGCTCTTGAGACGCTAGCGCGGTTGCTGCCCTCTTCCAGTGCTCCAAGCGAGAGAACCGGCGGTATTGGAGTAACCTGGGAGCAACTTCCCTTGGCCGGAGCCAACTAATCACCCTAAGATGGACTGGCTGACGGGTGAGCTACCGGTCAGACCGGGGACGCTCGGGGAACCCGATGCCGACTCGAGCAGAAGCGCAGCGTTTCTGAGCTGAGCGTTGGTCAAGCGATGGCGAGAAGGATGCATCATGCAAAAGCAGGCGACGACCTTCTATCGTCCGGCGCGTGCCTACCCGCCGCGATTACCAAGCGATGAAATCGTGATTAGTGCCCCGCCGACGCAACAGCCGGCCCAGAGCGGACCTCTGAGCTGGCTTCAGTATCTGCTGCCGGTCTTGGGAAGCTTGGGATCTGTCTTTTTCATGTTCACATTCCATACAAACCCGCTCATGGTAGTGGCCAGTTGTGGCATTGGGGGGATGATGATCATGTCAGGCCTCATCATGGGCGTGATCCAGCGCCGTGCCCTCAAAAAGCAGCAGCAGCAGCAACGCAGCCTCTACCTTGACTACCTGGAGCGAGTTCGCAAGCATCTGCTCTGGCTGGCTAAGGAACAGCGTCTGGTTGAGCAGCGGCTCTACCCCCCCTATGAAGAGTTGGCGGAACGAGTTGAGCGGCGTGAATATCTCTGGGAGCGTCGCCCCACTGACTTCGATTTCATGATGACGCGCATTGGCATTGGCCCTGGTCCTCTGTGCTGTCCCCTGCGCTTAGACATAAGCAACGCCAATTTCATGGCGCAGTATGTACCTGAGCTGCGCGCTCAAGCTGAGGCCCTGGTAGCCGAGTATAGCTATCTGAACGATGTCGCAGCTCTTATCCCTCTACGCTCCTTCGGCACCCTGGCGATCAGCGGAAGCTTGAGCGCAGGTCGGGCCTTGGCCCGAGCCATCATCTGTCAGCTTGTCGCTTTCCACGCCCCCGAGGATGTCCGCTGTCTGGTCTACTTCCCAGGTGAGCGCGTGGAAGAATGGAATTGGCTGAAGTGGTTGCCCCATGTGCGGCGCCTCCATCAAGTGAAAGCTGAGCATCGCTATGCTCCCGAGCAGCTTTGTATGCTTGCTACAACTGTCGGGGATTTGCAGCAACTGCTGCAACAGCAAATTAAACCAGAGGTGGAACGACGGACAAAACTGAGCGAGGAGGCGGGGAACGATGAGCAAGAGCGCCGGCGGGCCGCACAGGCCAGTTTGCCTCACCTGGTGGTCGTGCTTGATAGCTTCTCACCTCATGAGCCTGTTGGCCAGTTGCCTGAGCTGGAGCTGTTGTTCGCGAAGGCCAGTCAAGCCGGGGTAACCGTCATCTGCTTGGTAGAGGACCGCTATCACGAGCCAGCGGCTATTCAGGCAAGGCTGGAACTCTCAGAGGTCGGAGGCCTGCACTTTGAGGAAATCGCCTATGGTGGACGCCGCATGGAGGGCCTGCTACCCGATCAGATTGAGCCGGCGCTCTGCGAGCGGATCGCTCGCAGCCTGGCACCGCTTACGCTGAGTGAAGCCTCTCAGCAAGATCTCTCGCAGGATATTCGCCTGCTCGAATTACTGACAATCCCTTCCGCGGATAGCTTCAATCCAGGCCAGTGTTGGCAGGCCACGGAAGAGCAGTATGAGAATCTGCTGCGCGTGCCCATTGGACGCCGCGCCGATGGCCATCCTCTGGTACTGGATCTGAAGGAAGCCGCTGATAAGGGGATGGGTCCGCATGGTTTGATTGTAGGGGCCACCGGCTCGGGCAAGAGTGAGCTGCTGCGCACACTGGTCAGCGCTCTGGCTATAACCCATGATCCGCGCACGCTTAACTTCGTCTTGATCGACTTTAAGGGCGGTGCTTCCTTCAACGATTTCCAGGCGCTGCCCCATGTAGTCGGTGTGGTGACGAATCTGCAAAGTGATCTTGCCCTGGTGGATCGTGTCTACGCTGCCCTCCTCGGCGAACAGCAGCGACGTCAGCGCATGTTGCGCGACGCTGGCAATCTCGACAATATCAAGCAGTATCGAGCCAAGTGGAAGATGCATCCCGAAATGGAGCCGATGCCTCATCTGCTGATCATTGTCGATGAGTTTGCCGAATTGATAGCGCAGCGCAGTGATTTTCTGGACCTCTTTGTGACAATGGGGAGAGTTGGGCGCAGCCTGGGCTTGCATTTGCTCTTTGCTACCCAGCGCCTAGAAGAGGGCCGCATTAAGGGCCTGGAGAGCCACCTGCGCTATCGCATTTGTCTGCGTACCTATAGCGCCGCCGAAAGCCGTACGGTACTTGGCACGGCAGACGCCTACTATTTACCCTCGGTGCCCGGCATCGGCTATTTCAAGGTCGACGTTGATACCTACGAGCTGTTTAAATCTGCCTTGATTTCGGTCCCCTACCTCCCTCTGGCAGAACAGCACTCACTTGAAAGCAAGATTCGCATCTTTACTGCTAATGGTAAGCTTCTGCATTATCAACAAGTCGTAGGAGATGCCCGTCGTTTCTTATCTATTCCAGCTATCGCCGGCTCTGCAGAGCTACATACAGAAATGGATGTGGTCATTGAGCGCATTGCAAAAGCAGTGCCGCCGGTATTCGCTCATCTCATTCATCAGGTATGGCTGCCGCCGCTGCCACGCGTGCTCACACTTGACGCTGTGCTAGCTCATACGGATCATCCACACTTGACAGACCTGTATACAAAGGAAGCCCCGCCCTTTGGCGATTTGCGCGTCCCGGTTGGCCTGGTGGATAAGCCGCTAGAACAGGTGCAAGAACCGCTGTGGCTGGACTTCTCTGGTACTGGTGGTCACCTCGCGATTATTGGTGCCCCACAGTCCGGTAAGAGCACCTTCCTGCGCACCTTGATCACGTCTTTCATGTTGACGCATACGCCACGCGATGTACAATTCTACTGCATTGACATGGGGGGTGGGCTGCTGCGCATTTTTGAGCAGGCGCCGCATGTAGGGGCCGTCTGTGGCAAACCTGAGCGCGATAAAATCAGGCGAGTGGTGCGCCAGATGCGGCGGGTGATAGAGGAGCGAGAATTTCTCTTCCGCGAGCGTGGCATCGATAGTATGACGACCTTCCGCGCGATGCGGCAGCGTGGTGAGCTAGATGACGTGCCATTTGGCGATGTCTTTCTCATCATCGATAACTTTGCCCAATTCTATCAAGACTTCGACCAACTGGAGCCGGATCTTGCAGAGATTGTTTCCAGCGGTCTGGCCTATGGGGTGCATCTGATCATTGCCGCCAACCGCTGGGCGGAAGTGCGCCCACGACTGCGTGACAACATTGGTACCCGCCTGGAGCTGCGCCTGAATGATCCTATCGATTCAGAGCTAGGAAGAGCAATAGCGGCGGCCATTCCTGCCGGTGTGCCTGGGCGCGGGGCCAATCGCGACAAGCTCTTCTTCCAGATTGCCTTACCGCTCATAGCCGGTGACGGCCAGGAGGCGATCGAACACCTCCATTTAGGCATTCAGGGGTACCTCCTGAACCTCATCGAACGCATTCGCCGCCATTGGAAGGGGCTGGTAGCGCCACCTGTTCTGATGCTGCCGCCACTCGTCCGCTGGGAAGATTTGCCAGAGCCGTCGCCCGAAGAGCCGCCGGGTGTGCCCATCGGTTTAGAGGAGTTTCGTCTGAAACCAGTCTACATCGATCTAATCACTGCGGGGCCGCACTTCCTGATTCTGGGCGACAGCGAGTGTGGCAAGACCTCACTCCTGCGCGCCTGGATACGTGGCTTAGAGCGGCGCTACACTCCTCAGCAGGTGGCCTATGCCATCGTCGATTTCCGCAAGCGTCTCTTGGATTTTGTCGACAGCAAGGCCTTGTTGACCTATGCCTACAATAGCCAGACGCTGACAAACTGTGTGGGCAATCTGAAAGTTGATCTGGAGCGTCGTCTCAAGAGGATCTCTGAGGTACCGCTGACTGAATTACGGCGCCCCCAGCAGTGGACTGGGCGTCACTATTTCCTTTTCGTGGATGACTATGAAGCCATCGGAGGCTCAGGGAGCAGTCCGCTAGTGCCACTTCAGGAATACCTGCTCGTAGGGAGTGATATTGGCTTTCATCTCGTATTGGTGCATCGCGTGGGAGGAGTCTCACGGGCCATGTTCGAGCCAATCATGCAGCGTTTGCGCGAGATGGGGACGCCTGGCCTCATTCTGAGCGGGGATCCGATGGAAGGCAAGCTCTTACATGGGCTGGCGGCGACCCCTCTGCCGCCCGGGCGGGCCTATCTGGTGCAGCCGAAGCATCCACCCATGTTAGTACAGTTGGCTTTTGCTGCTCCTCAGTGGGAAGAGGCCCAGGTCGCGGATTAATGGTCTTGACCATGCGAATGACGAGGCCTGAGACGGGTATGGGAGGGCGAAGCAGAACCAAGGTCATCAGGGGGATGTGGAACTGACGACAGGGGACGCTCCATGACCAGATGGCTGAGATCATCACTGATCGCAGGCAGGCGATAGAGATGAGTTGTGCGCCGCTGGGCAATGGCGAGCTGCTCAAAGCTGAGTGGAGAGACGGGAGAGGAAGCCTCCTCATAGAACTGCCCAGGCAAGACTGCTGCCTCATGACTGGCCTGCGTTGGAGTCAAGAGGGGGACAACGCTGCCGATGAGGGCCGCTTCCCGTCCCAGGTATGCCGGCACAATGCTAAGCGCTTCGGCTCGTCGGCACTCTTCTGCACTCGCATGCTGTCCTAGTTGGGAGCGGAGGGAGCGGCGTAGATGATTGACCAGTAGTTCGTCAGCGTTCAGTAAACCGCTGCCCAGAACCACCACTTCGGGAGCGAACTGTCGCAAATAGTGGACTGTAGCAATGCCAAGCCAGTGGCCTATCTCCTGATAGATGGTGAGTGCTACGCTATCGCCACGAATCGCCTCTTCCGCCAGTAGCTGGGCGCTCAATTGCTCACGATTGCTGAGGCGCTGGATCAGGCTGCTCGGCTCGCCTTTGCGCGCTGCGCGCTGAATGAGGCGCTGGACAGCCTCCAGTGAGACCAGGGTACTGATGCAGCCCCGACGCCCACAGCTACAGCGCGGGCCAGTGTTCGCTACCGGCAAATGGCAGACATGCCCCGTGTATTCCCGAGCCGTTGGCTCCGGCTGGCCATCGCTGATCAGGGCTGCACCTACTACCGCATGAACGGTGAGTAACAAAGCTCGACGGCTGCTCCTGGCGGCTCCATAAGCGTACTCGCCAAGCGCTGCCGCCTCAACATCGCTGTGTAGTCGCACGGGGAGGTGATAGCGTGTTTCTAATAGGTCGCACAAGGGGAAATGGTTGAGAGAGGGAAGGAGAGGAATGAGAAAAGGACGGCGGTATGTCTGGTCAAGTTTGCCCGGCAAGGCCAAACCGATCCCTTGCAAGGCATAACCCACTTCCTCAGCTCGCTGCACAGCAGCATCGATGGCCCGCAGATATGGCTCTAGCGTGGCTCGCGCCGGACGCCCGCGCAGCGTTCTCGCCTCGAAGCGCTCTCGAACCTGGCCATCGGCAGAAATAATGGCGATCGTTGCCCGACTGCTTCCAATCTCCACCCCGACCGCCGCGCTCAGCTCTGGCACCATGTCCCTGATCCTGCTAGCGGCTCCTGCCCGGGTGGCTGCACTCTATTAGAACACATGTTCAACATGTGGTTGACCCGAGCAACACAGACAGAAACAATAACGACAGTTTATGCAATTCAAAGTATACTCGCGGTTGAGAACCTTTGTCAAGAGCACCCGTTCGCCTCATACCTGGCGAGCCTGGCTGACGCAGGAAGAAAGGGCTGGGGGCTACCTTGCGTAAGCTGCCGAGATAGCTCCCCAGCCTGTGGCGTGCAATGGCGGGCGGCGAGTGTAGAGTGAGGGAAGCGGCAGAGCAGGCACAGAGGATCTCAAGCGATAGCGGCCCAGCCGCGGGCGCGCTCCACCGCATTAAACCAGCGCCGATAGAGAGTCTCAATCGAACCATTGCCGCGCGGACGGTAGACCTTTGCCTCACGCCAGAGGAGAGCGGTTTCCGTTTCATCGCGCCAGAGGCCGGCTCCGATGCCAGCCAAGAAAGCAGCGCCCAGAGCTGTCGTCTCCTGGACGGCAGCGATATGCACTTCGACTCCCGTAATATCGGCCAGTGCCTGCATCAGGAAGCTATTAGCCGAGGCTCCCCCGTCGACCTTTAGACTATGGATTGGGCGACCGGTATCCTGGACCATTGCCTGCAGCACATCGCGGGTACTGAAGGCGATCCCTTCCAGGGTAGCCCGTACCAGGTGGGCGCGAGTTGTCGCGCGAGTCAGGCCAACAATCGTGCCACGGGCATAGCTATCCCAATAAGGAGCGGCCAGACCTGCCAGGGCCGGCACAAAGAAGACTCCCCCGCTATCGGGGACCGACAGCGCCAGCTCTAGCGTCTCCTCCGGGCTGTGCACCAGACCGATGTCGCGCAGCCATTGGATGGCTGCCCCAGCTACATAGATGCCGCCGTCAAGGGCATAGATGATTTCCTTGCCGCGTGACCAGGCGACGGTTGGGAGCAGGCCATGACGCGAAGTTGGCAGCGTCTGACCGGCATTGAGTAAGATAAAGGCGCCGGTACCATAGGTCACTTTGACATCGTTCGGAGCGTAGCAGGCCTGGCCAAAAAGCGCCGCCTGCTGGTCTACCAACGAGGCTGTCAGTGGCAATGCGCGCCCAAAGTGCTCCGATGCGATTGTCCCGAAGAGCGAACAAGATGGCTGAATATCCGGCAAAATCGAACGGGGGATCTCCAGCAGGGCCAATACCTCCTCATCCCAATCGCGCAGGCGAGGATTATAGAGCATGGTCCGTGAAGCCGTAGTCTCATCGGTGCGGTGCTCGCCCAGCAAGCACCACATCAGCCAGGCATCAGTTGTTCCGGCCAGTAGCTCGCCACGGGTGGCCAGCTCCCGTGCTCCGGCCACATTATCCAGCACCCAGCGAATCTTTGTCGCTGAGAAGTAAGGATCGAGAGGCAGCCCAGTGCGCTCACGGATGAGGCGTTCGGCGCCCTCGCGGCGCAACTGTTCGCACAGCAAATCGGTACGGCGGTCCTGCCAGCTAATAGCATTGTAAAGCGGTTGTCCGCTGCGTCGATGCCAGACCACCACCGTCTCTCCCTGATTAGCCAGGCCACAGGCTAATAGTGGCACCTCTCCGGCAGCCTGAATAGCCGCGCGGGCATTAGAAAGCACGCTCTCCAACAAATCATAGGGATTCTGCTCTACCCAGCCTGGCTGTGGATAGGTCAGCGGCACCTCGCTCGTTGCCTGAGCCAGGCAGCGAGCTTCGGCGTCAAAGATGAGCGCTTTTGTGCGAGTAGTTCCCTGGTCAATAGCGAGTATTGCAGGGGCCATCATCCTTGCTCTCCTCCTGTACGGATGCCCTTTCCAGAGCAGCATCATCGGCTGCATCGCTTTGCCTTTGAGCCTGCTCGTGCGCTTGGCTTCTGACAACAGGCGGGGGCGCGAAGGGCACGAGCAGGCCTTATTAGCAGATCAATCACTGAGGCGGATAGCAAGCCCCGACTCTGCTAGGTTGTTGATGAGCCTGAGACCTCGGTAGAGGGTGAGGAACTGCTCAGAGCACGTACTGTCTCCTCAATGGGTACTGTCCTAAGGACCTCTGGTCGCGCAATAAGCAACCAGACAAAATAGATCAAGCCGAGCGCGAACATTCCCAGTGTGTAGAGCCAGGGAATAGCGAACTGGGCATCACGGAAGATCAGCAACTCAAAGACGAGCCAGACGAGTGCCAGAATAACCACTGGCCACTCAAAGGCGCCCAGATCAAGGCCGCCGGGAATAGAAGGCAAGCGTCGTCGGGCTACCAGATAGTAAATCACGGTCAGCAGGTAAATAATCGCGGGCAAGAGTGTAGCTGCAGAGAAGAGATTGCTGAGGGTCGTGGTCTGATTCTGTGCCAGGCCGATGCCAGCAAAGAGAGCCAGGACCAGCTCACAGAGAACAAATGAGAGCAGTGTTGAGGGAACAGGGGTCCCTGTGTTGGGATTGACCTGACGCAGCCAGCGCGAGGCTGGGAAGCGCTCATCGCGTGACATTGCCCAGATCAAGCGCGTCAAGGTGATAAAGATCACCAGGCCGCAAGCAAAGATCGAGAAGGTCACCAATACCAGAAAGATATCTCCGACAATTGGCCCCAAGATGTGAGTAATGATATCGGCCACCGGTGTAGCAGAACTGGCCAGCTCCTGCAGATTGTCGGAGGCCAGATTGAGGGCGATCAAGAAAGCAAAGCCGACGACGCCGCTCAACAGAACCGACGACCACATGGCAAAAGGCACAGTACGGTGTGCCTCCTGCGTCTCTTCAGCCAGGTTGGCCGCTGCCTCGAAGCCTACGATTGTAAAAGCCCCCAACAGGAAGGAGAGCATGAAAGGACCACTAGAGAAGAGGCCTCCGAAGCTGAAGTAATCAGTAGCGGGGACGCTGCCGGTGCTAAAGAGATGGTCGGGATGCAACAGGCCACGAACACCGCCGACAATCAGGAGCAGAACGGTCAAACCGATGATGCCGACTACCTCGGTGCCAACAGCGGTATTATTGATGCGCGTTGCCCAGACAGTAGAGAAGAGCACCAGCAGCGTCTGAATCAGAATGACAGCCGCTGTGGCGATCCAGGCATTCACCGGTGTCTCGGTATACCCAAAGAGCGTTGGCAGAACAGTCTGGGCCACGGCGTAATCGACAGCCACCACGTCGACGACCAGGAACATGAAAGAGATCCAGCCCGTGAGCCAGCCGATCTTAGGATTGATGAGACGCGAAGCCCACTGATAAGAATAGCCGGCCAAAGGAATACGAGAGGCCAGGGCGCCGAAAACAAGGGCCACCAGGAGCTGACCGACAATGACCAGGGGCCAGGTCCAAATGCCGCGCGGTCCACCCCAGTTCAGCACTGAGCCGTAGGTAGTGAAGATGCCCGTTGTAATTGAGATAAAGGAGAAACCCACTGCGAAAGAAGCGAATCGCTTCAGCTCGCGGCGGAACTCCTGCCGATAGCCGAACTTTTCAACAAGCTGCTCTTCGGAGATAAGCTGAGGTTGCTTACTGAGCGACATAGAAGGTGCTCCTTTCTCCTGCAGGGCGAAAGATTGCGCGTCGTTGATTGGTAGCTAACTCGGGCTACCGGGCTACCAAAGGCCAGCCCTGTGGGCGCTACACTGGCTGGCTAACGAACTGAGCTGATAGTGACCCTCGTGGCCCTTCCCTTCCCTCGGCCCGGGACCGCACTGGCATGCTCTTGTCTGCACGGCGGACCCGTGGTAGCGCTCACTCCTTGTAGTGAGGAATGAAAGGAAGACGGCCTTCCTTAAGTCTGGCTATCCTCCTGCTTACACAGGAGGACAGGGAAGCAAGAGCCTCTACTAGGACTGATGAGGCTGCTGAGCCTGGGTGGAGAAGAGCTGAGCAACATTGGTAGCAAACTGCGATGCGAGACGGTTCGCTGTTGCTCGGATGATGGCCTCGCCCAGGCTCGCCAGGCGTCCCAGCATCGAAAGATCGATGGCGTAGCGTACCTCCGTTTCTCCCGCCTTGGGGACCAGGTCGATCACCAGGCGAGCGCGAAAAGCTCCTGCCATGGCTAATGGCTCGCCGACCATCTCGGCAACCAGGTGGTCTGGCTCATGAGCCTCTAGCAAAGTACCATGAGCGCGGGCACGGATGGTCATGAACTGGATCTTGACTGCCAGGAGCGCCTCGTAGTGCCTATCGTCGACACGCTGCGCCTCTTCGCAGCCCGGGACGACGCGGCAGAGCTGAAGCGGGTCCATGAAGATCTGCCAGACCCGTTCCCGAGGTGCACTGACATTGACCGTGCCGTTGAGCTTCATGATACACCTCCTGGCAGCAAGGCTGCCACCTCTTTTCCCATGCGCAAAGAATCCTGATGATCCAGCTCAGGTCTGACCACCGTGCCGATAGCATAGATACCAGGGACGCTGGTGCGGTAATGGCTATCAACGGCGATCGCCCCAGAGGCTGTCAGTTCTACCCCGCTCCCCTTCAGCCAGTGCGTGTTCGCCAGCAGGCCAGTAGCATAGACCAGGGTATCAACTTCGATCTCCACTGGTTGCTGATCGCAGAGCAAGCGCACAGCGCTAAGACGAGGAAAGCCGCAGATCTTCTCTAGGGTCCCGCAAAGCCTGACCTGGCGACCATTGCCTGCGGTAGGGGCTGCCGTGATCACTTCCATCCCCGCTTCGGCCAGGCGCCTGGCTGTGGCAAGGGCATAGCGGGACTCGCCATAGACCAAAGCCCGTCTTCCGGGCAGGTAGCCTCGGGTCAGCAACTGCAAGGCCAGGACGGGTGTCATGACACCTGCTGGGCGCGTCCCCGGGATAGCATCATGTTCACGAGGCCGCTCAAGTCCGCCACAAGCAATGACGACGTTCCGAGCACGCACATGAGCTGTTCCCTGGCGCTGGCGTACGACCAGCGTATGGGCCGTCTCGGAGTCGCTGGCGGGTAGCAATCCCACTGCTGTCGTTTGCAAGAGCAACCTCACTCCCGCGGGAAAAGGGAAATCTCGCAGCAGCTCCCACTCTTCCCCAAAGCCATCAGCGGGCAGCAGATAACGCAGCAGACCCCCCACCTGCTCCTGATAATCGAGCACTACCGTGCGTCCGAGAGCCGCGGCCCCACTGCGCAGTAAACTCAAAGCGCTCAAGCCGGCTCCGACAATGGCCACGTTATAAATCTCTCCCTCCGGATCTTCCGTCAAGTCGGGCCGCCACGGGCCCCAGGCTTCAGCCGGAGAAGAAAGATGGCTCCCTTCTTGCTCTCCGCATGGGGTTGACGCTTCAGTCTCTCTCATACTGTCTCTCCTCCGAGGCCAAAGGCACTGACCGGCAGTCAGCCATAGCTTCGCCTCATATCGCAGGGAGGGAGGCAGGTCTGCCCAGCCTAGCTAAAGCCGCCATCCTATGAGAATGGGCTGCCGTCAACTAGCTCTGGAATCCGGGCCGACGAGATCTCCGGCTACGGGCAAGCTCCTAGCTTCAGCCAGGGGGCGTGGACCAGAGAGATATCCTCCCAAGGTATGGGTTGACAATTGCCCCTTCCTCATCTGCATCCCTACGCTTCGGCGTACCGCCAGGCTCACGCCAGCCTGGCAAGGATGGGATGGATAGCCGAGTACAGTGCAAGCGATCTACAGCGCTCGCTTAGGCTCCTCGCCACTATGGGCGGCGATATTCTCAAGGCGCGTCAAGCGTTCATTGAGCAAGCGCGACCCGGGGGCATGTTTCTCCAACGAGAGAGGATCGCGACCCAGCTCCTGCTGAAACAGCTCGATGAGGCGGGGAAGGCACAGATTGCCCTGGCACTCCCCTAGCATGGCGCCAGTCCGCCGTTTCAGGCCGTCTAAGGTTCTTGGTGGAAGAGGCGAGCGCAGGG
>NZ_JADGHT010000138.1 GCF_019683755.1 Thermogemmatispora sp. | reverse complement strand
GTCTAGGCCTGTATTCCACGTGCTCTCTCCTGTGATAAAAGGCTCTTTCTAGTAATAGATGGTACGAGTGCGATGATACGGTCGCATATTGGGTAAGCGCTGACTGAGCAGCCAGAGCTGCTGATCGATCTCGATGGCCTTCAGAGACAAACCGCGGGCGACCAGCGCCTGGCGCAACAACTCGCAGGCCCAGACCGTCGTTGCACGGATCTCGATCTCTTCCTCGCTCCCGGCAGGAATCGGCTCCTGCTGGTCGATCTGTTCTGCCAACGAGGGATGATACTCCAGCACTCCGAAGTGGCGGAGCACCTGGGGCAGCTTATAGTCAGCAAAGATCGTTAGCTGTTCAAGGTCCGAGAAAGCGCCCCAGCTCTGGCCCCGGAAGAGCGCATGAAGATCTGCGACGCAGATCTGAGCTCGCTTCAAAAAGCGGACCTCGCGCTGGCGATAGAGGGCCACATCGCGGAAGGAAGGAAAAGCCTCGGCCAGCAACTGTACCAAGCGCACCGCGCTGCCTCCCGCCTGGGCAATAGCCTGAGAAAACTGCCCATTGAAGCGCTCCAGAAGCACGCGTCCGACTTCATGAACGTTGGCCAAACGCTCCTCGAAGAGCGGAATCTCTACCCCGTCTTCGCTACGAAAGATCAGGGCCAGCTCTTCCCGGCTCATGTCGCGCAGATAAGTGGCATCCCAAACGGGTCGGCCCTCGGCCACAGCCCGTGTCAAGGCTGCGGCCTCTGCCCAATAGCCACTCAGGTGCTCTCCCTGATAAGTGATGCTCCAGCGTGGCTGTCCTTTCTCCGGCCAAAAACAGAAATTAAGGGCATCGAGCAAGAGAATCCAGTTAACACTGCGCTCACTGCCATCAAAGAAATGATAACGTTCGTAACCTGCTGGCAGCACAGAGGTGGTGGAGAGCACCGGGGCAGCCCCTGCCCCAGGGCCAAGTGCCGAGCCGATCAACTCGGGCCAACGCTCGCTGAGGGCCTGAAGCTGCTCGTGATTAATCCAGACATGTTCACCCTCCTCAACCACACGGCGCGTGCTGCTAAGGACCCCCAGCGGGTCCGCACCAGCAGGCGGGAGCTGTTCCTCTTGGTCCAGGCTTTGATTCCAATGGTCCATCTGCTTCCAGAGTCTGCCTATGGTCCTGCGCTTTCCAACGCTGGCCCGTTGAGGATAGGCCTCAATGACGTGACTATGGATGCCTGCTTTCTCCCAGGCAGTAGCGCTGACAAGCGCTTGCTCGAAGCGGCTCGGCAGCCGGCGCCTGATCTTTAGGCGAGTGGTCCAGCCGGGTGCCCGCGGCCTCTCTTGAGAGGCCTTCGCCTGGCTGCCCTGCCGCTCGCAGCGGACGGGCCGGCGTGCAAGCGAGATCCGCTCTGCTCAGAGTCACTTGATGCTGCAGTCCCCCTCATCCTCGCTGAAGCCTGAGAGTGCGAGCTGCGATCTCTCCCCGATTCTAACGGCAAGGCCTCCATTCGTCAATTGCGTTGGGACCTTATGCTGCCGCTTCGCATTCGCTTTCTCCCCTCGCCCACTTGTTCATAGATACATCTAAATATATATATTATATGCTCTTGCATTTCATTTAGATATGTGGTATGCTCTCACGCAGAGCATGCAAAGGCATGCTCTCACGAGAAGTCTCTCTAAACTGAAGAGAGGGAAGGAGAGTACTGTGGAAGAACAGCAGTTGTGTTACCTCGTCCATCGCCTCTACAGCGATGAAGAATTTCGTCTTGCATGTTTTAATGATTTAAAGGGTGTAGCTGCATCAGAGCACATTGAGCCTCTCGTATTGAATGTGCTTGAGAAGCTTATCCCGCATCTAGCTCTGGGGACTTCCTTGGGGCCGCCTATGTGGTGGTGGCATCCCTGATGCATGAGTGGGAAGCGAGGCAACAGCGTAGAGGGAGAGTGAGTTACGAGGGAGCGAGGTGAGTCGGGCAGTATGAACGAAGACAGGCGGACTACGGTCAGGGAAGAGGTCTTGCGTGAGGCGCTGATGTTTCTCAGCGACTGGCTGGAGCGTTTCCTGCTGGAGGCTCCGGCGCCGCTGCGTGAGGATCTAGCTCTGGCTCTACATCAGGAGGGCAAGCTACTCACCTGGAGGGCAGCCGGGCTAGACGGCGGCCTGCTGGGGCAGGGTCCAGGTGGGCTGCGGGTAGGGAGGTGGCCCTTGCTTACCTTCCTGATCGCATTGGCCTTGCGCCCCGAAGAGAAGCCGGACTACGCCGCTGGGGCGGCCTTAGCGGTCGAATGCCTGGTCTGTGCCATCGATATCTTTGACGATCTGATCGACGATGATCAGACTCCATTGCTACAGACCATTGGTGAGGCCCGAGCCATCAACGTGGCGGCTGCCCTGTTGACTCTCGCGCAGCGGGCTATTCTCGCCCCCTCTGCCAGCGTCAGACCGCCGGCCGCCGAGCCGCCTGTCCTCTTGGCTGAGCTGCAAGCAGCCACTCTAGCCTGTCTGGCTGGCCAGCAACAGGACCTACTTGCTGAGGCGCTACCGTTCGCTGCCTGCAGCCGTGAGGAGTGTCTGGCCCTAGCGGCTGCAAAGGCTGGCTCTCTTATGCGGCTGGCCTGCCGTCTCGGTGCCCTGGCTGCTGGCGCTTCTCCCTCCCTCTGTGATCAATTCTCCCGTCTGGGGGAGCTGTTGGGGATCGCGGGCCAGCTTGATAACGACTGTCATGATCTCCATGCCATGCTGACCTGCCCTCCGACGCTCTCCCGGCCAAAGTCAGACCTTCGCCGTGGCAAAAAGACACTTCCGCTGGTGCTCGCTGCTGCCAGTGGCTGCTCGCCAGATGCCCTACTTGCCTTGCAGCAGGGGAGTCCCATACCTACCGCGCTCTCCGCCCGGCTTGCTGAGGCTATCACCGCTGCCTGGAGCATCTCCCTGCTCTACCGCGAGCGCGCTCGTCTCTGCCTGCAAGCGATTGAGGCGTGCCAGCCTCTTCCGCCCGAATTACTCCACATATTGGGCTTATGAGTGAGAGGATCTCAGCTATTCGAGCAAGAGGGAGGATATGTCGAGGACAACACGCTCGTTCCCAAGAGTGGGGCGTCTGGTGGCGATCCTGGTACTGGCCCTGGCCTATATTGTACTTCTGGGAAGTGACGCCTGGGTCTTTTTCCCGCGCAGCGCCTCTCATCTTGCCTATCTGCCCTATGCTTTGCTCCAGTTTGGCGTCTCGGCCCTGGCTGCCCTGCTCTTTTTGGCGGTCGCTGCTTTGGTCTGGCTCTATGCTTATCGCCGAGGGGTGGCGCTGCTCCTGCTCTGTTTCTGCGCTTGTATGATGATAACCTTTCTGGTGCAGACGGGGGCCGCAGTTGGCGATATGCTCCTCTCAGTCATTGGTGGCGTGAGCAGCGCGCTTTCGCTCCTCCTCTTCACCACCCTGCTCTTGCTCTTTCCTCAGAATATGCTGGCTCCTCCGCCCTTCGTAACTGCTTCCGCCCGGGTCTGCTGTTCATTTGGACATCTTCTACGTTTGCTTGTGCTCTCGTTCTTGGCTCCAGCCTACCTTGGGCTAGTAGTAGTGTTGAGCTTACTTGTCACCTGTCATCTGGCCTTCTATGACTGGGGAACCAGCCCCCGCCTGGCCTGGCTGAATTTCGTTGACTATACCTACTATCTCCTGACCCTGACTGGGATTCTGACCTCGATTGCTCATCTCTATCGGCGGACGGCCACACTACGCGAACAGCAGCAGCGCCGTCTCTTTATGGGCGCTGTCATTCTGGCCTTTGCCCCCTTTCTGCTCTTGAATGTCCTGCCCTGGTGGTTGCATATCCCGCTGCGCGTTGATCCGCGCTTCAGTACCCTCCCGCTGGCCCTCTTACCGCCGTTACTAGGCTATTCGATCTTGCGCTATCAGATTCTGGTCTTGGATCGCTATATTCGGCGTGTGGTGGCCTGGATTGTTGGCCTGGTCTGTCTGGTCATGCTGGCCTACACCGTAGCGGTCCTCTCTCTGATCCTTCCTCTACCGGATCTGCCGGCGCGGACACTGTTGACGGTTGCTCTTATGGCTGTGCTGGCTCCGCTGACCTGGTGGCTGGCGCGCATTCTCACAGAGCGTCTCTTCTTTAGCGAGATGTACCATTATCGGCGTTTGCTGGAGGCTCCTCACCCTTTGGAGAGCGAAGGCGCCACGCTTGATGAGGTGGCGCAGGTGCTGAGTGCGGCGGCCATGAATGTCTTTGAGACACGCGAGGTCTGCCTCTTTGTCCTCGATGATGAGAGTGGCTACTATCGTCTTTGCCCGCCGCTATCCTATGCCGAACCTGCCGATGAGGTTCGTCTACGCCTGCTTCGCTGGCTACTGCCAACAGAGCCGGAGGAGGCCCTCAGTGAGGAGAGCTGGCTGATGCTCACGCCACCGCTGGTCGAGCGCTTAATGCAGGCTCGCTCTCCGCTGCGCCTGAGCGAGTTGCAGCACTCCTTAGGAGCCAATCCCATTGGCCTGGCGCGCTACCTTCAGACCGCTGTCACTCGTCAAGAGCTCGATCCTTTGTTGGTCCCGGTGCGGGCCCAGGGACGCCTGATCGCCGTCTTGGTCCTGGGCGAGCGCGGTGATCATCAGCCCTATGCTGGCCCCGATTTCGAGGCCATTGAGCTGATGCTGGCGCGCTTTACACCGCTGCTGGAAACAGCTCGTCTCTCAGCGCGGGCCAGTCGCCATGCCGCTATGCTCAATGCGCTCTACAGTGTGAATGCGCTGCCAATGAGCGCCATTGAGACCATCGAAGACGTGGCGGTCAACTATGCAGAGGTGGCCGCCCGTGCTGGCTCCGCCGGGGCGGAGGTCTGGCTCTATGACGAGCAGGAGGCCTGCTTGCGCCGCGTTGCGTATCTGCCTGGAGGTCCTCCCCTCTCCGCCGCCCAGCAGCTTAGCTCCCTCCAAGAGGAGGACTGGCGTCCCTGGTTCTATGAGGGGTATGATATGGGGCTGGGGCCAGGACCTGCTCGCGACCACGCTCTCTCTCCTCATATTCCTCCTTGCTTACCTCAAACTCCTCCTTTCCCTTTTGCCTGGCTCCCTCTCAAACGTGCTCAGCGTTATCTTGGTGTACTGGTGCTAACCTACGCGCGCGCTCATGTCTTCTCCTGTGAGGAGAAGCATATGCTGGAAATGTTCTCTTCTCAATGCGCTACTATGTTGGAGAATGCCAAAATTACCTTGGAGCTGCGCGCCGCTTATGAGCAGCAGAAAGAACTCGACCGCTTGAAGGATCAGTTCATTATGACTGCCTCCCATGAGCTACGCACTCCGTTGACCGCAGTGCTCGGTTATATCGAGCTACTAAAGGAGTATCATATGCATCTTTCTCCAGAAGTACGTGACGATTTTATCGCGCGGGCACACCGAGGCTGTGATGAGCTGGTCCTGTTAGTGAGCAACATTATGGATGCCAGCCGTGTCCATATGGATGCCGAGCGCCTGAAACTGGAGACTGTCGAGCTGCGCAGATCGGTTGAGCATGTGGTGGATATTCTGGATGCCCTTAGCAAGCGCGAGAGACATACCTTGCGTGTTCAGGTGCCAGCAGGCGTCTACGTACTAGCTGATGAGCTGCGCCTGCGCCAGGTCCTTCTCAATCTCCTCAGCAATGCCCTCAAGTATTCTCCGGCGGGCACAGACGTTGAGATCTTTTGTCAGGTCGAGGAACGCTGGGTGACGATCTCGGTGCGCGACTACGGTCTGGGGGTGCCGCGCGAGGCTCAAAAGCATCTCTTTGAGCGCTTTGTGCGTCTTGATCGCGATATGAATAGTCCAGTGCGAGGAGCGGGACTTGGGCTGTACATCAGCGAGCAGCTCGTGAAAGCGATGGGAGGGAAAATCTGGGTAGAGAGCAGCGGTGTACCAGGCGAAGGTAGCACCTTTTCGTTCACCTTGCAGCATGTTCCAACTTCGCTGCCCAGGTGCGAGACGCCACACAGTGTGCGCCGTGAACTGGCCCGTTGAGCTGGTCCACTGGGCAGCAGGCCAGGCGCTGCGGTCAACAATGGCGGCAGGCGACCCTCATCGGACGATCAGGAGGAGAGGCAACGTGTTCACGGGAGGTAGTACCTGAATAGCTCCGCCGCAGCGTCTCTTATGAGAAAAGAGCCTGTGGGAGAAATCTTCCACTCGCCAGGGACCCTCATGCGGAATTCTATGAGCAAGAAGGAGCGCTATCCTCATGGACCCACTACGCCGAGCAGCTTCGTACACGATCACGCCGCGTCAGCTAGAGGTGCTGACCTATCTGGCTCAGCGGGATCACTGGTCAGTGAGCGAGGTAGCCGCTCTGCTGGGTGTCAGTTCAGCGGCAGCCACCAAAGTCTTGACTCGTTTAGAGCGCAAAGGTTTGGTCACGCGAACTCATAATGTCCTCGATCGCCGCTGTGCAGATATCACCATCACACGCGCTGCACGTGCCTTATTGCAAGCGGAGGCTACGGACTCTCATCCGTAGCCTGGTCTGCCGGAGCTGATGGTGGGGCCGATGGCGGAATCGGCTCCGGCGTGGCGGCTGCCGCTGACTCGCCAGCGGTAGACAGGGGAGGACGCTCTGAATTCTCCATTGTCCTGGGGGCCTCTGCAGCCTTGGCCGGGCTAGCCGCCTTGAGATAGCCGCGCTCCTGAGCATAACGCCAGAGAGATTTTTGTAACTGGCGACGGGCCCGCGAGATGCGACTCATAACCGTCCCAATAGGGATCTGCAGCGCCTCGGCAATCTCCTTATAGGAAAGGCCCTCGATGTCGGCCAGAATCACTGGCATGCGGAAGTTCAGCGGCAGTTCCATGAGGGCATTGTAGACATCCTCATCCAGGTAGCGCTGGAGTACCTCTTCCTCGGCGCCGGCGGTGACTTCATTGCCACCTAGATCTTTGATGCGATTGTACAGATAAAACTCTTCTCCCTCGGGCAGCGAGGCGGTCGCCGGGTGGGTTGACTGGCGGCGGTAGTGATTGATTGCCGTCGTGTTCAGGATACGGAACAGCCAGGCTCGGAGGTTGGTGCCAGGATGGTAGGTATGGGCGAAGCGAAAGGCTTTGAGCATGGTTTCCTGTACCAGATCCTCGGCCTCTTGGGGATTATTGGTCATCCGTAGTGCCGTGCGATAGAGGCTGTCAAGCTGGGCCAGGACACCTGCCGTGAAGTCCTCTCGGGGGAGCGCTGGCCTCGGCCTGGCTGCATCGCTTCCGGTATTCGCTGGAGTATTGACAGAAGTGATAGGCTGTTCAGACATGCAAATCTCCCTCTATCCTCTCTCAACCGGACGACCACAGTTGCGTTGTCTCGCGGCTGCGATGGAGTGTGCGCCAGGGACAGGAACACGATCAGTCTGCAACAGCAGCAAAGCAGACCACCGCTGGTGCTGTCCCTCAGGGGCTGCTCCGTGCAGAGATCTCGTACATAGCCTGTAGCTGCGTTGATCGCGGCGACAGCCCTACGAGGCCCCTTTTCCAAGCAGAACCCGCCTGTCGAGTATATTCCCCTGCACGGAACCGCAGCATACGATACCTCACTGGACAATAGGCTGCTTTTAGTATAGCTGATAGATCGCTGCTCAAACTAGTCCTTTGTGATAGAGCAAGAGCCCAGGACGGCCCACTCACTGCTGGCGTGCTTGCCTTGGCTTGCCCTGCCTGCTACCCTGCCCTATCCTCTTCCCCTATCTCTCTCCTTTCTTCCTTGCTTGCTCATCTGGCGGGAAACTGTCGAGGGGACCAGATTGGAGCTGCGACCGAGATTTTTCTCTGTCCTGTGGAGAACATACCAGAAAAGGGCAGCCCGGTCAACCGTTTTGGCCTTGCTGCTGGCTGTGGCCCAGGCCCAGGGCGCTATCGTCTGAAGGTGAGCTACCGCAGGCAGGAGCCCAGGAAAGCAAGGAAGCAATTCCCTGGGGAATGAAAATCCCCTTGCCCTCTGTTAAAATGAACAGATAAGAAAACCAGCCTCGATACTTCAGGAGAGAGAGCGAGTGAACAACCATGAATTGCGTTGAAGCGATAGCTCGTCTCCATCTGTATATTGACCGGGAACTCAGCGCCGAGGAGATTATCACGGTCCAGCAGCATCTGGCTTGCTGCTCGCAGTGTGAGAGCCGCTTTCGCTTTGATGAGCGTCTCAGAAGGCTGATTCATGAACGCTGTACCATTGAGCGTGCCCCTGCTCATCTACGCGAAGCTGTGATGCGCATTGCGCAGACACCCCCTGGTGAGCCGTTGGAACTTGATCCCGAGCTTGAGATGGAGCTGAAAGCAGATATCGCTCTGGAAGACTTTTTTGAGTGAGCAGGCTGGCTCGTTGGCTCGCTGATCAAGCAGCGAGTTAGACAGACTAAGCCCTGCAGACAGCCGCGCTATTCCGTCCCCCCCCGTCTTACGCTCTAGATATCTGGCCTGTCTGTCGGCGCTCACCCAAGATGGTGCGTGCCCCCTGATGGGTGCGCTCTTAGAGAACCTGGCCCCTAACGCGGGATAAGTAAGCCGGCGCGGAGACAGTCGCGATCCCCTACCTACCCGCTCGCTCATGAAGAAGAGGAGGAAGGAGTAGTCTCCTCACCGGCTTCATCTTCTTTCCCTTAGTAGAGCTGGACCCTCATGAGAATGGCAGCGCCTGATATGGGCAGAGCAAAGCGGAGCTCTGTGACAGATGCTTTCAGCGCTCAGAGGCTCAGACCCCAGTTAAAATAATGATTGAGGGCGGGCAGCAAGTTAAAGAAGATGGCCAGGCCGGCTAAGACCATAATGATCCCTGTAGCCACTTCGATCTTGCCCAGATGTGGCTTGAGGAGCTTGAGCGCTACGCTGACTTGGTTAAGGCCCAACCCGAGCAACAAGAAAGGGAGGCCCAGACCCAATGAGTAACTGAGCAGCAGCAGAACGCCCTGGCGCAAGGTCGCGGCATCGGCAGCCAAACCGAGAATGCTGCCTAAAATCAGCCCGACGCAGGGAGTCCAGCCGATAGCAAAGACCAGCCCGATGATGAACGAAGCCAGCGGGCCGGGACGCGTTGGGCGAAACTCAAAGCGTTTCTGCCGCGAGAGCAGCGGAAGTTGAAACAGACCCGTGAGATGAAGACCAATAATGACAAGGAGAACGCCGCCGATCTCACGCAGCAGGAGCTGATTGGCTCTCAGGAAGGCCCCGAGCGCGCTGGCCGTTGCTCCTAGGGCTACGAATGCGCCAGTGAAGCCTAACACAAAGAGCGCGGCATGAAAGAAGGTCGTCAGACGTGCCGCCAGACTACCTCCCTCGCGAGTTGCCTGATAGACACTCTCGCCCACCAACTGCGCCAGGTAGATAGGCACGAGAGGCAAGACGCAAGGCGAGAGAAAGGAAGCAAGTCCCGCCAGAAAGGCGACACCAATACTCACTTGCGATCCCATAGAACGTCTTCTCCTCAAGCGACAAAGCACTCGATGGGTGGCGATCGTCGAACGATCGCTGGTAGTATAGCGAAGAAAGCGCCTGTCTGCAAGGCGACGCTGACTACGTCAGCTCTAGAGCTAGAGCGAGCCACAGAGCGGGTCAGACCTCGCTAACCGCTGCGGGCATAGCCATCGCCGGATGGCATGGCGGGGCCAGGCTCTGGCCCTCCTCCTCTGCCTGTTCCCGAGCGTCCAAGCAAGCGCTGAAGCTGTTGCCAGAGACCAGCCTTTTCCGATGGATCGGCGGCCATCGGCAGATCTGGGTCACTCATTCCTCTCCCAAATTCGGGGCTGGAAGCGGTCGCGCCCGCCGTCATAAGAGTTCCTGATCCTCCACGAGGCTGCTCCGGCAGCGAGGCATAGCCGGGGGTGGGCGTGAGGCGCCGTTCACTGGCGGTGCCTCGCTCTGATGGCTCAGGCCGCTCTGGGGGCTGCTCAGGGGAGGGCTGAGCAGCCGAGCGCTGGGCTCGCCACTCATGGAATGAAGGACGTGACTCTGCCAGGCGTGGTCGGCGCGGCGGTTGCACGACGAAGGCGCGTGGGTTCGTTGGAGGCAGAGGAGAGAGTGGCCCTCCGCTTGGGAGCGGTGGTAGTTCCTCAGCCTTCAGATTCAAGGCGCGCAGCTCTTGTGCCATCTGACGTGCCTGTTCATAGCGGTGAGTCCGGTCGCGCGCCAGGGCTTTCAAGATAATCTGCTCCAGGCCCGGCGCTAGCTGGGGGTTGAGCCAGGATGGCGGGCGAAGCTGACCACTGGTGATCGCCTGGGTCACTTCTGGCAGGGTGCGCCCAGTGAAAGGACGCTGTCCCGTCACCATCTCGTAGAGAACCACGCCGAGCGCATAGATATCGCTGCGATTATCTAATGGCTGCCCCCAGATCTGTTCTGGGGAGGCGTAATAGATACTGCCCACCAATGTCCGCGCCACGGTAATGCGCTGCAGCCCTGGAGCACGCGCCAGCCCGAAATCCATCACCTTGATCTTCCCCCAACGATCCAGCATCAGGTTTTCTGGCTTGATATCGCGGTGAATGACATTTCGCTCGCTGTAGGCACAGTCGAGCGCATCGGCAATCTGGGCCGCGTACTCGGCTGCCAGATGCTGGGGGATCTGTCCATCCAAGCGGAGCAAGCTTCCCAAAGTTGGCCCTTGCACGTACTCCATCACAAAATAGAGTACGCCCTTTTGCTCACCCGCATCGTAGATCTGCACAATGTTGGGATGGTTCAGCCCAGCGATAATGCGGGCCTCGCGGATAAAGCGCGCAACGTAAGACGTGTCTTTGGCCAGGGCATGAGGCAGAATCTTAATGGCGACATCGCGGCCAAGCGCGAATTGCTTGCCGCGGTACACCATCCCCATCGAACCGCGCCCTATTTCTTCTTCCAACAGGTAGCCACCCAGACTCTGTCCTGCCAGTTCATTCATGTGCGTGAACGCACCGACTCTCTTCCAACCGGGGCAGTCTCATGGCAGCTCAGCGCGAAGCCATGCGACAGCGCCCAAGGTCGGGCGGGAGGCCGGTGCCCCCTCCATTTCTGCGTTCCTGCAATGACCGGTCTCTCTCTGGTTACCAGTCTGGTCCTGGTGATCGCCCAGGGACGAGAGAGACGCAACCAGTGCGACCTATGGCCAGACGGCAAGTCAGAGAAGAAAAGAACCTGGCCCACCAGCCTTGAGAGAAACGCCCGCCGACTGGACCCAGCCGGCGACGGGCATCTCTCTGCCAGAGCATGGCGGTGGTACCGACATAATTATTTACGTTCTTCAACGGGAATGCATCTACAGCGAGGCGAAGAGCTGCCCCAAAAGTCATGTCCTCTCTGTTTGGTTGTGTAACAACAGAATTGTTTCTATTCACCTATCTTTCTTCTTGTCTCAAGGGAGAGGCTCGACGATGGGGCAGCACGGGCGCACGCTGGGGTAGAGAAGAGACGGGGGCAGGACAGGTTCGGGGATGGTTGTGCTCATGCCGATAGCCTCGAGGGGCCTGTTCCTCTCCTGTCCTGCCCTGTCCTGTCCTGTCCTGTCCTGTCCTGC
>NZ_JADGHT010000137.1 GCF_019683755.1 Thermogemmatispora sp. | reverse complement strand
CCCCCATGTTCCTCCCCCCTTACACTCATCACCTCGTCACAGGCTGCTCTTGCCTGGCCTGGCTCCTTTGGCTGCTCGCCCCTCTCGATTTTCGAGGAAGATCCGGTTGTGTAAGCGGCTCATCAGTAAACAGTTAAATACATCATAAAGTTGATCTGATCAATTTGGTGAGCACTTTTATAGTAAAACCGTAACAGATCGCGGATGTCGAATCACTATCGGCCTGCAATTGCGACGGTAAGTCATGTCAGCCAGGCAAAGTAAGCATGTTCTGGTTGACTAGTGATAGTTGCAACTTGCGAAGGGACGAGACATTGCGAGTACACCAACGAATCTGGCATTACCTGCAAAAACGGCAGCAAGCTGAGTTTCTGAGAAAGAGACGCGCGCTGGCGGCCTTGGTGTTGCTCCTCTCGGGAACAACAGCCAGCGCAGCGCAGGCACCGCTAGAAACTCAAGTTGACTGCTTGCATCTCAAGCCAGCCGTAACCCGTGGGGCGGTCCAGACCTGTCATGTCTGGGGAGCTGCCCCAGCCGGTGTAGAAGCTGGTAAGCAACAGCAGCGATCCCAGCATCTTTTCCCCAGCAAGGAGCCGCAGCCAGGGGAAGCACGGACGCGGCGCGCTCCTCGGCCTGCTCACAAACCGGCGTCGGCCCGTCAGCCCCGTCGAGCGAGCCAGTGGACGCCGGCTCCGATTGCGAGACAATCTCAGTCTGTCCTGGCCGTCCCTGATGCCTCCGCGGAGGCAAACCAGGCAAGCCCCCCGCCTCCGCCAATTGCCACGCCGGTGCCTCCTGCGCCACCGGTCTCTACTCCAGAGCCGATTACAGGCCCGGCGGGAGGCAGCGATCAGGGCAGCGCTGGCGGCAATGTATTCCCCTACGGACAATGCACCTGGTGGGCCAATCAACGCTATTTTCAGCTTCATGGGATCTATGTTCCCTGGCGCACTCAGGCGGATGCCTGGCAGTGGGTAGCCCGCGCCTACGAGTTCCACTGGCACGTTTCGCGCGATCCTGTGCCAGGCGCCATTATTGTGCTGCAGCCAGGGGTCGAAGGGGCCTATGCCTTGGGACACGTGGCAGTGGTGGAAAAGGTACTGGGCCAGGGACGTGTCTTGGCCAGCACGATGAACTGGGGAGCCACTCCCTGGAAAGTCCAGTACGTTGTGTACAGCGCTGGTCCTGGTGTCGCCTTTATCTATAGCAGCTAGTTGCGACCAGGACCAGGCAGAAACCGGATTGAGGACTGAATGAAGAGGGGCGATTGCAGGCCACGCCGGGCCGTCAACGCCTGGCTCACTCTGTCCGTGATCTCCGGCCAGCAGGATGGTGCCCCGGGCCAAGCTTGATCCATCCACACATACGGACATCCGTCCTGCTGGCCTATCTGCCTGAAGGGCGAGCGCTCTAGCCAGAGGCAATGGTGAACTCATCCCTGGCCTGTGAGCCATTCCTTTTAATAATAAAATAAAGGGGAGGAGAAAATCAGGGCAGCGTCAACAGGCCGAGCTGATTGGCTCCTGCTTCCGTAAACCAGACTTGCCGTTGACTGATCGCGCTCACCCCGAAAGGAAAGCTACTCGTAGTAGGTACCAGGTAGTAGAGAAAGCGCTGCTGCTCTGGAACCAGGCGAGCGATAGCGTTGGCCGCTGCCACGGTGACCCAGACGCTGCCGTCCTCCAGGGAGAGGCCATAGAGACCACCCGATGAGCCATCTGGCGTTGGTGCGTAGTAGCGAGTGAACTGATGATTCAGCGGATTGAAGCGGAGCAGTAGATTATGCGCGAAGGTGGTGACCCAGACCTGGCCCTGCTGATCAACAGCGATCTCCATCGGCATCGCCCCTGCATCGGGCGTCACAAAGGTCGCAATCTGCCCCGTACGGGGATCGAGATACCCGATCCGGTTCTGGCTTGATTCTGTGAACCAGAGATGGCCGTAAGCGTCGCTGGCCAGCCCATAGGGGTTCAGCTGCTGCACCGTATGGTGGGATGCGAGAGGATACTGACGCAGCTCGCCTGTTGCTGGATTCAGACGCCCCAAGGCATCCGCATTCATTTCAGTAAACCAGACCTGGCCCTGCCGATCTAAGAGCAGCTCGTTAGGAGCCACCGGCAAGGTCAGCTCTTTCCCCTTGTGGGCTGGGTCCGGAGCGGTCACTGTCGGCAAAGGGTAGAGACGGAAACGGCCGGTGCGAGGCTCATAGTGGCCGATATAGTTAGCATACTGCTCGGCGAACCAGAGCGTGCCATCTTGGGCCACCGCCATGCCCATCAAGCCACCTCGCCCGCGAGGGGGAGCCACGGTATGCCAGCGCGCGCTCTGCGGATCAAACATGGCGATCAGATTGCTGGCCATGACCCCAAACCAAACCCGGCCCTGCTGATCGACTACGGGCCGCATCAGCATATCGCCCTCAGCATGGCGCGTCAGCGGATACTCGCGGATGGTTGCCGCCTGCACCAGAGCTGGCACTGTTCCTGGCCGGCTGATCAGGGTTGGCACAGCCGTGGCTCTTGCCGATGCTGGCGGCTGGCCAGTGGCCGACTGAGCGCTGCCGCAGCCTGTCAGGATCAGCAGCAGGGCGAGTAACAGTACGAAGCATCCACGATGGCTGGAAGGGTACAGACAACAAGGCAACCGTCTGGCTCGCACTTGTTCCAACTCAGGCATGCGGCTAATACTGGGCATCAGTTCCACCCTCGTCCGAGGCTAGGCGACCTCCCCTAGAAAGACTCCGCGAGCCCCATCCTCGGTCAGGTGCTCCAGGCGGACCAGCACAAAGGTGTTTTGCCAATTGCGCGTCTCGGACTCCGGCAGTTGTTCTACCTCTACGCGCACGTAATTATCGGTCAATCCCTCCCAGTAGCCTTGCTTGCGCTGTTCCAAGAGCACCTGAACGGTCTGACCCAAGAAACGGCTGCGAAACTCGCGCGACAGCTCCGAAGCCAGCGCTAGCATGCGTTCACTGCGGGCCTTCTTGACTTCCTCTTTGACTTGTGAGGACATGCGGGCTGCCGGTGTGCCCTGGCGTGGCGAGAAGCGGAAAACATGGCAGCGGGCAAAGTGCAGCTCCGCGGCCAGAGCATAGGTGAGAGCGAAATCCTCCTCGCTCTCACCTGGGAAGCCCGTAATGATATCAGTACTAATAGCGATATCTGGAATCAGGCGGCGAGCCGTTGTGATAATCGTGCGATAGCGCTCCGTCGTATAGCGCCGTCCCATGCGACGCAGAATAGCATCCGAGCCGCTCTGCAGGGGCAAATGCAGATGACGGCAGAGGCGCGGGTTTTCCCACAGCTCCAGCCACTCCAGGCGAAAGTCTTCCGGCTCGAGCGAAGAGACACGAATGCGGGCAATCGAGGTCTCACGGAGCAAAGCAGCCAACAGGTCCCCAAGGTCTTGCTGAGGATTCTCGGGGGGGTGGTAATCGCCCAGGTGAACCCCTGTCAGCACGACCTCCTTGTAGCCCGCACGGGCTTTACGCCTGACCTGCTCTACCACTGAGGCGATGCTACGGCTGCGTGAGCCGCCACGCACATAAGGAACAATGCAGTAAGTGCAGCGATTGTCGCAGCCATCCTGAACCTTGATCTGGGCGCGTGTGCGTGAGAAGGGAGGACGCCAATTCTCGGGCAGTGTCAGGGACGAGAGACTATCAGCGTTATCGGGGACGGGGTCTTCATCGCTAGTGCAATCGCTGCCAACGTGGTAGCTGTCAAGTGGCAGCATAGGCAAGGCTCGTCCCGAGCCACGTCCCTGCTGCCGATAGCCGGGCACGACGGTCATGGCCTTGTCCTCCGCACTGCGCTTCCCTTCCCGAAGTCGCTGGCGAATGGCCTCCACCAGCGACGTTTTGCCACTGTTGCCGACCACCAGATCAACGCCAGGCAAAGAGGCTAGCGCCTGCGGATTGGCCTCCGCATAACAGCCCGTCACCACCAGGAGAGCCTGAGGATGGCGACGATGCACCTGGTGGATCAGTGCCCGCGAGCTGCGATCACCCAGATGGGTGACCGTACACGTGTTGACAATATAGACATCCGCCGGCTCGTTGAAATCGTGTTGCACGAAGCCAGCAGCATGCATTTGCTCACTGATTGCTTCGCTATCGGCCTGATTGACCTTGCAACCCAACGTGGCAATAGCAAATGTGGCTGGTGCGCGTTCTGAAAGGCTCATACGATCCCCAACTCTCTCCAAAGCTCGGTCCATACGGTTAAGCTGAGCAGTCGGCTCACCAGGATGGGACAGCTCAACTGGCCTTCCTCCGGGCACAGGCGAGCAGAGGGAGCGAGCTACGCTGTCGGGCATTGCTCTTTGCAGGCAGAGAGAGTATCTAACAGAGAGCCTTCCACTGTCAAGCGGCCAGGGGAAAACTCTTGACTGACTTTCACTGTGTCGCACCCGCCAGTCTGATAGGGGCGTTTCCCGGGTCCTGCCCTCTGGGGTTCCACCCCACTCTTGTTCTGCTGCCTGCCAGAGAGAAAGACCAACCCGTTGGACTGCTTTCCCTCACTCGCTATCTCGCTGACTTAGTGGTACGATGGCCTTGGGAACCTCCAAGGCGCTGGTCTGTGTGGCTGCGCCTGGCTGCAGAGTCATCTCCCGATCTTTCAAGCTAGCCGTCGCTTCCCCTTCGGCACTGGCCGCCTCGCTCGGCGGCGCGCCAGCAACACTGGCAGGAGAAGAGATCAGCGCGAGATGAGGTACAGCAGAAGGCGTGGCGACAAAGGACTGGGAAGCCAGCGCGCGCCGGAGCTGCAGGGCGGCGGCCATCTCGGGGGGCACGACAAGATTGCGCTCGATCAGGGGAAGCACAAAGAGCACGTTGCCCAGTCCGAAAATCGTGCCCGTCAAAACGCGCAGCAGAGGCGTGCTCTCACGCCAGCCGAACATCTGCGTGAAGCCATCCAGAGCGATCGGCAGCAGCGTGAAGGCCCACAGCCACCAGGGGATACCAGGCAAGCGACGTTTGCTCAGGAGGAAGGCCAGGGAACCCACAAACATGGAGGCATAGATCGAAAAATTGCGCTCACACATCCCCAGGGGGTGGCCGAAAATGTAGAAGGAGTGAGAAGGTATCTGAGCACAAATGAGATGTAAAGTAAAGTAGATGGGACGAGCTATTGTATCCAGCCCAAAGTAAAACAGAAAAGGGACGCTTACCGCCAGCAGTACAATGCACCCTAGCAGGGCAGTTACCCCATGAGCCCAATAACGCAGCAACAGGACCCCCAAGCCTTCCGCGAGCGCGTTCCAGCGGGAGGCAGACCGTTGGGGCACAGGAGTAGGGTGAGCGAACGGCTGAGGGAGTGGAGAGACTCCCTGATCAAGGGCCATGAGCCTGATCCTCCTCTTCTCACTAAACAGATAGGGACAACAGCGATACTCAAAGCAGATGGAAAGCCCTTACCAGATCGCGGTATTCAATACGCCCTTCCAGCATCTGCCCATTCACGATAATGACCGGGATACGATAGCGATACAGCTCGAACAATTCAGGATTGCCGCGAATATCGATCTCAGTCAGGTCGAAATCTACCTGGCTGGCAAGATCTTCCAACATCTCGCGGGCCTCGTCGCACAGGTGGCAGCCGGCTTTCGTATAGAACGTCACCTGTGGCGGAGGCTGCTGCTTTGGCCGACTCACGCTCTTGACTCCATCCTCATAGCGCTTGCCAGTCTTCTCACAAAAGGGAAATGATCCCCGAGACTGACCAGTGAGGTTCCACCTCAGCGGACATGATACCACGCTCACCGGGTTGGCGACAAGCCAGAAATGGGTGTCTTTGGAGAAAGTGCCGTGGATATGCTGCAAGATAGGCCGTATCCCTATATACAGCCTTTGGCTCTGTCTATGGATCTTGATTAGTGATATAATACAATATGTTCATCGCATCTTCTGCTGCCAAGTAACGTCGAATGTGAGGAAGTAGGATGGCAACTGACGCAGCTGAGAGAGAGAGAAGCAGCAAGCGCTTTTCGGAAGCAGCCCGGGCTGAAGCCAGGGAAGCCATTGGCAGGCTGACCGCTCTGTTGAAGGGGCGACCGCAGGTAAAGGGGATCACCATTGACGGCCCGGCCTCGCGCGATCTTGACGATGCCCTCTGGTTAGAACCGCTGCCCGCGGGTGGCGCGCTCCTCCAAATCAGTATCGCCGACGTGGCCTCTGTAGTCACCCCGCAGCTTACCCCAGCGCTGGAACGCGAAGCACAGCAGCGGGCCTTTACGCGCTATTATGCCAACCATACTGCGCCACTGCTGCCGCGACTCCTGAGCGAGGACCATCTAAGCCTGCTCGAGGGGCAAGCGCGTCCCGCCCTGACCCTGACCCTGCCGTTTGACGCTGAGTGGCAGCCTGGCGAGCCGCATCTTACGCTCACCTGCTGCACAAGCGTCAAGCGCCTCTCCTACGCGGAGGCAGATGCTTTGCTGAGCGAGCCGGAAGGCCCTCTTGGAAGCATGTTACGGGCCTTATATCGTCTTGCTGAGCAACTCTTCCAGCTGCGGCGAGCGCGTGGCTCGCTTGCTCTCTATGATCTGCATCGTGGCTGGGCCACCAGCGAAGAGGGCTTTCTCCTTCCGCTCAGGAGCGAGCAACGACATCGCTCTTATCTTCTGATCCAAGAGTGCATGATTCTGGCCAACCAGATCTTTGCTCAGCTCCTGGCCCAGCGTGGTCTACCAGCTCTCTATCGCAATCATTGTTCCAAACCGATCGCCCCCGCAGGAGAGGTCTTACGAGAGCTGTTAGAGACAGCCTTACTGCGGCCCGATCAGGTACGACCGGAGCAAGTCAGCGCGACTATTCAGCTCGTTGTCGAACGTGCCACCTATGCGCCAACGCTGCGCGGGCACTTCGGTCTCCAGCTACCGGCTTACCTGCATCTGACCTCGCCGCTCCGGCGCTATGCTGACCTGGTCAATCAACGGATTCTTCTCTCCCTAGTCCAACCGGCGGAGGCCCCGTCGATCCCTGGGCGCGAGGAGCTGGAGAAGATCGCCAGCCATCTCAACGAAGTTGAGCGGAGCCTCAAGGAAGAGAAACCGGCCTACTTCCTTTCCCTGTACGAGCAGCAGCTCCAGCGACAAGTTGAGGAAGCACTTGCCCAACAGGGAGCAAGTCCCCGCCCCCTTGCGGGAATGGACGCACGCCGCTTTCATAGCCTCATACGTATCGCGGCCCAATCGCAGCTCCTGCCGCCAGTCATTGAGGAGGAGATTCTCGCCCGCTTGCAGGCTGACGCCCTTGGCCCGCACGACCTTTTCACCCTCCTCTTTCGCTTCCCCACTGCTGACCAGGCCTGGGAGCGGATCAGACGGGCTGCCCTCTCTTCCCTATGTCGTCAGCCGCAGCATGCGATGAGCCTGCTGGCAATGGGACAGCAGATACTGGGCTGGGAGGCCCCTCTCTACGAAGAGAAGACCAGCTCTGGGAAAGGAGAACCCCCCTCGTTTACCGCCTGTGCCAGTCTGTGCCTGGCTGGCCAGTGTTACCGCTCAGCGACCTATCGTGCCCAGCGCAAGGATCGGGCGCGTCAGCTTGCCTGCGCCGATCTGGTCGTCAGAATAAGCGGTCTTGGGCTGGAAGAGGAGCTGACGCCCCTGCTCCAGGCCGCCGCTGGCCCACCCTGCCCGAACACCGTAGCCAGGGGATCTCAGGAGAAGGAGCGTGAGGAAGGGGAGCAGGAGCAGCCGACCAGGAAAGAGAGGCCAGGGCCAGTGGCCGAAGAGATCAGCAACTATAAGGGAACGCTGCAGGAGTTGGCCCATCAGCAGCGCTGGGGCGCACCGTGCTATCGCCTGCTTGCCCGCAGTGGTCCGGCCCATGCCCCCCATTTCATCGCAGAATGTGAACTGACCATCGCCGGGGAGGGCTATCGGGCAAGCGGCCAGGGTTCAAGTCGGGTACGTGCGGAGCAAGAGGCCGCTCGCAACCTCCTGCTGCGCCTCCCTCTGGCGCCTGAGCAGCGTCAAGCCCTACTGGGGCTTACCGAACATTCGGCCATGCGCCTGCTGAATGAATTGCTTCAGCGCCGGCGCATTGAGCGTGTCGAGTATGCCTATACACAGGGTGGTCTCCCACAAGAACCCGTATTCACCGCTACCTGTCTCGTCACCCTTTGCTCCGGGCACCTGGTCCACACGAGCGCTGAGCGCAGAACCAAGCGCGCCGCAGCCAGAGCGGCAGCTTTGGAAATGCTCAAAGCCTTGCGCACCCTGATGGATGAGCAAGGCTTTGAGAACCACTGAGCGTGTCGAGAGAGCAGGGCACAGAGACTCAATCGGAGAGAAGCGTGGCGTGTAGGGGAATAGCCTTCTCGATCGTTTGTCCCACGGGCGAAGTACGTAGGACGTGCTGATGAAGCTCCTCAAGTACCTCCTGTGGAGCATCAGCTTTCAAGTGCACGCGCACATCGATGCCAGAGTAGCCGGCATGCCCCTCTCGCAAACCAAGAAATACGGGCAGATCGATATGGCCTTCTAGCTCAACGCGTAGCTCTTCAATCTGAATACCACGCAGAGCAGCGTTAGCTGTGTAGCCGATGGCCAGGCAGCTTCCTAACGCACCAAGCAGCTGCTCCACTGGATTAGGAGCGGTATCGCTGCCTCCGAGCGCCTTGGGCTCATCCGCATAGCTAGGAGGGAGATCGCGGATACGAATCTCATTCAAAAAGCCGCCTCGCCAGGTTACTTCGGCCTTCCAGAGCGTGTCACCAGCCGCCGGCTCCTCCTGCAGCTTTGTGCGCAAGGCCGCGATGGCCGCGGTATCGACACCGTTCACCGTCGCAGATGTGCTCACCTGATCCTCCAAAATTGACTTAATGGATCAAGAAAATCAACTTTGGAGTAAGTATACGGTAAGGATGGCTGGCTGTCAAGGGGGAGGGAAATAAGAGCTTCCCCACTTCGCCCCAAAGGGCGAAGTGGGGAAGCTAGCTGCGAACAGCAAGCCACTGGCCTGCTAGCGGAGCAAGGCCGAGCGAGATGGCTAGCTCGTTGTATAGGTCACAGGTGTGTAGGCGTTCGGACAGGATGAGCCGCAGCTACTGGGGTAGCTAAAGTAGTAGATGCGGCCATTGTTGATCAACTGGTTATTGACATCGTAGACGCGGATCGCGTACTGATTGCCGCCTGGGGTGGTAGGCAGAATCACATAGTCATTGCCCATATCGGCATCCATCTGAGCATGGACCCAGGTACCATTTTGATAGTAGTCGACCCCGTGGATGCCATTGGGCAGATGGGTGATCGAGATGGCTGACCAGTAAGGATTTGCGCCCTGCAGGAAGGCGATGCGAATATCGCCTGTATAGTTCGGCGCTGGAATGAACTGCCAGCTAATCTGGCGATTGTTCCAGGCGTTGGGATACATATTGCCCACCGGCTGGCCATTGATCTGGAACTGGTTCAGCGCGCGCTGGACAATATCCAGGTGATAGGGATCGTCGCGACACCAGGCATTACCGTCCTGGCAGCTATCGGCCACCACCAGATCGAGAGTAGCGCCGGTATACTGGTCATTGACCCAGGTCCCATTGCGGCAGAAAGGCTGGTTAGGAGCCCCGTCGTTAATACCAGTACAGTAGGCTCCGATGGTCACACGCACCCAGCGCCCGCAATTCAGACCATTGTCAAAGGCGCCGATCAAGTTGGCGTATTGGGCTGAGATGGGACGCGACAGATAGGTACTGTAGTCGCCCGGCGTATTTTGCACATTCAGAGCCACGTAGTAGGGAGAGTCAGTATAGCCCTCGGGGACGCCACAGCCGCCATAAGGGCCTCCCACACCGGAGAACCAGGTAGCGTTACCCGTATGGACGCCGTCCAGCGGCAAGGTAGTGCTGGCAACCACGGGAATCCCTGGTGTGGGTGTTGAGGTCGCACTAGCGGTGGCCGTCGGCGTCAGGGCCGGGGTAGGCGTAGGCGTCGGAGAGGGAGGCGCGGCGCTTGGCGTTGGCGTCGGTGTGCTGCCCGGCGTAGCCGTAGCGCTGCCGCCACTGTTGCAAGCGTTACCATTCACCGCGAAGTTGGTCGGCACCGGGTTGCTCGTGGTCCAGGTCCCATTGAAACCCGGATTGACGGTGCCGTTGGCCGGAACGGTACCGTTCCAGCTCGCATTAGTGACAGTCACATTTTGTCCCGATTGACTGAAAACGCCATTCCAGCCCTGAGTGACGCTCTGCCCACTAGCTGGGAAGGTAAAGGTCAGTGTCCAGCTGCTCCAGGCGGAGCCACTGGTATTCTGAATCACGATGTTGGCTCCGAAGCCACCAGGCCACTGGCTGGTAATGGTATAGGTGACCTGACAATACGAGGCGGCATAACTGACGCGAGCCCGGCTCAGCAGGCCGGCTGCCAGCGCACAGATCACTGCTACCGTCAGGCCGATCAATAGGAAGCGCGAGCGTCCAATACTCCTCATTCCGCTTCTCCTTGCACAGTGAGGCCAGTCGTGAGCCGGGCTGGCAGGCCAGCAGTTATGACCGACGCGAAACTGCCAGCCCGACCCAGGTGCTTCTGCCTCAGTATAAAGGAAAGGATGCTGTCACAGCCAGAACAGGTAGCAGTCATCTATAAGACAGTGATCGCCTCAATGGCCTCCGGCTGCTCAGACTAGGCAGAAGGCGCCTCGGTCCTCAAGAGAGCAGACCCTATGGCTGAGCATGCTACAATCAAGACAAGTAGGCTAGGCAACGAACCGGCGTGCTTGCTCCACCCCGACTAGGGGGACCGGACGGCACAGCCTGGCAGGGGCCAGCCAGATGGACAAAAGGTGAGCAGACTGCGGAGGGAGCACAATGGCATTGGCTTTGGCGGCGCGACTGCGCCTACAGGAGGATATGACTTTTCTTGCGGAAACGAGCAGAGGAAGCTTGTTGCAGCTGGCGGCGGCTGCCGAGCAGGGGAGAGAAGCAGGAGAGCTGCGCCCGATGGAGCTGCTGCCTGTGGCTCTGGCCGCTTGCATGGGCATCACAGTTCTTTCCATTCTACGCAAAAAACGTCTGCGAATTACTGCTTATGAGGTCGTTGTCCAAAGTGAGCGGACAGAGCACCATCCACGTGTCTTTACTGCCTTTCATCTGGAACACCGTATTGCAGGCATTGCTCTCGAACAGGAGGTGATTGAACGCGCTATTGAACTCAGCGAGAGCAAATATTGCCCTGTCAGCGCCATGTTACGCCCTGCGGCCTTGATCACCAATAGCGTCACGCTCCTGAGCGCCGCTGAGCCTGGGGAGAACTCGGCTGAGGCAGGTTCTTAGGCTCTCAGCAACAGAGATAGCGCCTCGGGGGGCCAAAAAGGGGCTAGAAAGAGGCTTGTCAGAGGCTCCCGGAAACGGTATGATAGACGCATCTCGATGCCAATGCTGCAGACACAGAATCCCGACGTGGCAGTTCCGGGGCGGGAGAGGGGCCGATCCGGCAAGGTGCCCGTGACAGCGTTGTACAGGCCCAAACGGGGGTACCAGGTAGGGGCGGCTCTGGGGGCTTCTTCCCCCTGTTCTTCCTCTCTTCCCCTG
>NZ_JADGHT010000136.1 GCF_019683755.1 Thermogemmatispora sp. | reverse complement strand
GCCCTGACCTCTTGACAGAGCGGCCCTGTCCCGGTACACTTATCACTGTAATGAATATTTTTTCAGAGTTGAATAATTATTCAAAGATGAGGAGAGAGGACATGAGCAACGGCCTCCAATTTGGCGCGGGCATCTGGCTATTCGGCCAGTTCATCGACCGCTACGCCACCAATGCCTATGGGCCGCCGGTCAGCACGCTAGAGGCCATCGAGAGGGCTGGGCGTGTTGGCGAGCTAGTTGGTTTAGACATCAACTATCCCTTCCCTGAAGAGGACCTCAGCCCAGAGCAGGTCAAAGAGGCGCTAGAGCGCAACGGCCTGCGAGCTATTGCCGTCACCCCAGTCATCTACGACCAGCGTTTCGCGCGCGGCAGCTTCACCCATCCTGATCCGGCGGTACGGCAGCAGGCTATCGACCTTGGCAAGCGAGCTAGCGACGTCGCCCGCATCCTTGGAGCGGACTACGTCAAATTCTGGCCCGGGCAGGACGGCTACGACTATCCCTTCCAGGCTGACCACCTGCAGCTCTGGGACTTCACCGTCAACGGCATCCGCGCGGTGGCCGAAGCCAATCCCGACATGCAATACGCCATCGAATACAAGGCCAAAGAGCCGCGCGTCCATCTCGTACTCAGCTCCTCGGCGCGCACTTTGCTCGCCATTCAAGAGATGGGCGTGAACAACGTGGGCATCGTCATGGACCTCGGCCACTCACTTTTCGCGAAAGAGACGCCAGCAGAAGCACTACAGTTGATCGCACGTCATGGCAAGCTGACAAGCATAGAAGTCAACGACAACTGGCGTGAGTGGGACGATGACCTGGCGGTGGCCTCCATTCATGTCATCGAGACCCTGGAATTCTTGCAAGCCGTAGAGCGCATTGGCTGGCAGCGACCTATCCTACTAGATCAATTCCCCTTCCGCGAAGACCCTGTAGAGGCGGCGCGAGTCAGCATCAAGCGCATGCGAGCGCTTGATCGTGTGCGTCGGCGGCTCAACCTGGAGGCCCTGAAGCAGGCCCAGGAACGGCAAGATGCCCTGCAGGCGCAGCAACTTGTCTTTGCGGCCCTGGTGGGGCTGGACGGAGGCGAAGAGCAAGCATGACCCAGGAGCGTGAGGACCAGCTTACGGCACTGCGCAAGAAAGCCAATCTCTTGCGTCAGCGGGACCTTGTGATGATCCAGCGGGCCGGTATGGGACACATCGGCGGAGACTTTTCCGCGCTTGACATTTTGGTCACCCTCTACTTTGCGGTCCTGCGGGTCGACCCGCAGCATCCCGATGCCCCCGATCGTGATCGCTTCATCCTGAGCAAGGGGCATTGTGCTGGGGCCCTCTACAACACCATTGCCGAAGCTGGCTTCTTCCCGACGAGCGAGCTAGAGACCTTCATGAAGCCGCTCTCGCGTCTCAACGGCCATCCCGACCGCACCAAAGTGCCGGGGGTCGAGGCCAGCACTGGCCCTCTAGGCCACGGTCTCTCGATCGGCGTCGGAGCGGCCCTGGCGGCCAGACTCGACGGAGCCTCCTGGCGCACCTATGTGCTCACGGGCGACGGCGAGCTGCAGGAAGGCAGCAACTGGGAGGCGGCTATGGCCGCGGCGCACTACGGGCTAGACAACCTGACCGTCATCGTCGACCGCAACCGGCTCCAGCAAGGGGCGCCAACCGAAGACACCATTCGCCTGGAGCCGCTGGCCGACAAATGGCGCGCCTTTGGCTGGGCGGTGCGCGAAGTAGATGGGCATGACTATGCTGCCCTTCTCCAGGCCCTCCAGGGAGAGCATTGGGAGCCTGGGCGTCCACGCTGCCTGATTGCTTACACACACAAAGGTCAAGGGGTTTCCTTTATGTGCGACAATGTTGACTGGCACCATCGAGTACCGACGCCCGAGGAAGCTGAGCGAGCCTTGCAGGAACTACAGGAGGCGGTGCGAGGATGAGCCAGCTCTACGATTGTCGCGATGCCTTTGCCCAGGCCCTGGAAGAGGCGGCGCGTAACGACCCGCGCATCGTCGTCGTCATCAACGACTCCCTTGGCTCCAGCAAGCTCAAAGGCTTCAAGACGGCCTTTCCACAGCGGCTGGTCAACGTCGGCATTGCTGAGCAGAACATGGTCGGAGTAGCTGCCGGCCTGGCAAATGGCGGCAAAATCCCCTTTGTCAGCGGGGCCTCACCCTTCCTGACTGCGCGCGCCCTCGAACAGATCAAAGTGGACCTAGCCTATTCCCAGGCCAATGTGAAGCTGTGTGGCATGAGCAGCGGGCTGGCCTACGGCGAGCTGGGGCCAACCCATCACTCGATCGAAGACCTGGCCTGGACGCGTGCCATTGCCAATCTTACGGTGATCGTGCCGGCGGACCCCCTGGAGACCGCCCAGGCCATCCATGAGGCCGCCCGTGTGTCGGGTCCGTTCTTCCTACGCATCAGCCGCATGCCGGTGCCGCAAGTCCATCCCGCGGACTATCGCTTTCGCATCGGTAAGGCGAGCTGGCTGCGTCAAGGGAGCGATGTCGCCCTCATTGCCACTGGCGTGATGGTTGCCCGAGCCTTGGAGGCCGCGGCGCTGCTGGCGAACGACGGCATCGAGGCGACGGTGATCAACATGGCCACCATTCGTCCGCTTGATCGTGAGACCGTGATCGAAGTGGCGCGCCGCACCGGCGCCATTGTCACGGTGGAAGAGCACACCATCTATGGAGGATTAGGGGGAGCGATCGCCGAGGTGGTCGTGACCACCTATCCTGTACCGATGCGCATTCTGGGAGTGCCTGGCGTCTTCGCGCCCACCGGCTCGCCCGAGTATCTCTTAGAGCATTTCGGTCTAACGCCGGCTGGCATTCGCGCTGCGGCGTTAGAGCTTCTCAAGGCGAGAGCACAGCAATGAAGCAGACGGCAATCCTGGCCATTGATCAGGGAACGACCAACACCAAGGCCCTGCTGGTCGACAGCGCGGGGCAGGTCCTCGCGCGGGCCAGCCGTCCGGTGCAGCGCCACTATCCGCGCCCGGCCTGGGTCGAACAAGACCCGCTAGAGCTATGGCAGAGCGTTCTAGAGGCCAGCGCTGCCTGTCTGGAGCGGGGTGGCTCCGACATAGAGCTGGTGGCTGTCGCTATCAGCAACCAGCGCGAATCGGTTCTGCTCTGGGAGCGCGCCAGTGGGAGGCCGCTTGGCCCGTGCGTGAGCTGGCAATGCCAGCGTTCGCGGCAGCTCTGCCAGGCCTTGCAAGAGCGCGGTCTCGAGCCGCTGATCCGTGAGCGCAGTGGCTTGACCATCGACCCCATGTTCTCGGGAACGAAAATCCGCTGGTTGCTGGAGGAGCAGAATCTGCTGGAGCGGGCTAAAGCCGGCGAGCTGTGTGCTGGGACAATTGACAGTTGGCTCTGCTGGCAGCTCAGTGGTGGGGCGGCCCATATCTGTGATATGACCAATGCCTCCCGCACGCAGCTCTTCAACCTGCAGCGGCGCACCTGGGACGACGAATTATTACAGCTTTTGGGGGTGCCGGCAGCGCTCTTGCCGGAGGTCCAGCCCTCAGCGTCCATTCACGCACACACTGTTGCCTGTGGTGCACTGCCGGCGGGTCTGCCCATTGCCGCCCTCATCGGGGACTCCCATGCTGCTCTCTTCGGCCAGGCCGGCTTTCTGCCGGGGTCCGTCAAAGCCACCTACGGCACCGGCTCATCGCTCATGACCCCTGTGCCGGAGCCGCGCCTCTCGCAGAGCGGATTGTCGGCAACCATCGCCTGGGCTATTGGTGAGCGCGTCACCTATGCGCTCGAAGGCAATATCTACGTCACTGGAGCCGCTGTCGAATGGTTGGGGCATTTCCTGGGCCTTGATGATCCTGTGGCCGGGCTGGCTAGCCTGGCGGCCAGTGTGCCCGACAGTGGAGGCCTCTACTTCGTACCTGCCCTTAGCGGGTTAGGGGCGCCCTATTGGGACAAAGAGGCGCGCGGTCTCATCTGCGGCCTGACGCAAGCCAGTACCCTGCCACAGCTCGCACGGGCTACCATTGAGGCCATCGCCTATCAGGTGCGTGCCGTCTTTGACGCCATGCAAGCGGAAGCGGGCGTCGAACTCCAGGTTTTATTAGCCGATGGTGGTGCCACGCGCAACGATATGCTGATGCAATTCCAGGCCGACATCATTGGCAAACCGGTGCTGCGCTGTGAATCGGCGGATGTTTCAGCGCTGGGAGCTGCCTACCTGGCTGGTCTGGCGGTGGGCCTCTGGACGAGTGAGGAAGAAATCGCTGCCCTGCCGCGCCCCCGTCAGCGCTTTGAGCCGGCCTTGCCGGCAGACGAGCGCGAGGCCCATTATGCCGGCTGGCAGGAGGCGGTCGCGCGTGCCAGGCTGCACCGATCCACAGGGCAGCAGTAAGCAAAAGGATTGAGGTCCGGCGTAAGGAGTAACGCGCATATGGCACGCATTGACGATCTGCGCTTGATGGCCAAGGTTGCCAGCCTTTACTACGAGCGTGGTCTCTCGCAGGTAGAGATTGCCGAGCGGCTACAGCTCTCGCAGTCCAATGTCTCGCGCCTGCTCAAGCGAGCCCAACAAGAGCAGATTGTGCGCATTACCGTGAGCATGCCGCGTGGTGTCTATACCGATCTGGAGAACCAACTAGAAGCTCTCTACGGACTCAAAGAAGCCATTGTCGCAGATTGCCCGGAGGATGCCAATAACGAACAGATCTTACAAGCCATCGGGGGAGCGGCGGCCTTTTGGCTAGAGTCCAAGGTCACGCCGGGGGAGATCGTCGGCATCTCCTCCTGGAGTGCCTCGCTACTGGCGATGGTCGACGCCATGCATCCACTGGCGCAGCCCTCGCGGGCCAAAGTCGTCCAGATCCTGGGGGGGATAGGCAACCCGGCGGCGGAAGTTCACGCGACTCAGCTCACGCGTCGTCTAGCCGAATTGTTGCATGGCGAAGCGGTCTTTTTACCGGCGCCGGGCGTTGTCAGCTCACCGGAGGCCCGCCAGATCTTCTTTGAAGATCCGTTTGTGCGTGAGGCGTACCAGCTCTTCGACAGCGTGACCGTGGCGCTGGTTGGCATCGGTGCGGTCGAACCCTCGGCCTTGCTAGCCAGCAGCGGGAACATCTTCTCGCTCGAAGAGCTGCACATGCTGCGTGAGCACGGAGCCGTCGGCGACATCGTGCTACGCTTCTTCGATGCCCAGGGGCGCCCGGTTGTGACGCCCCTGGATGAGCGCGTCATAGGCATGCGCCTGGAGCAGTTGCAGCGCGTCAAATATGCGGTTGGCGTGGCTGGTGGCGAGCGCAAGCATGCGGCCATTCGGGGAGCCTTAGAAGGGCACTGGATCAATGTTCTGATCACTGATCACTTTACAGCGCGCTGGCTGGTGGAGCAGAAACAAGCTCAAACGGCTGCCCGGGAGGGCGGCGAAAGCGCCCCCGCCGCGCGCTAGCGCTAAGCGAGAAAGGTCACCAACAACCTGCCACGCGCGCAGGCGAGTCAAGTCAACAACGACCGACCATTGCCCGGTTGGGAGGACTCTATGTACGACCATGCTCAGAGGATGAGCCGCACGAAGCAGCATGACCGGCCACGGATGGCCTCCAGGCGGTGCAGCCGTGGCCGGCTGCTGTTGCTGGGGAGCGGATTGGCCTTACTGATCTGTCTGCTCCTCTCGGCCTGCAGCCTGTACACGGTGCGCCCACTCAATGCCTCCGCCACCACTCCAGGGGGAGGAGGCGGTGGCTCGCAGACCTTTGACCCCGAGGCCTACGTCAACCAGATCTGGGACAGCCGGGTCGTCCCGACCGTTGTCGAGCACGCCCATGATGCCGGCGAAGTGCTGGCCGCCCTCAAGGCCAATCAGCAGGCGGCTCAGCAACGCTATGGCCATCAGGAGGGGGATGGTCCCTATACCTTCATGGTCAAAGGCCTGGGGCGCGTTGTCAGCATCAATACCACCTCACGCAATGGTACCCTGGGGTTGGATCTGCCGCCCTATGATGGCAAGGCTGACCTCTCGCTACAGATCGGACCGGTCATTCTGGGGACAGCCATCCGCGACGGCGTCGGCTTCATCCACTTCAGCCAGTTCGTCAACCAGATCCAGTATGCCCAGGTGGCCGACGCCCTCAACGCGCGCGCGGTCCAGGTGGCCCAGCGCGTCCATCCCACTCAGCTTAAAGGGAAGCTCATTCAGTTCTACGGCGTCTTCGCTCTGACCGATCCGCAGGCCATTCTGGTGGCACCGGTCAAACTCCAGGTGGAGGGTTCCGGCTCATGAAGGGATCTGACCAGGAGCACGCTCCTGATATTGTGCTGCGGGCCGAGGGGATTACCAAGATCTACGGCGGCACCGTTGCCCTGGACAACGTGGACTTCAACGTCTATCGCGGCAAAGTCAACGTGCTGATCGGCGAGAACGGGGCGGGCAAATCCACCCTCATGAAAATTATCGCAGGGGCGGAGACCGCCACGCGTGGCCGTCTGCTCTTAGAGGGGCAGCCGGTGCATTTCAAGTCGCCGCGCGAGGCAGCGCGGGCCGGCATTGGCATCATCTATCAGGAGCTGAACCTCTTTCCGAATCTGAGCGTGGCCGAAAATATCCTGCTCGACCACGAGGCCACCTCGTGGAACGGTCTCATCGTCGACCGCCGTCGGCAGCAGGAGCTGGCCCGGCGCTTGCTCGAACGGCTGGAGCAGCCCATTGATCCCCAAGCGCTAGTTGGAACGCTACGTCTTGGCCAGCAACAGATTGTCGAGATTGCCAAGGCGCTGGCGCGCGACGTGCGCATTCTGATCATGGATGAGCCTACCTCGGCCCTCACGACCGCCGAAGTCGAGGTACTCTTCCGCGTCATCCGCGAGCTAAAGGCGCAGGGGGTCTCGATCATCTACATCTCACACAAGCTGGAGGAGCTACTGCGCATTGGCGACTATGTAACGGTGCTGCGAGACAGCCATCGCATTGCTGAGGCGCCCGTGAGTGCGATCGACGTCAACTGGATCGTCGAGCAGATGATTGGGCGCAGTGTGGGGGAGACCTATATTCATCAAGAGCACCAGCTAGGCCCGGAGCTGCTGCGTGTTGAGCATCTAAGCTTGCCGCGCGCTGGCGGAGGGCTGGTACTGGACGACGTCTCGTTCCAGGTGCGAGCGGGCGAAATTGTGGCCCTCTACGGACTGCTCGGCGCGGGTCGCAGCGAGCTACTAGAGTGTCTGATGGGCCTGCACCCGGAGGCCACCGGCTCGTTGTGGATCGCTGGGCGGCCGGTCCGCGGACGCACGGTCGGCGAGCGCATCGCTGAGGGGTTGGTCCTCGTGCCCGAGGATCGCCAACGGGAAGGACTGGTCCCCACGCTCTCGGTAGCTCAGAACATGGTCTTGGCCAGCCTGCGCCGCTACCTGCAGGGTCCTGCCCTCTCGCGCAAGAAAGAACTGGCGGCGGTACGTCGCCTGATGGGAGAACTGGGAATCAAAGCCCCCTCGCCACAGACGCTCATCGAGGCCCTCAGTGGCGGCAATCAGCAGAAAGTGGTGGTGGCTCGAGGGCTGCTCACGGAGCCGCGCGTCCTGCTCCTGGACGAGCCGACCCGCGGCATCGACATCGGCGCCAAGGCGGATCTCTTCCGCCTCATGAATCGGCTGGCTCGCGAGGGGCTTGGCATCCTCTTCGTCTCCTCAGAGCTGCGCGAGGTCATGAGCGTGGCCGATCGCATCCTGGTGCTGGCCCGCGGGCGACTGACCGGAGAGTTTCGCCGTGAGCAGGCCAGTGAAGAGGCCCTGGTGGCAGCGGCCTCGGTAGGACAGGGACCAGGGCCGGCCTCCGAGGAGGAAGCGCGCGCGGTGTGGGCCGCCATCCCCAGCGTTCCACAAACGGAAGAACGGCGCGATCAGCCGCGCCCACGAGTCTAGGAAGAGGGAGGAGCATGCGCAATCCGTCATCTGTAGCCAGCCGCGAACCGGCGGCCCGCCGCAGCTTCGCGCTGCAACGCCGGCAGATCCAGACCATCTTGTTCCAGTTGCGTGCCTTTGTGGCGCTCATTATCCTGGTGATCATTTTCTCAGTCCTCTCGCCCGACTTTCTGACACTCAACGACTTGACCATCGTGGCCGAGCATGTCTCGATCAATGCCTTGCTGGCCATCGGCCAATCCTTTGTCATCCTGACGGCAGGGATTGACCTCTCAGTCGGCTCGATTGTTGGCCTGACCGCAATGGTGGCCGGCTATTTGATCAGCCAGGGCTTGCCGCTGCCCATGTTTGGGGTCGTGGTCTACTTCAACGTCTGGATCGTGATCCTGGTGGGCTTGCTGGTCGGCATCGTGCTTGGCCTCGTCAATGGGCTGGTGATCACGCGGCTCAGTGTGGCCCCCTTCATTGCCACGCTGGGCATGCTCTATGCAGCCCGCGGGCTGGCGCTCTTGACCTCCAACGGGGCGACCTTTCCCGACCTGGGGGGCGATCCCTCCCTGGGCAATACGGGCTTCCCCTTCCTGGGAACGGGCAGCCTGCTGGGGGTACCGATGCCGATCTGGCTAATGGTGCTCTTTGGCGCCGTGGCCTCCTTTGTGGCGAGCCGCACGCCCTTCGGGCGCCAGGTCTATGCCATTGGAGGCAACGAGCGAGCGGCGCAGCTCTCGGGCATTCGCGTCAACCGCGTCAAGCTGCTGGTCTATGTGATCTCCGGTTTCTGTGCGGCTATGACAGGACTGGTGATTGCCTCACAGCTACAGGCCGCTCAACCAGCAACGGGCGAGAGCTATGAATTGAATGCCATCGCGGCGGTGGTGCTGGGAGGCACCTCGCTCTTTGGGGGACGGGGAACCATTCTGGGAAGCATCATCGGCGCGTTTGTGATAGGCGTCCTCAGCGATGGGCTAGTGCTCATCGGCGTCTCCGAGTTCTGGCAGATGGTCATCAAGGGCGCCGTGATTGTGCTGGCGGTCGTCATTGACCAGCTACAGCAGCGATGGCAGAAGCGCGCCATCGCGGCCTGAGTCCGCACAGTGCAGTGCGGGCAGGAGCGCCGCTGTGGCGAACAAGAAAGGAGGAGGGAACGCATAGGCAGCCGTGCGCTGATCGCAGCAGCGGACACTAGTGAGATGGGCCAGGGAATGGGACCCCAGTAGCCCACGGAGCCGGAAAGGCTCCCGCGATCGCAGCAGCCAGGCGCTCGCACTGGGCGCGAGAAAGTCGCTCTGGGGCGAGCCGCTGAGTAGCACAACATGACGAGCAGGGTGCTCGCTCATCAGGTAATGAGGAGTGCCCGCCCAGTGATCAGAATCGCTCGCTCTTTCTCAAAGAAGAGTGTTGAAAGGAAGGGAAACAGCTATGCTTCGACGGATGCTGTACCTGCTGACCGTGCTGATGCTGGTCAGCCTGAGTCTGGCTGCTTGTGGCAGCTCAGGCCAGTCATCGTCGACTTCATCCAGCAGCTCGGGGGGCAAGAAGCTGATCTTCATTATCACCCCGGCCTACGACAATATTTTCTTCAAGGCGGAGGCGGACGCCGCCAAGGCCCGGGCCCAGGCTCTGGGCTACGAGACAGTAGCGGTGACGCACGACGATGATGTCAACAAGCAGAATCAGCTGATTGACACAGCCATCGCGCGCCACGCGGCAGCTATCATTCTCGACAATGCCGGCGCGGATGCCACAGTGGCAGCAGTGCGCAAGGCCAAGAATGCGGGTGTACCGGTCTTCCTGATCGATCGCGAGATCAACGCCACGGGCGTGGCGGTGGCGCAGATCGTCTCGAACAACTATCAGGGGGCGACCCTGGGGGCCCAGGAGTTCGTCAAGCTGATGGGGGAAGAGGGCAACTATGTCGAGTTGCTCGGTAAGCAGTCTGATACGAATGCGGCCATCCGCTCGCGGGGCTATCACGACGTGATTGATCAATACCCGCGTATGAAGATGGTAGCCCAACAAAGCGCCAACTGGGATCAGACCGAGGCCTTCCAGAAGATGCAAACTATCCTACAGGCCCATCCCGACATCAAGGGGGTGATCGCGGGCAATGATACGATGGCGCTAGGCGCCTGGGCGGCGCTGCAAGCGGCCCACAAGACCAATGTGATCGTGGTGGGCTTTGATGGTAGTCCCGACGTCATTGCCTCGATTAAGCAGGGGGGCATCAAAGCCACAGTCCTGCAGCCTGCAGTGCGCATTGCCCAACTTGCCGTTGATGAGGCCGACAAGTACATCAAGACCGGTTCTACAGGACAACCGGAGAAGCAGTCGATCGATTGCATTCTGGTGACGGCGCAGAACGCCGATCAATTTGGGGTCTTCGGGCCAAAGTGAGCGAGTTAAGCGCCTAGATGGAGTTGGGGCTGGCAGTCGCTCTATGATCACACGGTGGTCACAGCGGCCTGCCAGCCCTTCTGTCGATGGCGGCCCTCGCCTCAAAGCCGGCTCTGGCGCCAGCGGCGGGCAGCCGCCACGAAGCGCCAGGCGGCCTCGGGGAAGCCGCTGAAGGAGAGATGAAGGTAACTGGCCAGCAGATTGCCGCGGGCGAAGCCTTCAAGCTGTTGATATTGACCATCGGGCGAGCTAAGCAGATAGGCGGCCTCTGCTGGCGCTGGTCCCATATCCAGCCTGGAATAGTGAAACTCATGGCCGCGCACCTGGGCCCCGTGCGGCAGGAGCAAGCTTTCGCGCTGAGCCTGAGCCAGACGATAGCCGATCTGTAAAGCGGCGCTGGCGCTCTCCATGATGCAATCACGCTTGATCAGCCCGAGCATGGGGTAGGTCTTCCCGCTGGCCGTATACAGATGGCGGCAGAGGTACATCAGGCCGCCACATTCGGCGTAGCAGGGCAGCCCTCCCGCCACAAGCTCAGCCAGCGCGCGGCGCAGCTCCTCATTGGCCGCCAGTTGGGCAGCGTATTCCTCGGGAAAGCCGCCACCAAGGTAGAGGCCAGCGCAATCTGCAGGCAGTTGGCGATCGTGCAGAGGACTGAAAGGAACCAGCTCGGCCCCTGCCTGACGCAGCAGATCAAGGGTATCGGGATAATAGAAGCTGAAGGCCTCATCGTAGGCCAGCGCCAAGCGGACCCTTTCATCGCTTGCCGGGGCGGGCGACTCAGCTCGGCTTGCACATGCCACTAGTGGAGGGGCTTGCCGTGCCAGCGTCAGTATCTGGTCGAGGGCACAGGATTGGCGGAAGAGCGTCAGCAGACTGTCGAGACGTGTGGAGCTGAGCGTCTGCTCTGTGGCGGGCAACAGCCCCAGGTGGCGTTCAGGCCAGGGAGCCTCGGTCAGCGCAGGAAAGGCCGCCAGGAGGGGGAGGCCGCAGGTCGAGGCCAGAGCCTCGCTCAGCAGACGGGCATGGCCAGCGCCTGCCACACGGTTGGCCATGACACCCACAAGGGGGAGCTGGGGAGCGAAGCGCTGAAAACCAAGGACGACCGCGGCTGCACTGCGAGCCTGAGCCCAGGCATCCAGCACCAGAATCACCGGGGTCTGCAGCAGTTGAGCGATCTCGGCTGCGCTGCCGGCGTCGCTTTGAGCTTCGCGTCCGTCGTAGAGGCCCATCATGCCTTCGATAATAGCCAGGTCGGCGTCGCG
>NZ_JADGHT010000135.1 GCF_019683755.1 Thermogemmatispora sp. | reverse complement strand
ATCGATGATATCGCCGATGGCCTCAAGATCAGTAATAATATAGAGGAGCGCCAGCTCCCGCTGCACCTGCTCGCGCGTCAGGCGACTCTCATCGAGCTGAGTCAGATAGCGCTTAATAGCCGCATTAAGCTGATCAAGCTGGTCATCCAACTCGTGAATGCGCTCAGGCACGCGGGCGTCAGGTTTCTCGAAGGCCAGCATCGACAGGCGCAGCATCTCCGTCACGATATCGGCCATGCGCAGCACCTCGCGCGTCGCCTGACCCAGGGCGACCGCCGGTGAAGCCAGGGCCTCGGGATCAAGGTAGCGTGGCCCTAGCTGCTGTTCATACTGATTTTCCTGCTCAGGGAGCAGGAGCGTCACCAGGCGCGTGACTGGAGCGGCCAGAGGAACAAAGACGCTTGCCAGGGCCAGATTAAAGATCAGATGCGTCAGGGCCACCTGCCAGGCAGGTTCCAATCCGAGCTGAGCCAGCAAGCTGGTCAACGGCTGCAGCAGAGCCAGGGCGACAGCGGCGCCCAGCGACTTGGTACCGGTATGGAGCAGAGCTAAACGGCGCCCTGTCACTGACTGGCGACTGAGGGCCGTCAGCAGAGCGGTCAGGGTTGAGCCGATATTGGCCCCGAAGAGCAGCGCCAGAGCGGCAAAGACAGAGAGCGCCCCGCTAGCGGTCAAGACCAGCACCAGGCCAATGGCTGCTGCGCTAGAGGCAAAGGCCAGGGCCAACAACAGGCCCAACAGGGCCAGCACAAGCGGCGCCCCCGTCAAAGCGCGCAGTACCTCGGCAGTAATCGGGCTGGCGGCAATCGGACCGCTGCCGGCCTGCAAGGCTGCCAGGCCAAGCAAGATTACCCCAAAGCCGAAGGCTGCTTGTCCCAGATCGCGCTGTGGCTTATGCTGTGTCAGCAGTCCCAAAGCAGCCCCTGCGCCGGCGATCGGGATAGCATAGTCGGCGATATGGAAAGCAAGCAACTGCACGACCAGCGTAGAGCCGACATTGGTGCCCAGGATCATGACGAAGGCCGTCGTTAACGGAACCAGCTCGGCATTCACCAGTTCCACCAGGAGCGAGGACGTTGCGCTTGAACTCTGCGTCAGCGCTGTAACCAGCAGACCGACGCCGAACGCCATGAAAGGGCGCTGGGCTAGCGCCATCGTGGCCTTTTGCAGGCGCGGACCAGCGGCGCGCTGCATGGCCTCCGATAGGAGGCGCAGACCATAGAGCAATAAGAGGGCCCCACCAAGCAACAGGCCCACTACCATTGTCGGATTGCTTGCCGTTGCCATTGCTTGCTATCTCTCCCCTCCCGTCTCTGATCTCTGAGATCTTCCGGCTCCTATGAGGAGCTGTCTTCAGCAGCCCGCATGGAGACTGCCAAGCTGACCTGAACAGTGCTCAGCCGGCTCGCCTAAGAGGCGATGTTATCGGCTCGCGTCGTGGTGGCGTGCGTGCGAAGTCGCCTGACTGGCTGTTTGGTTTTGTTGCCGCGCTGCTATGGAGGCTGGCTATGCCCGCTGGCTTGGGGGTCTGGCTCGCAGCCCGGCTTGGTCCAGCTCGCTCTGCTCGCTCGGGCTGCGCTGCCCGTTGGCTCGCTGCACCGACTGAGGAAGCATTAACTGAATATTAACTTTATGTTAAGGGAATGTTAAATACACTATAGCACGGAGAGACGGCGACCGCAAGAGGACTCATCAATGTTGGCGGAGAAGCAAAAGGCCTTTGGCGTCCTGCCAAGGTCCAGCCTTGGCAAATTGACACTGACTGACCGGCCTGCTTAACACACTGGCTCACCAGGCCGCTGCTCTTCAGCCGGCTGGCGGGCTAGTGAGCTGAAAGAATACCTGCGACTTTATTGACGAAGATAGTCCCAGAATGGGTTTGCAGCAAGAGGAGGTACTTGGCAGGACAATAAGGAGGCGAGCCGAGCACCTCGACTGGAGTGGCGGCCTGGTATCAGAGTTGACTGGGTCTTTCCTGCTCCCGGCGTTCTGAGCGATCACCCTGGCCTGCGTGAAACGCCTGCGCTGGCAGGAAGGAAGATAGTATCTGGTCTCAGTCATGTGCCTTGCTCTCCCATACTTATCTTTGTCAGAAAGGGGCGGATCACCGGGAAGAAAGGCTTTGTTTTGACCACCTCTCTGGGTTGCTCGTTATAACAGTGAATGCCAGCAAGGAAGCAAAGAAAGATAGCAGAAGAAGGGCAAGCCTGCACTTTCATGTTATTCTAGATATAGAGGGAGAAAAGAGTACTATTCTATGAAACGTGCGCCAACTGCCGATATTCTCTGGTTGTTTATTCTGAGCCGCATCGCGCTGATTCTGGTAACCTACTTTGCCTATACCCTGCTCAATGGGCCGCGGCCTCCGCAGTATATAGCGCCGCCGGTCAGCCTGCTAGCGGCAGCCACGTCCTGGAAGCGCTGGGATGCGATTCACTATGTAGAGATTGCCCAGTTCGGCTATCGCAGTCCCTTTGACAGCGCATTCTTTCCGCTTTTTCCACTACTGATCAGCATCTGTGCCCATATCGTTGGTAATCACGGTTATTTCCTCTTTGGGGTCCTTATCAGCAATCTAGCCCTACTCGGCTCCCTGTTCACACTCTATCAGCTCGCCAGCGAGGCTTTGGGCGAGCAGATGAGCCGTCGTACGCTGCTCTATCTCTGTATTTTCCCGACGGCCTTTTTCTTCTTCACTGCCTATAACGAATCGCTTTTCCTGCTGCTGGTCACAGGCTGCTTCCTGGCCTTACGTCGCAGGCGCTGGTGGCTGGCTGGGTTCCTTGGGATGCTAGCAGCGTTAACACGCTCGCCGGGCATCTTGCTGACCCTTCCTTACCTGTGGGAAGTCTGGACCACCCGCAGCAGCCTGGGGCTGCTCCCTGAGCGAGGTGAGTGGCGCTCTTTCATTCTGCGTATCCTGCCGATAGTACTGATACCGCTGGGGACAGGCCTCTACTGTCTCTATTGCTGGCATCTCTTTCACTCGCCTTTCAGCTTTGCGGCAGTACAATATCGTTGGGCCCATCGCACTGTCTGGCCGTGGGAAGGCATCTGGAAAGCGCTGGTAGAGCTATTCTGGCTACAGCCTGCTGGCTCGCTCTTCTCCGTTCATCTAGTGCTTGACCTCAGCGCCACTCTGGGCTTTATCGTGCTAGCGGTGCTGGGCTGGCGCCGTCTGCGATTCAGCTATACCCTCTGGATCGCCGCTTTGCTGCTTCTCTACCTGATAGAGCCAAGCATCAATCAGCCAGATTCGCTCATCTCTAATCAGCGCTTTGTCCTGGAGATGTTCCCTGGCTTTATGACTTTAGCGGCGCTCGCCTGCGAACGCCCACGCCTCCATCAGGCGATAACCCTGATCTTTCCACCTCTCCAGGCCACGCTGAGCATCATTTTCATCATGGGCTTCTGGATGGTGTGAGAATCAGGTGAGAATGGTGTGAGGATGCTTGGAGAATGGTTCGCCAATGGAGGATACTCGAGCATTGGCAGCTTTAACCTGGGCCTGATCCTGACTCGCGCTGCCAAAGGCTTGGCCCGCTGGGATCGGCTCAAAAGCGCTAGATGGCACATGAACAACAAACTACTGATTGAAGATAGACAACAGGAAAGAGAACAGCATGGGAAGCGCGTGACTTCAGCGCACATGCGCACGCGTTTCTCGCTCGTGGCTGTGCTACTCGTTCTCTACCTGACCGGTGTTGTGGTGGCTATAGCCCCCCTAGAGCAGCTAGCCGGGCATCCTGTGGCGGGCCGGCTTCCGGGCACCCTTTTGAGACCGCTGGGCCTCTGGCTGCCCACCCGCCTGGTGCTCTTGTGCTCGCGTGCTCTGCCGTTTCTAGACAAAGCTGATCTCACCTTTCATTTCTGGATGCTTGTGCTCTTCCTGCTCTACGGAACAGTGCTATGGCTGGTCTGGAACTGGGTCGCCACGGCGCGTCAGCGTTGCCAATTGCTGGGGCTAGTGGGTAGTATCCTCCTGATAGGCGGAGGAATACTGGTCGTAGCGCCTGGCATGCTCTCGCACGATATCTTTGTCTACGCTGGTTATGGTCGTGTCATTGTGGCACACGGGGCCAACCCCTACTTTGTCCCGCTCTCCGCCTTTCCAAACGATCCCCTTACGCCGTTAGACGACTGGAAAACGGCGGTAGCGGCCTACGGACCACTCTGGCTACTGGTCTGTGCGGCTTTAAGTTGGCTCTTGGGGGCCAATGCCGTAGCCTACGTGCTGGCTTTTCGCCTCCTCGCCTTGGCTGCTCACCTGCTCAACATGGCTCTGATTGTGCTAATTCTGCGAGCGCTGGGGCGTTCAGAGCGTGTGATAGCCGTGGGGGGAATCCTCTACGGGCTTAATCCGCTCATGCTCATCGAAAGCGCTCTGGGGGCTCACAACGATGTCTTAATGATGACCGGCCTGCTGCTGGGCTGCTGGTGCTGTGCTGATGCTGAAGGGGCACGCCTTGAGCAAACGCGGTACTGGTTACCGGCGCTGGTGCTCATGCTAGTGGCGGCCTTGATCAAGTTTACGGCTCTACTTGGGGTGGCGCTCTTTCTCTGCTTGCTTCTGATGCGAACGCTGCGGCCTGAGGGTAGCCAGCGCTTCTTGCCGGCCTTGCGTCGCTACTGGCGCCCGGCCTTAGCGCAGCTTCTGCTGGCGCTTGGCTGTGGGCTGTGTGTAGGGGGGCTGGCCTATTTCCCTTTCTGGGTCGGTCACAGTCCTCATGAGATCATGATCAGCCTGGTGGCGCCACCCTCGACCAGTCGCGAGCTGGGGCAATTTTCGATTCTGCGTGCCATTCAGGAATGGAGGCACTATCATCCGCAGCCGCTCCAGGGGATGGCAGGGCAACTGCTCGCCCTCTTGGGGCAGCGAAGCACCTGGAATGCTCTCCAGGGGCTGGCTCTCCTGGTTGCTCTGGGAGGAGCACTGTGGTTGCTCTGGAAGCAGCCCCAGTTGCAGCGCTGGGCTGTTGGTTCACTGCTGACGATGGGGGCCATCTTCCTGGTGACCCCCTGGTTTTTCCCCTGGTACCTGGCCTGGCTCATAGCTCTGGCCCCGCTGGCTCTCCCTCTATCTGAGCGCTCCAAAGCTCTAGAGTATGCCTTGCAGGTCTTTGTTCTCGTCTTCTCGCTCTCAGCCTTTGCCATCTATCTTTCTCGCGGCTATGTGCCGGCAAAAGGTGGCTGGATCGGCTGGATGGGTCTCAGTGCAGTGGCTCCGCCCAGCCTGGCCTTTGGATTAGCCTGGTTGGGCGGCTGGTGGCAAACCAGGCGGCGTAGCAGTAGTAGCAGTAACGGGGGCCTCTTGCTGCGTCCGTCTGGTCCTTGAGATTGTGTTTTGGCGGATCGGGGCGTATACTGGCCCGGTAAAAGATCGCTCGCTTGATTTGTGATAAGCACCCGCTGAAAGGGAAGGAGGCGGCATGTTCTGGTGGTCGCGCTTAGCACTGATGGGCATTGTCAGCCGGCCAATGGTATCGTTGGGAACGCTGGCAGCGCTCATCTCGCTGCAGACGCTCCAAGAGGCGCTGCATGTCTGGGGCTATCTCGCGGTGGCCCTCTTTATTATGATTGAAAGCTCGGGTATTCCCTTCCCTGGGGAGACGATGCTCTTGCTGGCCTCGTTCCTGGCCGGGGTTGATCGCCAGCTACAAATTCCGCTGGTCATTGCCTGCGCGGCGCTTGGGGCCATTGTTGGCGATAACCTGGGCTATCTGCTCGGTCGTCACGGTGGCAGGCCTCTGGTCGAGCGTTTTGGGCGCTACCTCTTTCTGAAGGCCGAGCATCTGGACCGGGCCGAGCAGTTCTTTGCCCGTCACGGCGACAAGACGGTCTTCTTTGGGCGCTTCATTGCTGTGCTGCGGGCCTGGGCGGCCTTTCTGGCGGGGGTCAATCGCATGCGCTGGCGGACGTTTCTTATCTACAATGCGGCGGGAGGCATTGTCTGGGCGACAGTCTTCGGGCTGCTCGGCTACTTTGCCGGGCGCGTTTTCCACGATAATTTTGCGGCTGTCGAGCACCTGGCGCGTACCATTAGCTGGACTGGGGCCCTGGTGCTGCTTGTCGTTGGGCTGGCGGCGCTCTTCCTCTACCGTCTGCGTCGCGCTCGCTTGAGCAGGCAAAAGGCGGCAGTCCTCGCTCATCGGGAGCAGGGTCGCGATAGGCAAGTGGGGGAGGCAGCTCCTGCGGAGCAACGGCAGCGAGCCTTGGCAACTGTCTCGCGCGCGGAGGAGACGTCACCGACGACCATAGCCGCTGCCGCTGAGCCTGGGGCGCGCTCCCCTGACGGGAAAGATAAGGAGCAGGCCCCTGATACTGAGGGGGAATGCTGAGCCAGGCTCTGGCCAGGGCCGCTCTTCTCCGCTACCTCCTCATCTTGGAGAAGGTTGTTCATAGCCTTACGGCTTTTCTACTACGAAACAAGGTTCCCCGATTTAGTACTACTGCTTTGCTGTCTGCCAGCAGAAACATGCTACAATAGCGACAGATGCTATCTGGGGAAAAGCGAGGTCGCCTATGCCGGCATTGCGAGAAGGCCAGAGGTTCGAACGCTATCGTGTTATCAAGCTTCTTGGCAGCGGAGTAGCCGGTGAAAGCTATGAGGCGGAGGATACGCTGCTGTTACGCAAAGTGGTATTGAAGCTGCTGCATCCCTGGGCGCCGCTCTCTGATGCAGCACGGCGGCAGTTCTTCCGTGAGATGCAAGGCATCAGTCAGTTGACTCACCGCTACCTGGCGCCTGTGCTCGATTATGGAGAGCTGCATGGTAGCCTCTATGTGGCGCGGCGCTTGTTCAGCAGTGGCTCGCTTCTAAACAGCGATGGGCGCTTGTGGTTTAGTCCGCCGTTGGAGCTGTCCGCGGCAGTCAGCTATGCCCATCAGTTGGCGCAGGCGCTCCAGCATATTCACAATGCCGGCTATCTACATGGGGGACTGACTCTAGCCAACATTATGGTGCTGCGTGGGCCAAACGTTGAAGGCGCGCCAGACCATGCCCCTTTTATGCTGGCCGATACGGGGTTGGCGCACTTTGTGCGCCGCTTTGGACGGCTGCTGCGTCCGGTGATGCCCGTGACGGCGGCTCCAGAGCAGCTCGGTGGGCGGGCCACTCAGGCTAGCGATCAGTTTGCTCTGGCGGTGATTGTCTATACGTGGCTTGCTGGACGTCCCCCTTATTTGGGCCTGCCCGAGGAGATCGCTCAGGCTAAACTCTCTGAATCCTTCCCTTCGCTCCTGTCTCTGAATCCTCAGATGCCCCTGGAAGTGGAGGGGATCATCCGCCGCGCACTTTCGGTCTATCCCGAGGATCGCTATCCTTCGGTATTGGCCTTCGCGGATGCGCTGCGCCAGGTTGTGCAGCGTCTGGCTGCTTCGAGCGTTCAGCCCACTCCTGCGACGCCTGCTGAGGAGCAACCTCGCGAGGCAGTGGCTGCGCCCGCGGCCTCAGAGCAAGAGGCTCTCAGGATGGAGAGCCGGCCGCCACATGGGCAGACAACGGACGAGAGTCAGCCGTCAGCGGTCGCTGGTGAGGCGGAGCCTGCGGCTGCAGTGGGGCCAATGCTGGCTGCTGCACTGGCCGGGGCAGAGGTTACCTCTGAGCAAGACACCTTGCCGTCAGCCTCTCAGACGCAGGAACAGGAACAAGTGATAATTCAAGCAACAGAAGATAAAAGGACTGGAGAAGCGACTAGTGAAGAACAGGCGGGAGTAACGCTGTTGGTGGCAGAGGCTGAGATGGGCAATGGGAGCAGCTTGCACGATGGACGCGATGGGCAGCCGGCAATGGCTAGCGGTGATGGTGCTACCCCGCTCTTGCCAGAAGCGCAGCCGGAGCCAGTCGCGGGTGAGCAGCGCTCTCCCGATGAAGAGGGCCAGCCGGATGCCGTGTCCGTGCTGAGGAGCGTCTCGGAGAGTCAGCCTGCGCCAGAAGTAGCCACAGAGCGGACCAGGGAAGGGCCAGCAGTAGAGGCGACGGCTGTAGAGACTGCTGGCGGCGACCGCATTGTGAGCGGTTCCGAGGCCGGCTCTGCCCTGACCTATTTGGAGGCCCTGTTACAAGCAACCCGGCCCTCAGCAGATGCATCCCAATCCGTGACTTCTGGACAGAGCGACGTGCCTGCAGCGGCCCCAGTGCCAGCCGTACCTGCGCTTTCCTCTGTAGAGATGGTAGCTCCTGCTCCCGTTGCTGCCGGGCAGGAGGGTCAGGACAAGGGTGAGACTGGACAGACTGAGGCAGTTCCTGGCCCAGCAGATGGAGGGCAGGCGCAGCCTGGGCTTCTCTCCGAGGGGTCTTTGCTCGAAGTGCTATCCGGTCTCCATCCGCAGCCGCACCCCCCAGTGGCTGCCGAATCTCTGGAGCAGCCTCAGAGTCAGGAGGCTCGCCTTGGCGAGACACAGACGGCCTTAACAGTAGAGGGCTCGCAGGCGGAATCAGAGAAGGTCCCCACAACGGCGGTGGCCGCTGAAATAGTAGTGTCGACGCGCGAGGATGGAGAAAGTGGGGAAACGGCTGGCACCTTGAAGGAAGGAGAAGAGCAGCCGGCAGAGTGCCCTGGAGAGCTGTCTGAGTCATCAGCGCTTGCCTCTGAAGCTCTGGCGGATGATCCACCGGCTTATGTTCTAGTGCTGCCACCGGCGACCGCGGCGCGTCCCGCGACCCTTGTGGAGCTGGCTGCTGCGGAAATCACTATCGGGCGCGCCGGCGATAGCGGCATCCTGCTTGAAGGAGATCGGCGCGTCTCTCGGCGTCACGCTTTCCTGAAGCGCGAAGGGAGAAAGCTCCTCATTCTCGATGGCGATAATGCCGAAGGGGTCTTTGTCAATGGCCAGCGTCTGGCGCAGAAGGGCAGTCAGGTGCTGCAGATAGGCGACCACATTCGTATTGGTGACCACGAACTGATTATCTGCCGAAGCAGGGAGGAAGCGCAGCAGGTGCAGCGGGAACGAGGAGAAGCTGGCCAGCAAGCCGACTCGCGCCATACTGCTGATGCAGCCGATTCCTCATCTGCGACGCCTTCACTCGAGAGGTAATGATGGACGCCAGACTGCCTCATTGCCTGCTGCCGACTGTGGCTGGTTAGCCGGCAGGCTGCTAGCAGGTTATGCCTTGAAGCAAGGCCCGGCCCATGTGTCCCTCTTTCCTGGGAGTGGGATTTTTTTGGCTGTTGGACGGATCGATCGCAGCCTTCTCTGTGCTCTCTGTCTCACACCACGGTTATTGAGAGCGCCAGGCAAGCAGGTTGCGCTCTTCTCACATGGAATACAATGGAAAGCATAGCATAGGCTAATGTAAGGAGACGCAATCTGTGGTCTATAGCCTGCTCAAGGCCGTTGTCAGTATCTGCTTCAATCTACTCAACCTGCTGCTTGGGGGCAATCTCCCGCCGCTGGGAGCGGTCAATGTTGTGGTTGAGGACCGAGGGCGCTTCCTGGTGGTGCGCACGGCTCGGGGCACGTGGAGCTTTCCCGGGGGCTTTATCCGCTGGCACGAAACGCCGCTGGAGGCGGCGGTACGTGAATGTGAGGAAGAGACCGGCCTGCAGATTCAGGCCCGGAGCATTATCGGCTGCTATTGGTTGGTGAGCGCCTCTGTGACGCAGATGAGTTCCTTAACGGCGGTCGTCTATGGCGAGGTGATCGGTGGACAGTTACGCTCAAGCCTGGAGGGTGAGCCGCTCTGGTTAGAGCGCGACGAGGCCTTGCGCCGTCTGGGAGAGGAGACACGCGCGATCTTCGCCGACTATGAGCGCTTTCTTGCCGGCCAGGGAGCTATGGGACAGGGGCCGGAGCCAAAGCATGGGCGGGAGCGTTAGGTCGCTAGCCAGTAAGCCTGCTTGGGAAAATGACTGCCCCTGAGCGCTGTCAGACTGAGAATGGGGCCGCGAACTGGGCGGTTGAGATCGCCTCGCCGTGCTATTGTACTTGGTGATGGGGCAGAGCGCTGGCCGGCTCCCATTCAGACAGTCAGAAAGAAAGCCAGTAAGTACGTCAAGAAGGTGGTTGCTCACAGTACTGATGGCCGACAACAGCAAGGCAATGCAAACGGAAGTGATCGCTGTTGATCCGCAGCAGCCGCAGGCAGACATCATTGAGCGGGCGGCGTCGCTGCTGCGGGCGGGCGAGCTGGTGGTTTTTCCAACGGAGACCGTCTATGGCCTGGGGGGCGATGCGTTACGGGAAGAGGCGGCGCGGCGCATCTTTGCCGCCAAGGGACGCCCGTTGACTGATCCGCTCATTGTGCATATAGCACAGATGGAAGAGCTGGAGACGGTAGCTGCTAGTGTGCCGGAACGCGCGCAGCGGCTGGCTGCCGCTTTCTGGCCTGGCCCATTAACGTTGATTTTGCCGCGTGGGAAGCAAGTGCCGACCCTGGTGACGGCGGGCCTGGAGACGGTGGCCGTGCGCATGCCGAGCCATCCCGTGGCGCGCGCTCTCATTCGGGCTGCCGGCAGACCTATCGCCGCGCCCAGCGCCAACCGCTTCAAGCATGTCAGTCCAACGACGGCCCAGCACGCGCTAGCAGATCTCGGCGGGCGCGTGCCGCTGATCCTCGATGGGGGGCCAACACCGGTCGGCGTTGAGTCGACGGTGGTCGATGTCGCTGCGCCGGTGCCGCGCATCCTGCGCCCCGGTGGAACCAGCCTGGAGGCTCTGCGCGAGGTGCTGCCGGAGATAGAGCCACCTCTGCCGCCACGGACCACGGCCTTTGACAAACCCGAGCGCGAGGAGGGAGAAGCGCAGCGCTCGCCCGGTCAGATGCTCGTGCACTATTCGCCGACAGTGCCTCTGCTGCTCTTCGAGGGAGAAGATGAGGCCCAGCGTGCGGCCATCGTTGCGGAGACGCTGCGTCGCCTGGAGCGTGGCGAGCGGGTGGGCATTCTGGCGGCGAGCGAAGATGTAGAAGCCCTGCGCCCATGTGCCGAGCGTGGGGCCCTGGTGCAGGCGCCGGCCTCGTTGGAGGAGCCGGCGAGGATAGCGGCGGCCCTCTTTGCCACCTTGCGGGCGCTGGAAGAGGCAGGGGTCAATGTGATCCTCTGTCGCAGCTTTCGGCCTGTGGGCCTGGGGCTGGCGGTGCAGGACCGCCTGCGGCGTGCGGCGGGTGGGCGAATTATCCAGGTTGATCCCTCCGCAGACGCGGCTGAAGGAGTCCGGTGAGCTTCTGAATCAGCATTTCTAGCAACATCCCGCAGGTCGAGGTTAGTAACAGCCAGATAGGAAAAATGCAGCAATACAGGCTTAGATACGTCTCGGCCAGTTGGATCGACTGTGGCGACGGCTGGGTAAAAGAGGGACTGGAGAAAAGACCAATGGTGAGCGTGGCAAGCATGATCAGCAAACCACCGAGGTGAGCGCGCCAGGCCTGGCCAAAGGACCGGAAGCGAGCACGCCGGGCTAGCCAGCCGGTGAAGACAGCAGCCAGGGGCCAGCCAGCCAGGGCGACGGCGCTCTGCCAGGTGCTTGGGAAAAAGCGGTTTGCTGGCAAGAGCCTATTGAGTCCCCAGAGTGCTGCGGTTAGAAGGCTGCTCACCAGGGCACCGCGCCAGCTTCCGAAGACTTTCCCTGCCAGGGTAGGGGTGGCCGGTAACAGCAATAGCATAGCCACCAGAGTGATCACGGCCCAGCTCGGTGCAGTC
>NZ_JADGHT010000006.1 GCF_019683755.1 Thermogemmatispora sp. | reverse complement strand
GAAAAGAAAAGGGTAGTAAGCAAGGCGAGCGGGCGGGTGGGACTGGCCGGCTACGAGTGCACAGTCCTCATGGAGGTACCTCATGTCTGAGCGTGTCCTGACCATTGCCGACCTCTGTACTGCCATTGCTGAGGGCCGCATCCCTGCCACCGTGAAAGGTTCCGCTTATCATGTCAATGCCTTGGAGGTGCGTCGCTATCTCAATCGTTTGCGCCCGCTTCCTTATATTTCGGTCAGGCGTTCACTTCACTCCTCTCCTGAGTCTGGCTGTCATCGCGCCTCGTAGGAGAGATGCCTCTCTTCACCCCTGAGTCGGCCTGGCGCGCAGAGAAAGCACTCCAGCCAGCCACTGGGCTGACCGGTGAGAAGCGCTGGCGATCCGCTTCACCGCCAGTGACCTGGGATGGGTCAGCAACCGGGCTGCTGGCAGAGTTGCGTTCGCGTCCAGGACGCACTATAATAAGGGCCGGTGAACGGAACGAGGCAGCGGCGCGAGCCTGCTCAGAGTGGTGCCGCTGGTTCACCAGGAACTGAACTGAGCTGAATGCTGAAATCATCCGCTGCGGGTGCGAGCCGGAAGGTCCAGAGATAGCCTGCTCGTCTGGGCTGTCTGCCTCTGACTTGCGCTCGTTGCCGTAGAAAGGCGTTTCATGGAGCCACTGGAGTCTGACTATACACCGTTGCCGAGCCGGCGCCGGCGGGCTGCTGATCCAACACGGCGCTACAACTGGCTCTATCTTTTCCCGGTCGTTGGGATTCTCGTTGTGCTGCTCTTTGCCTCCGCCGGCCTCTTTCAATTCAGCCTGGCCCCCATTGTCGACGGACTGATGGGGTTCCTTATCCTGCTGTTCGCCCTCTTTGTGGTAGCGATCTTCTGGGCCTCGGCGCCCAGGCGCGGCGAGCAGTCTTGACGAGCGCCGCTGGCTGGCGCTCACGCCTGGCTCCTGCTGCCGCTACCACTGCTTGTGGTCAAACAGGAGGCGCAAGAGGGTCACTCTGCTGTTGCTGGCTGGCCTTGAGCTGGCGCCCTGATGGACAAGTCTCTCTCATACGCACTCAGGGCGCTGCCGCTGCCAAACGAGGGCCAATCAGCAAGCAAGCAGTGAAGAGTGACCCTCTCTTTGCTAGCCTGAGATTGGCCTCGCTAATCGCCCCCGCAGCTTGCCCTGGTGACTCCTCAGCCTAAAGGCTGCCAGCCTTCAGCCGGCAAGGGTACCTCTGCCCGCTCGCCCCAGAGCGCCAGCGCGATCAGCTCCGCCGACTCGACCAGCCGTGGCCCTGAGCGGTTCAGATAATGATTGCCATCGATCAGGTAGACGTGCCCCTCTCGCACAGCGCGCAAGGTAGGCCAAGAGGGGTGCTGCTGGAGGAGAGAGGCGTCCTGCCGGGTGCGCTCCACATCGAAGCCACAGGGCGAAAGGATCAGCACCTCGGGATCGGCCTGGCGCAGCTCGTCCCAGCTCACCCACGGCGCGTGCTGCCCGCCGGCGCTCAGAACTGGTTCACCGCCGGCACAGGCAACCAGCTCGGGGGTCCAGTTGCCGGACCCCATCAGCGGGTCAAGCCATTCCAGGATCGCCACGCGTGGTGGTTGCCCACGCTCAGCACTCAGGCGGGCGCAGCGCTGACGCAACTGCTCCAGACGTCGTTGATAGCTAGCGATCAGCGCCTCGGCCTCGGCCTCACGTCCCAGGGCGGCCCCCACCCGTCGCAGATCTTCCCAGACATCACTGAGACGATAGGGGGCCAGGGAAACGATCCGTGGCTGCAGGCCGGTGAGCTGCCGCACCGCCTCACTAACATCGCGCTCGCTGACAGCGCAGACCTCGCATTGGGTCTGCGTCAAAATGACATCCGGTTGCAGCTCCTGGAGGCGGGAGACATCGATCTGATAAATGCTCAGGGCTTGCAGTGCGGCGGCGTTGCCACGCTGACGCGTTCCTGCAAGCTGCCGAACCTGGGCATCGATCCCTGCACTGCTAGTATTGATATCAATGACGGGACGGCTCAAGGCTGGCAGGCGCTGAACCTCGGGCGGATAGTCGCATTCATGGGAGCGCCCCACCAGTTGCTCTGTGCAGCCAAGGGCCGCTACCATCTCTGTAGCGCTGGCGAGCAAGGAAACAATACGCATCGTTGCTCTCTCCCTTCTTCTCTGCCGGCGACAGCGTTGCGTCGCTGCTCCTGGGCGGGCCAATACTCTCTTCTCGTGAGCTTGTCGGCAGGCAGGGACTGCCGACGCCGTCAGATACAACCAGCAGCCCACTGCCACAGGCGGCAGCGGTGCTGTAGGCCTTGCCTCCCTGCGCTCCCTCTATGGTATCACAAGAGCCAAGGAAACGCGGCGCGTGTGCCGCGGACCTCTCTGCGCCCAGGCCCGGCGAAGTCACCATCCCGCCACGGTCGCTCAAATCAAAGCAGAGGGCAGCCGCTCCTACCTAGGCGGCGGAACTGAAGGCTCGCTCACTCGCCAGCTTCAGCCAGCTTCAGCGCCCTGAGCCTGCCAGGTCGATGGCACCAGGACACGCAGGCGCTCGGGAGCGATGCGCGCCGTGATAGGGGTCTTCCCCTTGACCTCGCCGTCAAGCGTCACCTCGCACGGTCCCGCCGGTGTGCTGATCGTAACCCCAACGGCTCGCCAGTGACGCAAGCCGGGAAGAGCTGTCAGCTCCGCGGGATGGCGAGCCGAACCCTCGCCCCTCTCATCCTGCTCGCTCTCGCCGCCGGTGAACAACTGACCGATGGCTCCGGCGATCTCCTTCCAGTCAGGTCCCTGCACGACCACAATATCGAGCAGGTGATCAGTGATGCTCGCACCTGGAATACTCAACTGCAAAGGCCCGCCGAAGATCGGGGCATTGATCACGGCGACCTGGACGACCTGACAGCGTAGCTCTGCTGGCAGCGAAATACTCTCGCAGGATTGTCCGACACCAGAAGGGACAAATAGCCCTTCGAAGCGTAGAACTACCTCGAGTGGCTCGTGCGAGCGCAGTGCTTCGAAGGCCGCCACTGGGTAGGTCATGGCGCCGAAACGCTCCCGCATCTCGCTGCTCGTTGCCAAACGAGCAAATTCAACGTTCAGGCCGATGGTCAGTGTATGACAGAAGTAGTCACCCTCGTGCTCTACAGCCTCAGCCTCAGAGTCAGCAGCGGCTGTTGCTGCCGGGAGGGCCATGCCGACGTCGACCGCCGCCTCATGACCAGCCACGATCACCTCAACGGCAGCGGCCAAGTCCTGGGGAATAGCCAGCGAGCGCGCTGTATCATTGGCCGTACCCAACGGCAGAATGGCCAGCGGCGGCCCCTCTTTGAGAACATGCCTGATTACCCCACCGACCAGACCATCGCCGCCCGCTGCAATGACTAGGTCGAGACCCTGAGCGCGCCAATTGGCTCCCTGCGGGGCTAATTCGTTTAAACTCGTAATTGGCTCGACCTGGACCAGCTCAATACTCGCCTCTTGCAAGAGCTTCAGGGCCTCTTCAAGCTGCGGCGCTCGCCCGGAGTGGGGACTATGGATGACAATGGCTTTGCGTTTACCCGGCATTGGTTCCTCCCGACTGGTGTAAAGTCGCTTCCTGATAGCTTCGCTGAGGAGTATATACCGCCGGTAAACGGCCTGTAAACATGCGTAGATCTGCTGAGTCTCTGCCCCCAGCGTAGGGAGCCTGTCGGCTCGCTCACTGCATTGAAGACCTCCCTTCTCGCTCTGGCACTCGCTACCAGCCAGGAAACTCTCGCTCTTGCAGCCTCGCTATTTTTGCCGGATAATAAGAACATCATTTCAGTTTGGCACCGATGCCCACGCGCGGCGCCCAGAGCCCGGCGCGCCTAGATCGCCTACCCGCCGCCGGGTTGGCACCATCCGCGGCTGCGATTCTTCAGGAGGTTGAGTCACTGTGTCTGAGCATCAACAGACATCCCAGGCGCCCACTTTCTCCCCGTCTCCATTGTCAGCTCCGCTTCGCCTGGTTCCGCTCTCACCCGGCCTGGCCATTGGGCCTGTCTGGCTCTATCGCTCGCCAGCGTTACAAGAGCAGTCCCAACCCCAGTCAACGGTCGCGAGCCGTGAAAGCAGGCTGAAGCCCGACCAAATAGCCGAGGAACAGCAGCGCTTGCGGGCAGCGGTTGAGCAAGCCATGACCGAGCTACAGACCCTGACTGCCCAGGTGGCCCGCACGGTGGGCAAGGAAGAGGCCGCTATTTTTGAGGCCCATCAGCTCATTTTGCAGGACCCCGAGATTCTCGATGCGGCCCTGGAACGCATCAGTCAAGAGGGCCTGCCGGCTGAGCAGGCCTTGCGCGAGGTTGCCGAGGAGAATGCCCAAGTGCTGGCTGCCCTTGATGATGAATTGCTCGCGGCGCGCGCCAGCGACGTGCGCGATGCCACCGGGCGCGTGCTGCGCCTGCTCTCTGGAGCCGGAGCGACCGCCGGCGCTCCCCTGCTACCACAAGCCGAGAGTGTGCACGAACCAGTGATTCTCGTCGCCGATGATCTTACCCCCTCCGATACCGCAACGCTCGATCCGAAGCTAGTAGCTGGTATCTGTACGGTCTTTGGGGGCCCCACAACCCACGCCGCCATTATCGCCCGCTCCTTAGAAATCCCTGCGGTCAGCGGGCTGGCCCCCGAACTCTTTGCCCAACTCACCCCTGGCCAGCGCATCGCTCTCGACGGCGGGAGTGGCCTGCTGTATCTCAACCCGACACCCGAACAAGAGCGTGAACTGAAGCAACATCTTCAAAAACAACACTATGAGCGGGAGCAACGGAGACAGCAACGCGAGCACTGGCGTGGACGTCCGGGGGCCACAGCAGACGGCGTAGCGGTAGCTATCTTTGCGAACGTTGGCGATGAAGAAGGAGCCAGGCAGGCTGCGGCGCTTGGGGCTGAAGGCATTGGCCTGCTGCGCACCGAATTTCTCTTTAGCGGGCGGCCTCAGTTTCCCGATGAACAGGAGCAAGAGGTAGCCTACAGACGTCTCTTCCGTGCCTTTGCGGCTGGGCAGCCAGCGGGCAAGACCATTATTGCCCGCACCCTTGACGCCGGAGCCGACAAGCCTTTCCCGGCTCTGTCAGCCCTCATCGGCTCCTGGCACGAAGCCAATCCGGCCTTGGGTTTGCGTGGGGCGCGCATTCATCTGCTCCATGAGGAGCTGCTCCGTCAGCAGCTTCGAGCTTTGCTGCGTGCTGCCCGGGCCACGGGAGTGACCCTTCACATCATGTTCCCCATGATTGCCGCCGTCGAGGAAGTGCGCCGCCTGCGAGCGGTGACAGAGGCGACACTCGCCGAGCTGGAAGGGCAGGGACTGCACTTCGAAGCGAAACCGGCGGTGGGCATCATGGTCGAAACTCCCGCTGCTGCCTTGATGGCCGATGTCCTGGCGCGTGAGGTGGATTTCTTTAGCATTGGCACCAATGATCTCTATCAATATGTAATGGCGGTCGATCGCACCAATGGACGGGTGGCCTCCCTCTTCGGGCGCCTGGAGCCGGCGGTCTGGCGGGCCATCGCCCAAATTGCGCAGGCCGGTCAGCAGCATGGGCGCCTGGTGGCTGTCTGCGGCGAACTAGCTGGCGACCCCCTGATTGGCCCGCTCCTCGTTGGCCTTGGGGTGCGCGAGCTGAGCATGAACCCGCCGGCCCTCCTGGCCGTTAAGGAGCGGCTTGCACGTCAGCCCCTGGCCTACTGGCAGGCCCAGGCTCAGCGCCTGTTGCAGGCCGAGACCGCCAGCGAGCTGCAGCATATGCTAGAATCTATAGCGTAGGCCGGGCAGGCGGCGATGACAGAAGCCAGGTCAGCAGGGCTTCTGACCCGCCAGTCAAGAGGCGACGGCAGTGAGGCCAGGTCGGCAGACCGACAGAGACTCATCCGCCTGGCCTCTCTCTGTCTGGCCCCTGGCGTGTTGATGGCTGGCCGCTGGAGAGAGGCAGAGCATGAACATGGTTGTCCTGAGCTGCTTGTGATCTGCTAAGCTGTTAGCTGTGCAAAAGGAGTAGATTGGCATGGGTGTCATCCATCGTCTCCAGTCTCAGGAGCATGGAGAGCTACGCTGGGAAGGCGTACCAGTGCGCGCCTATGGGCCGGAGAATAGCCGGGCCAAGGATGCGACGCGCCAGATCCTGATCGGCAACGATGAAGGAGCGCAGAACTTTCATCTGCGCTATTTTGCTGTGCAGCCGGGGGGGCATACCTCGCTAGACCAGCATGCCCATGATCATGGTGTTTATGTGCTACATGGGCGGGCGCGTCTGCGCCTGGGCGACGAGGAGCACGAGGTCCGCGCGGGCGATGCCATCTATATTCCCGGCAACGAGATCCATCAATTCTTTGCTTTGGGCGACGAAGCTTTCGGCTTCCTCTGTGTCGTCCCGGCCAAAAGGTGAGCGGGCGGGGGCAAGCAAGCGCTATGCGTGCTGTTGAGTATCATAGCAATCAAGATGTGCGGGTTGTGGAGCTGCCGCAGCCGACCATCGGACCCGGTGAATTATTAGTGCGGCTCGTGGCCTGCGGCATCTGTGCCAGCGATGTCATGGAGTGGTATATGCGTCCGCGGGCGCCGCTCTATCCAGGTCACGAGCCGGTGGGTATCGTCGAGGCTGTCGGGGAAGGCGTAGAGCGGTTCAAAGTCGGCGATCGCGTTTTTGTACACCATCATGTGCCCTGCATGGTCTGCCACTATTGCCAGCGTGGTGCCTTCTCGCAGTGCCCGACCTTCCGCGCTACTCGCCTTGAGCCTGGCGGCCTAGCCGAGTATATTCGGGTGCCAGCCCCCAACGTCGAGCGCGACGTACTGCTGCTCCCCGCCTCGCTCTCGTTTGAAGCGGCTACCCTGATTGAACCGCTGGCCTGTTGTATTCGTGGTATTGACCGCGCCATGCTGCGCCCTGGTGATCGCGTCCTCATTCTGGGGGCAGGCAGCAATGGCATTCTGCTTGCACAGTTGGCACGGCTGCGAGGGGCGGTGCGTGTCATGATCGTGGACCCCATTGCCTATCGGCGTGAGCGGGCGCTAGAGGCGGGAGCCGACCTCGCTTTTGATCCGCAGGAGGAGCCGCTTCTGCCGCGCGTGCTCGCTGCCAATGAGGGACGCAAGCCCGATGTGGTCATTGTCACGCCGTCAAAAGTCCAGGCCATGCATCAGGGCTTAGAGCTGGTCGGACCGGGGGGCACGGTCCTGTTCTTTGCCCCACCGCCGCCGGAGGAGCAGCTCCCTCTGACGCCAAATGAGCTATTCTTCCGCGAAATCACATTGCGCACCAGCTACTCCGCTGGTCCTTATGAGACGCGCCAGGCGCTCGATCTGTTGGCCTCTGGCCGCATCCGTGCAGAGAGTGTGATCACCCATCGCTTTCCTCTGCACGAGGCGCCGCAAGCCTTTCGCCTGGTAGCCCAGCCGGGCGAAGCGCTCAAGGTGGTGATCATGGCCTCCGCCCCTACCACAGCAGAGGTGAAGAGCGATGTCGGAGCCGAGCGGTAGGAAGCATAGACGTGGCTGCAGCACGCTCCCCATTGCATGGCATTGGCGTCAGCTCAGCCGGTGCAAGGAAGCACTATAATTCTTCACAGGAGAGAGTAGCCGCACAAGGACCAGTGCGCAGACAGGCTTGTGCCGGTATCCCCGGCCTGCGGCTCGCCCTGGCTTGGTCCGTCTACAGACGGCAGAGTCAGCGAAGACGCGAGCATCAGCTTGCCCTGGGGGGGCAGTTGTCCTACAATAGAACAGTATCCGTCGAGTAGCAAGAGAACGATCAACACACATTAGGAAGGCAAGAGGATTGGCTGATGACGACAACTCAGGCACAGACTCAGGTTGAGCAATGGACCAACCTTGCTCAACAGTTGCGCGTAGATAGTATTCGCTGTACCACGGCGGCGGGCTCGGGTCACCCAACTTCATCGCTTTCCGCCGCTGATTTGATGGCAGTTCTGCTGGTCAGCTACCTGCGCTACGATTTCGAGAATCCGCGCCATCCCAACAACGACCACCTGATTTTCTCCAAGGGCCATGCGGCGCCACTGCTCTACGCCATGTACAAGGCAGCAGGCGCCATCACCGATGAGGAATTATTGACTCTGCGCAAGCGTGGTAGCCGCCTGGAGGGCCATCCGACACCGGTCCTTCCCTGGGTCGAGGTGGCGACTGGCTCGCTGGGTCAGGGTTTACCGATCGGAGTCGGCATCGCGCTGGCTGGCAAGTATCTGGATAAGCTACCGTATCGCGTCTGGGTTCTGCTGGGCGATAGCGAGATGGCTGAAGGTTCGATCTGGGAGGCCATCGAGCATGCGGCTCACTATAAACTCGATAACCTGATAGGGATTCTTGACTGCAATCGCCTGGGCCAGCGCGGCGAGACCATGCTTGGCTGGAATACGGCGGCTTATGCTGAGCGGGCTGAGGCCTTCGGTTGGCGGACGCTAGTCATTGATGGGCATAACTACGAGGAGATCGATCGGGCCTATGCTCAGGCTGTGAAGGCCGAGGGAGCGCCAACGCTCATCATCGCTCGCACGCTCAAGGGCAAAGGGGTCTCATTCCTGGAGAACGCCGAGGGCTGGCATGGGAAGGCCCTGAGCAAAGAGCAAGAGGAGAAGGCTCTTGCTGAGCTGCCCCATGTGCGTAGCCAGACCTTTACCGTCCAGAAGCCGGAGCCTCTGCAGCCGGCCAGCGCGGGTGAGCGCAAGCCCCTGGAGCTGCCCCGCTACGCCAATGGTCAGGAGGTGCCGACGCGCAAGGCCTATGGTGATGCTCTCAAAGCTTTGGGGGCCGCCTATCCTGATGTGGTGGCGCTCGATGGCGAGGTCAGCAACTCAACCTATGCCGAGGAGTTCGCTAAGGCTTATCCCGAGCGCTACTTTGAGCAATACATCGCCGAGCAGCAGATGATTGCAACGGCGATCGCCATGAGCGTTTGTCGCCGCATTCCCTTCGCTTCGACCTTTGCAGCTTTCCTGACGCGCGCCTACGACTTTATCCGTATGGGGGCTATCTCTCGGGCCAATATCCGCCTGTGTGGCTCGCACGCCGGTGTTTCGATCGGTGAGGATGGGCCTTCTCAGATGGGTCTGGAAGACCTGGCCATGATGCGTGCTGTCTTCGGCAGCACGGTCCTTTATCCTTGCGATGCCAACCAGACGGCGAAACTGGTGGCTCAAATGGCCGAGCACGGCGGCATCGTCTATCTGCGCACAACGCGCGAGAAGACGCCCGTGATCTATAGCCCCGATGATGAATTCCCCATTGGGGGCAGCAAGGTTCTACGCCGTTCTGAGAACGATCAGGCCACAATCGTGGCGGCGGGTATCACGGTCCATGAGGCCCTGAAGGCTTATGAGTACCTCAAGTCCGAGGGCATCCTGGTGCGCGTGATCGATGCCTACTCGGTGAAACCGATCGATGAGGAGACCCTTTTCCAGGCGGCTGATGAGACCAAGCAGCGCATCGTGACGGTGGAGGATCATTGGCCGGAGGGCGGTCTAGGTGAGGCCGTACTAGAGGCTTTTACGCAGCGCGCTGGTCCCTTGCCGCGTGTAGTCAAACTGGCTGTCCAGGAGATGCCCGGCTCGGCCAAGCCTGCGGAGCAGCTAGAGGAAGCTGGTATCGATGCCCACCATATCGCTCAGGCGGTTAAGGCTCTGATCCATAGCTAGCTATCGCCATCGTTTCATCTGGCTGGCTTGGCAGCAGGCCAGGGCAAGCCAGATTGCTCGTCCGGCTACTGCTTCAGCCAATTGAGGAGCCGGACGAGCAGCTTTGGACTGCACTGCACTGGGCCAGAAGGTTGAGGCATCGGGCGGACCCAAAGGAGGAGGCGCCAGTGAAGGAGAAGTTCACTGGCCCGGAGAGATCCGGTGTTCAGAGAGTGGAGGAGTTATTGCGGCCTCCACGAATGGTGGTGCTGGCAGTGCTCTTCGATTGGAGCCTGCTGGTGCAACTTCTGACGATGCCGCTCCTGGCGCGCTGGCTGCGGCAACCGCCAGCGTTAAGCCTTCCCTGGCTTTCGCCTGCGCTTAACACCCTGCTCTCTCTGCTCTCGGCCCTACCTTTCGCGCTGCTCTTGGCGCTGTGCGGTGAAGGAATGCGACGGGGTCTGGTCTGGGCGCGCCATGTGCAGGTAGCTCTCAATACGCTGCTTGCCCTGGCCGGGCTGGCCGGGGTCTATACGCTCTGGCTGGATGCGCGTCGCGGTAACTATTGGCCGCTAGTGACGTTGGTGACGCTGGTAGGACTCTCGCCGCTCATTATCTGGGGGTTGCATCAGCCAGCAGCGCGCCAGTGGTTTAATCCCCCTCCTGAGCTGGCCTTGAGAATAAGGCAGCGGCGGGCCAGCGTCCCGCCGTCCTGGTCGTTGCTACTTGCCACGCTGGGGCTGGGTTTGCTGGAAGCGCTGGCGGGACTCTTGCGCTGAACAAGGAGAGAAAGCGAGGGCTAGCTGGCTTGACGGCAAGCCGCTCCGGGCATATCATGAGTCCATATGCTGGCTTCTAGCGTGACAGCAGGGCGGCCGTTATCCCTCTCACTCGCTACCTTGCTATGCCCTAGCGCTTGGAACCAGGCCCAGCCTGCGCGATGGCGACGGCGATAGTGGGGAGGCGTGACCCTCGAAGAAGGTGGAGGGAGAGGACCCAGTCACAATTATCTGCTTGAATGGTGCAGTGAGTGAGTCAGGAGACAGAATCGCTAGAGTGGCGTTCAGTCAAAGAGGCCCTGGCCGGCTTTTCGGCTGAGGCGGTGCGCTCGGCCCTCAGACGCAAGGCGGGGGTTGTAGCCTATACTGATGGTGCCTGTATTAAAAACCCGGGGGGGCCCGCCGGCTGGAGCGCTATCCTGGTACCAGTCGAGCGGCTTGACCAGCCGCTAACCGAAATACCTGCTGAGCGCATTGAGGCCCACGGCCATATTCCTCCCTCGGCGACAACAACCAACAACCGGGCAGAGATTGCGGCCTTGCTGGCTGCCTTAAGCCTGGCCCCGCCAGATCGGCCCCTCAAAATCTGGAGTGACAGCCAATACACGGTCAAAGTGGCGATGGGAGATTACAAGGCTCGCATGAACCCCGATCTTTGGCAATTGTTCCGCTGGCTGGTCAACCATCGCACGGCGCCGTTGTCCTTTGGCTGGGTGCGTGGTCATGCGGGGCAGGTGCTCAACGAGCGCGCCGATGAGCTGGCTGGTCTCGGGGCCTGGCAGGACGATCGTGCCGCTTATGAGCAATGGCTACGCTCGCAGCAGCCCGAGGCGCGCTCTGGGGTGAGAAACATTGAGGCTCGCAGGGGAGAGCTGGAAGCGGCAGACGCGCTGCGACCCTCAGCGGCGGAGCTGGAGCACATGCGTGATCAGGTCCAGGAGCTATTGAGGCTGCTGGAGAGCGGGCGCATTGCCCTGAAAGACAACGAGCGCCAATTTCTGTACAATATGGCTCAGCGCCTACGCTACCCGGACTTCGTCCCAACGGCTGGCCAGCGTAATTGGCTGAAGGGACTCACGGCTCGTGCTCGTCGGACGCTCTGAGGGAGGGGAGAGGTCGCGAGAAGGGTAGCACGCTAAGCGGCTGCATAAAGGCGTTTCTGCTTCTGGCCTTGCTTGTTCTGCTGCTAGGAAGGATGGTATTGTGTGATTGATCGGGAGTTAGTAGAGCGCTTTACGGCCTTGCTAGGACTGGTGAGGCCGCCGGTGGGGTTGGCCTTTGTCAACGAGGTCCCCCCAGGGGTCGAACATACGACGGTTGGTGTTCCTTCGGCCTGCACCTTCTGGCGTCTGGCCGAGCAGAGCGTCTTTTATGCAACCGCAGATGATCACCAGCAGTGTCCCATTGGCATGATCACGATGGGCTTTCTCTCGCCTGCCGCTCTGGACGAACGTGCGCGTTCGCTGGTGCAGACGATGGAGAACATTGGTTACTTCTCGCCCGAGGAGCTGCGCAGTCTGCCAGTGGTGGAGAAGGAGCACAGCGCCATTGTCTATGGACGCCTCGACCGCTTTCCGGTCGAGCCAGATATCGTGCTGGCGCTCTTGGATGCCCGGCAGGCCATGCTGGTGGCTGAAGCTCAGGGCGCGGTCAACTGGCTGCAGGGTGGCCAGCTTGCCTTTGGTCGCCCAACCTGCGGCATCATTCCACGCACGCTGCGTACGGGCCAGCCCTCGCTCAGCTTTGGCTGCGTAGGAGCGCGTACCTATGTAGGCATGGAGCCGTCGCAGATGGTGCTGGCGCTTGTGGGAAGCCACTTCCCTGAGCTGGTCACCCATCTGGAAGGCAGTGTAGCCGCCAATGAGGCTCTAGCGCCCTTCCACGCCCAGCAGAAAGCCAACTGTCCCGCCTAGCCTTGTGGCTGCGCCTTGCGGCGCAAACACAGGCCTTTCTTTCTTTCTTCCTTCTCTCGTTAGCTGGCGCTCCTGCTGCCCAGGGGAGACCACAATCACGAACCTGTCCGGCGCAGAGCGCCAGCGAGTTTCATGCCACCGCAGGCGAGAAAGGACAGGCTGCGATGTCTTCCTTGGTGCCAGATCATATGCGTATACTCTTCAATTGTCGCGTGCCGATGCGCGATGGGGTCAGGCTATCCGCCGATGTCTATCTGCCGGCTCAGGGACAGGGGCCGTGGCCAACTCTTCTCTTGCGCACACCCTATTTAAAGGCCCAGGTCAAGGTTGCTCAACGCGCCTGGGCCTTTGTAAAGCATGGCTATGCTTTCGTGGCGATGGATGTGCGAGGGCGTGGCGACTCGGATGGTGAGTTTGTCCCGTATCGCTGCGAGGGGCCTGATGGCTACGATGCCATCGAATGGTGCGCCGCACAGGAGTGGTGCAACGGCAAGGTAGGGACTCTAGGAGCCTCCTATGCGGGCCGCATTCAATGGCTGGCGGCCCTAGAGCAGCCACCTCACCTGAAGGCGATGGCCGTCCAGGTGACCCCCTCCGACCCCTTTGTGGAGATACCGACTGGCCTTCCCAGCCCGATGCATCTCTGTTGGGAGCATTATGTCAGCGGACGCGTCAATCAGCCAATGGAGCTAGTCGATTGGGAGCAGGTCTACTGGCATCTGCCTCTGCTGACAATGGATGAGAGAGCCGGACGCTTCAATCCCCACTGGCGCGCCCAGATCGCTCATGCCGCGCTTGATGACTATTGGCTTCCCCTCTGCTATCAGCGCCGCTTCGAAGAGCTGGCCGTGCCAGTTCTCCATATTTCTGGTTGGTACGACGATGAGCAGATCGGTACACCCCTTAACTATCGCGGTATGACAAGAAGGGCCGCCACGCCCGAGGCCCGCGCCAATCAGCGCCTGATTATGGGTCCCTGGGGCCATCAGGTGAACACGAGCCGCACGCTGGGAGAGATCGACTTCGGTCCCCAGGCCCTGATCGATCTTGAGACCGAAGAGCGGCGCTGGTTCGATCGCTTCCTCAAGGGGGAAAACCAGGAGCCTTCACCCGCTCCTGTACGTCTCTTCATCATGGGAGCCAATTGCTGGCGCGATGAGCAGGAATGGCCGCTAGCGCGCACGCGCTGGACACGCTTCTACCTGCACAGCGGCGGCGCCGCCAACAGTCGCTTTGGCGATGGGCACCTCTCCATCGAGCCGCCGACGGGCGAGGAACCGTATGACAGCTACCGCTACGATCCGGCGCGGCCTGTCCCTTTTATCACGGAACCGACCTCGACGCAGATCGGCGGACCCGATGACTACGCCGCTATCCAGCGCCGCGATGACGTCCTCGTCTATGTCACAGAGCCGCTACAGGAGGACCTGGAGGTCACCGGCCCTGTACGCCTCGAGCTGTATGCCTCCTCATCGGCTCCGGATACGGACTTTATGGCCATGCTCCTCGACGTCTGGCCCAATGGCTACCGTCAGCGCCTCTGCGATGGCATGGTACGCGCTCGCTTCCGTGACGGCATGGAGCAGCCTTCGCTCATTGAGCCAGGCCGCATCTACCGCTACGAGATCGACTGCTGGAACACCGCTCAACTCTTCAAAGCGGGCCATCGGATTTGCCTGCAGCTTAGTTCTAGCGCCTTCCCTAAATATGACCGCAATCTCAATACGGGGGCGCCCTTGGGTCTCACCAGCGAGATGCTCGTGGCCGAGCAGCGTATCTATCACGATCGCGCCCATCCCTCGGCGCTGGTTTTGCCGGTCATCCCCTCCTCATCAGAAGCTCCACGGTGAGCGAGCAAGTGAGCAGCACCTTGACAAAGCCTGGCTCGTGCAAGATCATAGAGGGCAAAGATGCCAGGGGAGCTGAGACCAACACCCAGGCCATTGACGAAGGCCGGGTCTGACCACAGGCGCCAACCGGCATCGGATGGTGAGCAGAGATGAAGGGCCAGCCCGCAGCTAATGCTCACCTTGTTATGGGGGAAGAACAGTGACTACGATCAAAAGAGAGCCAGAGGCGCAGAAACAGAGCGTGAGTTTAGAGTCGAAGCAGCAGCCGAGGATCGCTCAGGAGGAGCGAGAGCAAGCACGCAATGAGCGCAATCCGGGCATACCGCTCGACCTGGGCTGGCTGCGCGAAGTACGTATCAACCGCAGTGCCGTTGAGCGGCGAGCTGCCACCCTGCCGACGCGCCGCACTGTCAAACGTGAGTGGCAGGCTGCCTGGCTATTACGCGCCATCACCTGTCTGGATCTGACCACCTTAGCTGGCGACGACACACCCGGCAGCGTACGCCGGCTCTGTGCCAAGGCGCGCCGGCCTGTGCGCAGTGAGCTGCTGGAGGCGCTAGGCGTTCCCGAAGAGCGCATCCAGGTAGCGGCAGTCTGTGTCTACCACAACCTGGTACCGGTAGCCGTGGCTGCCCTGCGCGGCACAGCGATCCCAGTAGCGGCGGTCTCCGCGGGCTTTCCCGCCGGTCAAATTGCCCTAGAGCAGAAACTAGCTGAAATCTCAGCCTCTGTACAGGCTGGAGCCCGTGAAATTGACGTCGTCATCTCGCGTGCTCATGTTCTCACTGGGAACTGGCAGGCTCTCTACGATGAAGTGCGGGCCTTTCGCACCGCCTGCGGCGAGGCGCACATGAAAACCATCCTGGCGACTCATGAGCTGGCTACCCTGCGCAATGTTGGCATGGCCAGCCTGGTCTGTATGATGGCCGGCGCTGACTTCATCAAAACCTCTACTGGTAAGGAGGCGGTGAATGCGACCCTACCGGTCGGCCTGGTCATGGCGCGCGCCATTCGCGACTACTACGAGCGCACTGGCTATCGCGTCGGCTTGAAGCCTGCTGGCGGCATTCGCAGTGCCAAAGCGGCCCTCGACTGGCTCATCCTCATGAAAGAAGAGCTAGGAGATGAGTGGCTCAATAGTCGTCTCTTCCGCATTGGTGCCAGTGGCTTGCTCTCCGACATTGAACGCCAGCTCTCCTACTTTGTCACCGGCCACTACGCCGCGGCTCATTATAATCCTCTGGTCTGAGCGAGTCGTCAGCGAGCGCCGCGGTCGCAGCCTTGTTGTCTTAGCTAACAAAGAACTGACAGCAAACAAACGGGAGCAGGAGAGCTATAGCTTTCGAGGAGCCTGTGACTGCTCTAGCTGATCAGCGTTGTATAGACAACGAGGCGCAGACGTGTCTGATGCTGACTGGCGATCCAGTCGCCGGCGCAGGTGATCAAATTAAGGTAGTGGCCACTCGTATCCGCAAAGATCTGCTGCAGCGGGGCCTGCGCTGGCGGGTAGAAGGCCAGGGCACGCACCCGGAAAGACCACCATTGCCCCTGCGTATCGAGGACCTGGACAAGCGAGCCTGGCTGCAGCTCGCGCAAGCGCCAGAAAACAGCCGGGGCCCCTCCTGGACGGTCGAGGTGACCATCGATAACGGCGCTACCGCGCTCACCGGGGCGCGGGCCGAGCTGATACCAGCCCACAGCGTCCCAGGGCTGACGTGCCGGTACCGCTAGCTCGCCGCTGGTCGTCACCCCTACCGGCTCGATGGCGGCATCGACGCCAATGGCTGGAATGCGCAGATGCAGGGGCTGTCCGGGCGCCTGTCTACTCCCTCTCTGGGGAGAGAGATCAGGTAGCCAGGCCTCTCTGCTCGGCGATGGTTTGCCATCGCGCACCTGAGTGGCCGCCGTCTTGGGCTGGTGACAGCCAGCGATTAACAGCGACCACACTAGCACGACGACGACCCAGCCCAGCACCTTCCAGCTACTTCGTGCCTGCCCTCGCTGAAAGTGCTCTCCTGCTCGCGCTGGCATCCTGAACCTTCTGCCTGGCTTTGCGGCTACTCGCAAACCCACCGCTGAGAACGGTGCTCAGCGGCGACTGCGCAAGACAAAGGCCGATGAAGCGCCGACTACCAGCAACAGGAGTGTCAGGGAGAGGGGCAGGGCCAGCGGTACGCCCCCTTCATTAGCATTAGAAAGAGAGGCGTACGGATCGCTTCCCGTGTCCGGTAAACCGGGAGTACCCGCTACCTGGCGCGTCACCAGCTCCAGTTTCGGTAGTCCGGCTGGGAGGCCAATGCTGAAAATACTTGTAATCTGATTCGCTGGAACCTCTAGTGTCACCTGCTGAGAGATGTCCTTCTGAGTCAAATCCACATCAAAAGTATAGCGACCTGGGGTCAGCAGTGTATAATTACTGGCCTGCAGATAGCCCAGATCTCTAATCAGAGGAGCCCCGTTGACTAACAAGGTTGCCGGTCCACTTGCGGGAGAAAGATGATAGAAGCGTAGCTTCGCCTTGCCAGTCACCAGACTATTATCCTCCTTAAAAACCACTAGCGACAAGCCGGTGGCCTGGAGGCCGATGGCTGCCACCGTATAGGCAAAGCCTGGCTCTACCGAGAGTGTCTGCGTAATCACCGCGGCATTGGCTCCCTTACCGATTACGGCCACCTGTACCTTATGTGGCCCCGGTGGAATAGCCAGGTAGTCGGTTACCGTGCCAAACTGGAAATTGCTCAGAGCACGTTGCCCGTCGAGGAAAATGTCAGCCACCCCGATATCGGGTGAAGCGTGCATAATCCGCACGAAAGCTGAGGGAGCAGCCTCGGCCTTCGCGTTGGCGCCGGGGCCTGGCATCCACCCCAGTGAAATAAGCCAGAACACCATAAACATGAGCGGCAGAAAACTGCCCGGCTGGAGGTAGCGATGCGCGCTATTTCTCATGGACACTCCTCCTAGATCAACCTCTCCCAGCTTTTCTTTGGAAAGACTGGAGACGCTTTCCGCTGTTAGAACGAACAAAGATAGTTAAAGGTAAGACAAAGTAGTGACAGCAGTCAGTCTGGCTGGTATCTCTCCTGTCCAGAGCGTGGTACCGGACGGCTAGGCTCCCACGCAGCGAGCAGGAGAAGAGACTAACCCCCTCTTGTGGAAATGAGCAAGCTGACGGAGCAAAAGAGGAGAGCCTGTCATCGCGACAATGATCAGCTTATCAATCAAGCTGTCGCACCACTCATCTCACCGTGCTGACATCGGTATATGAACGCTGATGAGCTGGTCACTTGCATAACTCTTGTTGATCTATCGATCAGCCCGTATAATGAAGCAAGTATCGTCTACAAGCGTGTCGATAAGCTGGAGTCTGCGATGCAGAGAACACAGGCCAGGCTGAGGACGGGGTCGATTATTAAAGATCCCGCTCAGACCCGCTATCGTGTCGAAGCCTGCTTGGGGACAGGGGGATTCGGATCAGTCTACCTGGTGACGGAACTGCGAGGCTCCGGCAGGCTCTTTGCCCTCAAGGAGGTTATCACGACCACTGAGCGCGAGCGGCGCAGCCTGGCACTGGAGGCGAACCTGCTCATGCGCCTGCAGCACCCGGCCTTACCGCGTGTCTACCGCTTCTTTGAAGATGTGCGCACCCAGCGTAGTTATCTCGTGATGGATTATATCCGCGGTGCCAATCTAGAGGAGCTGCGGCGCCTCACCCCTGGCTGGCGTATTCCTCTGGTGCACTTGTTGACGACGCTAGAGCCGGTGGTCGACGCGCTTGATTATTTGCACAGCCAGCAGCCGCCAGTTATCCATCGCGATGTCAAGCCTTCGAACATCATTGTGCCTGCGGCTGGGCGTGGTGCCGTACTGGTTGATTTTGGCCTGGCCAAGCTCTATATCCCCGATGGTATGACGACAACGCTCCGTCAGGGAACGCCAGGCTTCGCGGCGCCTGAGCAGTACGGAGGGCACGGTCGTAGCGATGTACGCACCGATGTCTATGGCCTGGGGGCCACGCTCTACACGCTACTGACAGGTCACCTGCCCTGCGACGCCTTTGAACGCGTGCTACTGCTTCAGAACGGGGCTGAGCGTGATCCACTCAGGCCCGCCCATGAGCTGGTGCCCGAGCTGCCGGAGGCCGTCAGTGAGGATCTGCAGCGGGCAATGGCTATCAATAGTCAAGAGCGCTTTGCTGGGGTGCGCGAGTTCTGGCGCTCTCTCGTGAGCCATGCCCAGGCCGAGCCAGCAGAGAGGACCGCTGGCCGCCAGGAAGCCACACCAGCGCTGGAAGTCATGGCCGCCTCAACCGAGTTGTTCTCGGAACGTAAGGCCCTGACAAGCCGTCAGCCACGCCGACAGCGCCGCCTGGTGCTCATCAGTCTGGTGCTGGCTCTGCTCCTGGCATTGGTGGCAGGTGCCTTAACGCTGGGACTGAGCAGCCCGCTACGCTCGCTGCTCAGCCGCTCTTCTTCTGTTACCTCTGTCTCGCCAGCTCATGCCACAGCTAGCGTTCCTGGGCAGGTGCCGCTGGCAGGTGCAGCCTATCCCTATCCGGCCCTTTTTGCCGACTATGTCGGCACTGTTCAGGATCTGCTGACAAATACACGCACCCCTCTGGCGCTGACGCGCGTTCAGCAGCATCAGGAACGCTTCTCGGGCTTCTTTAGTGGACTGGGCCAAAGTGGCCCTTGCACGGGGACGCTGGACCTCCGAGGATCGATTCATTTTACGGTCCCTATCTATGGAGGAAAGGCTGCTCTGGTCTTTGAGGGCGTGATCAAGGTGGGCAGTCAGATGGCCGGTAGCTTCGAGGTGCACGATGAGAATGGCCATTTTACTGGCGAAAGCGGCCTGTGGACGCTCTCACCCGGCTTTCCTCATAACGAGTAGAGGAGAGGCTAGTAAGCTGCTTGCCTGTTTGTCCGCTCGTTAATTGCTGATTAGTGCAGGGCACTGCGCCGACCTCTGGCGTCGTATAGTCTAGAGACTGGCCAGCCAAGCTCATTGACTGGGCTAAGTAATGGGCTGTGAGAGCTGGCCACAGGCCTGGCGGCCGTTTGCCGTGCTGGGATGCCTGGCCAGAGGGCCGCCTCCGGTGCGCAGCCGAGGGGAGAACGTGTGAAGCAAGGAGCGGAGTGGTCTAGCGAGCAGCTTGAAAGGCTGAGGGCTTGCCGCCGAGGAGCCAACTGGGATACAATAGCCCTTGCCAGCGGGCCTGGCTTATGATCCGCTCGCTGGCTCGCTGGCAAGACGTTCGGGGGGCGTATCACTGCTATGAGCGTGTTAGAGTTGTTCGAATCGATGGAATATGGGCCGGCTCTCGAAGCGGCGGAGCCGGCGCTGCAATGGCTGGCTCAGCGCCAACCTTTTGATCTCTTCATCAACAACCGCCGCGTGAAGCCCGCCAGCGGTCAGTATCTGGAGACGATCAACCCAGCCACAGGCAAAGTACTGGCAAAGGTAGCGGCGGGCAGCGCTGCCGATGTCGATGCAGCCGTGGCGGCGGCACGGCGCGCTTTCCCAAGCTGGAGTAAAACACCGGGTCACGTGCGTGCACGTTATCTCTATGCCATTGCCCGCCACATCCAGAAGCATGCGCGTCTGCTTGCCGTGCTGGAGACCCTCGATAATGGGAAACCTATCCGAGAGACGCGCGACATCGATATTCCGCTGGTTGCGCGCCACTTCTACTATCATGCCGGCTGGGCCCAGCTCATGGAGAGCGAGCTGGCCGGCTACGAGCCGCTTGGCGTCGTGGGGCAGATCATTCCCTGGAATTTCCCCCTGCTGATGCTCGCCTGGAAAGTGGCCCCGGCCCTGGCGATGGGCAACACAGTCGTCCTCAAGCCAGCTCGTTACACCCCCCTGACGGCCATGAAGTTTGCCGAGATCGTCGAAGAGGTTGGCCTCCCGCCGGGAGTTGTCAATATTGTCACCGGCGAGGCTGGTCAGGTTGGTGAGGCCCTGGTACGTCATCCCGACGTCAACAAGATCGCCTTCACCGGATCGACCGAAGTGGGCCGTGCCATTCGCCGCGCCACTGCCGGCTCCGGCAAGCGTCTCTCGCTAGAGCTGGGCGGTAAATCGCCCTTCATCGTTTTTGACGATGCCGACCTGGATAGCGTCGTCGAAGGGGTTGTCGACGCCATCTGGTTTAATCAGGGCCAGGTCTGCTGTGCCGGCTCGCGCCTCCTTGTCCAAGAAAACATTGCCGAGCGTCTGATTGCTAAAGTGCAAGCGCGCATGGAGAAGCTGCGCGTTGGTGACCCGCTCGACAAGGCGGTTGACATCGGAGCCATCGTCTCGGAGACCCAGCTCCGCGAGATTCAGCGCCTGGTCGAGCGCGGCGTTGAGGAAGGAGCCCAGCTCTGGCAACCGGCAACAGCGGCCTGTCCGCGCGAGGGCTATTTCTTCCCCCCGACGCTCTTCACCAACGTAGCTCCGGCCATGACCATCGCCCAAGTTGAGATCTTTGGTCCCGTGCTTGTCGCCATGACCTTCCGCACGCCGGACGAGGCGGTCACCCTAGCCAACAATACGCGCTATGGTCTGGCAGCCAGCGTCTGGAGCGAGAATATCAATTTGGCCCTTGATGTAGCCGCACGTCTGCAGGCCGGCACTGTCTGGATCAATGCGACCAACCTCTTTGACGCCGCCTGTGGCTTCGGAGGCTATCGCGAAAGCGGCTTTGGGCGCGAGGGTGGCAAAGAGGGCCTCTACGAGTACGTACGTCCCCGTTGGGAGGGCGCGGCGGCTCGCTCGGGGCGTCGGCGTGGGCTGGCCGAAGCCTCAGCGGGCGGCGAAAGCAAGGCCCATAGCGGCAATGGCCATGCCGAGCATGGGAGCAATGGCGTGGCTCTGGCCGGCAGCGAGGTCTTTGCTGATCTGGCGGGGCGCATCCCGCCGATCGATCGCACCCCCAAGCTGTTCATCGCCGGCAAGCAGGTCCGCCCGGACAGCGGCTATAGCCTGCCGGTCCGTGATCCCCAGGGCACAATCATTGGCCAGGTCGGCGCCGGTAACCGCAAGGATATCCGCAATGCCGTTGAGGCGGCTCACAGCGCGCGCGCCTGGCGCGAGGCCTCTCCCCACCAGCGGGCTCAGGTCCTCTTCTATATTGGCGAGAACCTGGCCGCCCGCGAACAAGAGTTTGCCCTGCGCCTGGTTCAGCAGACAGGTCGCGCCTACGCTGAGGCCGCGGCGGAGGTCCAGGCTGCCATTGCCCGTCTCTTCAGCTACGCCGCCTGGTGCGATAAATTCGAGGGCAGCATTCACCGTCCGCCCCTGCGCGGCATGGTGCTGGCGGTGCGCGAGCCGGTGGGCGTCATCGGCGTTGCCTGCCCCGATGAGTTCCCGCTGCTGGGCTTCCTCTCCCTCGTGGCCCCAGCCCTGGCAATGGGCAATACGCTGGTGGTCATCCCGTCGCCGCAGGCCCCACTGAGCGCCACCGACTGCTACCAGGTCTTTGAAACCTCCGACGTACCTGCCGGAGCCGTCAATATCGTCACCGGCGAGCGCGAGCCGCTCATTCAGGTGCTGGCCGAGCATGAGGATGTTGAGGCGGTCTGGTACTTCGGTAGCGCCGAAGGGAGCAAGCGCGTCGAGCTGGCCGCCGCCAGCAATATGAAGCGCACCTGGGTGAACTATGGCCATCCGCGCGACTGGCTTGATCCCGTCCAGGGTGAAGGTGAGGAGTTTCTGCGCGAGGCAACCCAGGTCAAAAATATCTGGGTGCCCTACGGCGAGTAGCCTTTCTCCCCCTCGCCTGGCGAGGTTTCTCCCTTGACAAAGATACATACATGTGGTATGTATGTATTCAGAAAGAGAGGGCAGCCAGCAATGAGGAGAACCCAGGAAGCAGCGGCCCGGACACGTGAGCAGTTACTGCAGGCGGCCCTGCAGTGTTTTCTGGAGCATGGCTATGCCGCCACCACGCTGGAGGAAATTGCACGCCGGGCGGGAACAACGCGGGGGGCCATTCAGTGGCATTTTGGCAGCAAGGCTGATCTTTTCAATACCCTGGTACGTGAGCAGTATGAGCGCGCCGCGCGCAAGCTACAGCCGCTCTATCAGCGTGATGGCTCTCCGCTGGAGAAGCTGCGTCAAATTCTCCTGGCCTGGCTGAGCTACCCTGAAGAGGATGCCGACTTTCGCGCCATGCTAGAGCTAACCACCATGCGCACTGGCTTACTGCCCGAGCTGGAGAGCGGCGTCGCTGAGAAGATCCAGGCTGTTCAGGCCGGGATTGGCCACTTTGCCGAGCTGCTCCAACGCGCCCGTGCCGCTGGCGAGATCCGCCCCGAGGTCGTTCCCGAGCAAGCCGCCATAACCGCTTACAGCCTGATCATGGGTCTCAGCAGCCTCTGGCTTCTCAATCCCCGCGCCTTTTCTCTGCGCACCTGCGCCACCGAGGCTGTCGAGATCTTCATTCGTGGCCTGTGTGCACCCTAGTCGGCTTTTTTTTAGCTTCCATACATACATTCGGTATGTATATAACAATGAAAGGAGAAGACAAAGCGATGTCTCTCATCAGCGTTAGCGATCTCTGGAAAAGCTATCGTTGGCGGGGGCGCAGCGTTGAAGCCTTGCGTGGCCTCTCGCTGAGCGTCGCCGAAGGCGAATGTTTTGGCCTTCTGGGGCCGAACGGGGCGGGCAAAACTACCCTGCTACGGATACTAGCCACCTTGCTCCCAGCGGACCGGGGAAACGTGACCATCGCCGGCATTGAGCTACGCCGTCACCCGGAGCAGCTACGCCGCCGGCTCGGCTATGTCGGTCAGCAAGGAGGTACAGATATCCGGGCAACAGTTTTTCAGGACCTCATGTTACAAGCCCACCTTTATGGCCTGAGAGGCCAAGCAGCGCGGCGGCGCGTTAGCGAAGTGCTTGAGCAACTGGAGCTAAGCGAGCTAGCTGGAAGATCTGTCGGCTCCCTTTCAGGTGGTCAACGTCGGCGTCTCGATCTGGCGCTGGGCCTGGTGCATCGTCCTCCTCTACTCCTACTTGATGAGCCGAGCCTGGGCCTTGATCCTGCCAGCCGGCGCCAGCTCTGGGACTCCCTGCGCGCCCTGCGGGCTCAAGGGGTCACCATCCTCCTGACCACCCACTATCTCGACGAGGCTGATCAACTCTGCACCCATCTGGCGCTCATCGACCAGGGGCGCATTGTCGTCGAGGGCACTCCTGACCAGCTCAAGCAAGAGAGCACTGGTGCGACCCTCATCCTCACTCTGGCGCAATCCGGCTCCTCCAACCCTGGGCAGCAAGCGGCAGCCCTGCTGCGCCCCTGTTCATATATCCGGGCCATTCACCAAGAAGGCGACGGCGAGCGACTACGTCTGACTGTAGAGCAGCCGGAGGTCGCCCTCGCGGCTGTACTCCGTCTGCTTGAGGAAGCTAGTCTAACCGTCACCAGCCTGACCCTGGAGCGCCCCTCGTTAGATGACGCTTTCCTCCGCTATACCGGTCGCTCTCTGAGAAGGGAGCCAATGATAGCCCCTCCTGATATCCGTTCTGATTTCTCCTGGAAAGGAAAGTGAGCACTAGCATGCAGCTTATCTCTTGTGTTTTCTATCTCTGGCTGCGCCAGGCTCGGCAGGCCTGGCATCATCCTATCTGGATCATCTTTGGTCTTTTCCAGCCGCTCTGTTATCTGCTCCTCTTTGCACCGTTGCTGCAGAACCTGAGCGGCATCTCAGCTATGCCGGCGGGCGAAGCCATGGCCGTCTACGTGCCAGGTCTCCTGGTCATGATGGCCATCTTTGGAGCGGGCTATGTGGGCTTTGGACTGGTCGTGGAGCTACAGAGCGGCTTCGTTGAGCGTCTGCTAGTGACGCCTATCCCACGGACGGCCCTGTTACTCAGCCGCCTGCTGCTCGACATAATGACCCTGCTCATCCAAGTGTCCCTGATCTGTCTCATAGCCCTACCACTGGGGCTGCGGGTCTCCCCTAGCGGCCTCTTGCTAGCGCTTCTGCTACTTGCCCTGCTAGGCCTGGGTCTGGCGGCTTGCTCCTATAGCCTGGCCCTCCTCTTACGCAGTGCCGAAGCCCTCTCATCGCTGCTCAACATGGTCAGTGTTCCGCTCCTACTCCTCTCGGGGATCATGCTTCCCCTGACGCTGGCCCCAGCTCCGTTGCAAGCGATAGCGCGCTTCAATCCCTTCGCCTATGTCGTTGACGGGGCGCGGGCCCTCTTTCTGGGCAGGCTGGGAGAGGTAGCCGTCTGGCAGGGCTACCTCTGTGCTGGCTTGTGTACCTTCCTGGCCTTTCTCTGGAGCCTGCACTCCCTCAAGCGAACGGCCATCTAAGCAGTGAGCCTGCTATCCTGCAGCGGCGGCCTCGGCCTTGGTCTACCCCTGGTCCGCCGAGGCTGCCAAAGCCAAAACCTGGTCGCCGCAGGCGATAGGAAGCGCCTCCTCTACAGGGCAGGTCGCATAAAAGCCGCGCTGTCCCCGATCCAGAAACTGCAACGCTGCTTTCAGCTCGCAGGGAGAGGCGAACAGCGCTTCGGGACCCAGAGCGAAGCGCGTAAACTCCAGGCAGGGCGTCGCCACACGCAGCCGCGTCAACCGCACCGCTTGCCCCGTCTCGGCCCCAATAATCACCAGCCCATTCTGAAGTAGTTCCAGACGGACCGGCTGCTCAGTGGCAATGAGAATATTCTCCCCTGCGCAGCCATCGCTCAGATGCTCGCCGAAACGCGCGCGCATTGCCCGATAATGAGCCGTGAAGCCCAGCGAAACCCCGTTCTTGCCGCCGCGATTGCGCGAGCGTGGATGCTCGCGATGGTGCACATCCAACAGGCGAGAGCCGTCCGACAGCAGCGCAAATACTCCATCGGCAGATAACCATAGCTGAGATACAGGCCGCAGCGGAGCCGGATCATAGCGCAGTTCCTCAGCATCTCCTGGCACCTTGAGCGGGGCCGTCTGAACCTGCAAGCGCACAATTGGTCCCAGCGGCAGCCAGCGCTCTGCTCCCTTCTCTGCACTGCCGGCAGACAACATAGCAGACATAGCGTTCTCCCCTCGATGAAAGACAACACAGAAAATAGCGAACAAAACAAGAGCAGGGCGATAGCCGAGGCATGGGACGCGGCATCGTCCTGCTTGCTGCTCTTGCAACGCCAAGCGAGCGCTGTGCGAGCAGAGACACAGCGCTCCCAGCGACTAGCGGCCCACCACACGGCGTAGCTGGCGCACCACTTGCTCCAACTGCTCGGCGGCGCTGGTGGCCGAGGTAGCACCTGCCGCCAGTTGCTCGCTGACCTGAGTTGTGACCTTAATCGCTGTGGCCAGCTTCTGATTGCTTGTCTCCTGATACTGGATGGCCTGTTCGATATAGCGCGCCGTATTGGCCATCTCCTGCAACGCTCGTTGAGCTGTGCGCGCATCGAGCTGTGGCCAGCGCTGCAGCAGCTCCGTCACCATCGACATCAACTGGCGGACTGCCACATTGCTAGCATCGGTATAGTACTGTACCGACTGCAGGCCCACCTGAGCCGAATCGATCACCCACTGCTGTTCACTGGAAGAGCTCTGCTGCTTCGCTGCCAGCGTCTGCAGCGACTCGCTACTGCGGCGCAGGTGGTCAACCGAGCGCAAGATCGGCTGCGTAATACGCTGACCGAGCCAGAGACCAACAAAGGCCGCCAACAGGAGCATGGCCGCCGCAATCACAATCGTGCTCACCATCTGATTATTGACCACCGCCGTTACGGTGCTGACCGGACTCAACACATAGTACGTCCAGGGAACGACCGTCATCTTATGGCGCAAGATCTCGTATGGTTCATTCTCGCTGGCAGGGGTGGCCTCAAAGGAGGAAGACAATTGGCTGCTGCGCAGCGAATCGGCCAGAGCCTGATCAGCCAGCAGGGGCAAGCTGTCCTGGTTACCCTGGAGGCCGTAGAGACCCTCGGTCTTTACCTCTTGCATCTCTTGGGCTGAGAGAGAAGCCACAGCTTTGAAGCGACGCGTAGGATCAGGATCGGCGATGCGTACCCCGTGCTCGTCAAGCAGAAAGGCATAGCTGCCGGGTCCATTAGCGCCCGTCTCGCTGTTGACAGTGTTCCAGATGAAGTCGATATTGAGTGAGGCGCGCAAGAAGCCGATCACATGCTTCTGGAAAGTAATAGGAGCGTAAATATCGATCGAGGCCTTATTGTGGGCGCTATCGTAGTAGACGCCGGAGATAAAGAGCTGGTTGGCATTGACGCGCCGCAGATACGGAAGGGGAACAAGGGACTGGCCCCGATTCTGGGGCCGAACAGTGGTCGGCCAATACTGGACCAGGTGTCCTTGTGCATCAAAGAGACACCAGAGCGTATAGCGATTGTCTCGGTTGATGCCAGCTTGAAGGGCGTAGAGCGAATGAACGCTGAGGTCGTGGTCCTGGCGTTCGGCTGGGGAAGCAAGCAGAAACTGGATCACCGAAGGCACCTGGACGAGGGTCTCAGCGTCAAGCAGTCGTTCATTCAGATAGTTACTAATCAACTGCACGCGCTCGCTGGAATCGGTATCCAGAGAGGTACGTGCTTGAGCGGTGAGAGCAGGGCGAGAGACGAACTGGCTGACGACGATCGTGATGAGTAGCGGAACAATGGCGACAAAGACCAGGAGCAAAGAGACACGCGCGGTCAGGGAGAGGCCCCGCCGGCGGTATGACGACATCGCTTGATCACGCATGGAAGAAAACCCGTCCTTTGGTATCCAAGGGGCGGCAGCAGCGCCCCGCCCCGATCTACTGGCACTGGCATGCTGGTGCTTGGCTGGCACCATGCTACTGGGAGAGATCAACTGGCCTATCTCGCTCTCAAGCCTGGAAGGGGCACCTTCTTACACAAGATCCCCGACAAAGCCACTGGCACAGCGAACAAATACGGCCAGATGGAGCCAAAGGGAAGGCCAGAGCTGGCGCTGTTGCGCGCCGCATCTTCTTTATTGAGCGTTGGATGCCTTATTTCTCTATAATTAGCAGATATTCATCTATTATGAATATATTTATTATGATGATGAAGAGACGACGAAGCCGGCGCGCTCCAGATCGGCGAGCAAGCGCAGGACCTCCTCCTCGCTGCGGCCCATCAAGCGGGCCAGCTCGGCAGGTGTACGGTTACCATCGATCAGCAGATAGAGCCGGCGGTGGATACGCGAGAAGCCGAGCTGCTCCAGGCGTTGCAAAGCATCGTCGTAGAGCGACACGCGGCTAGGAGCACGAGAAAAGGACCCACTTCCGGGCAGGGGCACCCATCTGTCCGGGTGGGGTTCAGTCTGGCGCAGAGGCAGCGACGGGGTAGCACGTTGGCCCGGCGCTGAGCCTAGGCCCGGCGCTGTACCTGAGCCTGTACCTGAACCTGAGAAGGGCAGCGAACCCAGTGGGCCCGAGGATGGTGGCGTGGGCACACGGCGCAAGCGCGGATCGGTCCCCTGGCGCTGCGGAAGGGCCGGCAGCGAGCCGGGAGTAGCGTGACCATCGAGCAGAGGCGGTGGTGAGGACGATGGAGGGGTGAAAGGCACAAAGGCAAAGCGGCAAGGACCCCAGAGCTTCAAGCGTCTGAGGGCATCGATGCCGCTATGTGGCCCGAGCCGTGCCTGCACTGGCTGTCCATTCACAAACGTGATGGCACCCTCTTCCAGGGCTGCCCCTTCCCCACGCTCAACCGTCAGCAGGCCTGTTTTTCGTCCTAGCTGAACGACCTCGATCACATCGGCGAGCCGATTAGTGACTGTCTGTCGTTGCTGTGGCATGGGTGCCTCGCTCTGCCCGATAATGTCCGCCCTCCGCTCCCCATTGAGTCGAATGTCGGCAGCAACCGCCAATCTATGATAGCATAGACAAGGGAAATGTACCATCCCTAGCGTATCTTCTGGGATATCTTTCTTAGCACGTCAGGGGCTGTTTCTGTTCCAGGTGCTTGCTGTGATAAAATCTGCATGGTTGGTATTTGATGGAGAGCACATTGACTCAGCGGCCAGGGGCAGTTGAAAGGGTGATAGGAGGGCGGTGACGGGCGTTTTGGGCTTGCCAGCCGCGGCGGCTGATGCTATACTGCAAGAGCGTTTGCACCCAGCCTGCTAGCAGGTCGGCTGGCTGGTGAGCGCTTACTACGGCCTGTGGAGGAGCGTCTGCTTATGGAGTTTCGCGGCTCTTCTTCTCATGGCGAGAGCGAGTCGCAGCCGGGTGCCGCGGCCCAGCCGGATAGGGATGATCGGCTGCGGCCTTTGGCACAGTGGTCTGTTCCTGCTCTGGCGCGTGCTTGTGCTGAGGAGACGAGCCGCTTTCTGAAGCAGAATCGTGCGGATGAGCGTTATTGTCTAGAGCTATTCCGGCGGGCTTTAGTGCTGCGTGATGAGGAGGCCTGGGCCGCTCTCTATCAGCAGTATGCCCCCCTCGTATTGAGCTGGGTGCATCAGCATCCGGCGGCCACCTCCCTCGTGGAGCGTGATGGAGGGCAGTCGGTAGTGAACCTGGTCTTTGCCAAGTTCTCTCAGGCGCTGACGCCGACCCGGGTTGAGCAGTTCGATTCCCTGGCCGCGCTCTTGAAGTATCTCAAGATGTGCGTGCACAGTGTGGTTACCGATGAGGGGCGTGCCCAGCAGCTCCAGCAGCTTGAGCAGGCGCTCGAGGCTCTGGAGCATGAGCCAGCGGTCGCTGACCCGGCTGAGGAGGTCTTGACTCAGCTCTCTGCTCAGGATCTCTGGCAAGCCATCATGGAGGAGCTGCATAGTGAGGAGGAGCGCGTGCTGATCTATTTGGCCTATGTCCAGGGCTTGAAGCCCTCAGAGATCTGCCTGCGCTTTCGGCATCTCTTCCCGTCGGTCAATGATGTCTATCGTTTGAAGCGCAATATGTTAGATCGTCTCCGACGCAATCGTCGCTTGCAGGCGCTGGTGAAGGGCCTGTAGCTCTTGGGGGTATCTCATCGCGGTCTGCCTAGGAGAAAGGTGCGGACTGGGGAAGGTTGGTTAGGCCTCGTCAAGGGTTGTCAAGTCCTAGTCCCTGGGGCCTGGCTGGACAGGTCTTTCTCCTTCTCTCCTTGCTCTTGCAGTCGACGCTCAAAGGCGTTAAAATCGCAGGCGTAGCCGTTTATTGGGGATGAAACCGAGGAAAGCAGACAGGCGGGCAGACAAAGAAGGAGCCTGCTCTGTTGGCCCTAGGTCTCGCCCCGTGGTACAGATTGGCGTGGAAGGCTCAGGTCAGACCGGCGTTTCAAGGGACGCACCAATGCTCGGAAATTGCCGCGCTGGCGTGGTCGCGCTCGCTCCCTTGGCTTGAGGTGTGAGCGAGTGGGGAACGCCTAAGAGGAAGATGCGGCTACCAGCCAGTTTTACTCAGTTCAGTTAAAGGTCAGAGGAAACGCTCATGGAATGTCGTCAACGGGGTGCTATCAGCGACGAGGAGATGCTCGCCTATCTTGCCGGTGAGCAGGTACGACCTGCTGTGCTGGAGCACCTGGCTACTTGTCCGACCTGCGCGACGCGGGTGGAGAGCTATCGCCGTCTTGAGTTGACTTTGCTCCAGTCGCTGTATCGTTGGGACTGTCCCCCGGCTCAGGTGCTTGGCGAGTACTATCTCGGCCTGCTCAATAAGGAGGTCGCTGTGGCCGTGCGTTTCCACCTGGCTACCTGCCAGCATTGTACTGCAGAGCTGGCGATCCTCTCCCACTTTCTGACTGCAGAGACTCAGCTTGCTGAGGCTTCGCCTCTCTCTGAACTGGATCTGGCTGAGTTGGAGCTGGCCGCCTCGCTAGCTCTCGAGCAAGAGGAAGCCTCGACCGAAACCGAGGCCGAGGCCAGTGAGGCGCTGCCCTGGCCCTCTTCTTGGCCGCTGGATGATGGCCCTTCCCAGGCCCGCCCGCTGGCGGCGGCCCGACCAGGGCGGGCGTCGCTGGGAGAGCAGATGGCTTCCAGTGCGCGCCGCATTGTGGCTACGTTGCTGGCTCCTCAGCCGCGCTTGGCCTATCAGCGCGATCTGACCCAGATGGAGCAGGCTGAGGCCCTCTGGCCCCGCCGCTATAGCGCTGAGGATTTTAGCATTTCTCTCCATGTGGAATATGGCCCTTCGCATCAGGATGGCTTGGAGCTGATCGGCTTTGTGACTCGCAAGGGAACTGCCCTGGAGGCGCTCCAGGGAACACCGGTGCGCCTGACGGCTGCCTCAGGTACGGTACGTTCTGGTAAAATCGATGAGTTGGGTAATTTCCTCTTCTCGGCACTGGCCCCCGAGATGTATACTCTGGAATTGCAGTTCCCCGAGGGAACTGTGGTGATCGAGTCGCTGCAGCTCGCACTGCCAGAGTAGCCCCGTCTCTTCTCTAACTGCCTGCGAGCGACTTGGCGGCTTCTCTCACCCTTGGGACCTCTATCCTGCACGTCTCGCTCTGCCGCCAGGCCGCACCTGATGATGGTGATGTGATTTTTTGGCCTTCCAAACGTTTGGAATCTGGCTAAGAGAGAGAAGGCTCGGGCCTACCCGCTTATCTTCGGTTTCTTTTTCTCTTTTTGCTATTGCTACTTTATTCTATGTGATCCTTGGCTTATAAGCGCTATTCTGTTCCTTTATCGGCATTCCATATGACGGATTGGGAACTGCTCGCTGAGCGGCTCTTGAGTGCAGATGAGGAAGAGGGCCGGCGCTTGCTGATTCAGCAGCTCCCCTCGCTGTCTCCCTTGGCCCTGGCGCGCCTCGTGGCGGCCCTGAAGCAAGAGGCTGATCGACGCTGGCACGACGAGCCGCTGCTTTCTTTGCGTCTGGCTGCCTACCTGTTGCTGATCGGGCAGCTCACTGGACGGCACGACTACCGTGGGCTTGGCTTGCTGACCCGAGCTGAGGCCCTGCGGCGCCTGGAGCATGATGAGGAGGCCCTGCAGGACTTTGATGCGGCTGGTGAGGAATTTCTGGCCTGCAATGATCAGCTCGGCTGGGCTCGCACGCGCAGCGGACGCATTGCGGTGTGTCTCCAGATGGGCCGTTTCGGGGAGGCGCTGCAAGACGCTGCGGCGGCGCGAGCGATCTTTCTTCGGCATGGCAACTGGTTGCGGGTAGGCCAAATGGATGCCAATGCGGCCATCGTCCACTATGAGCTTGGTCACTATCACCAGGCGCTCAAGCTTTTTGAGCGGGCTATCGAGGCCTATCACCAGCATGGCGAGGGGGTAGAGCTACCGCTAGCACGGGCCTGGGCCAATAAGGCGGTCACTCTGGCCGCCCTAGGTCACTTTCGCGAGGCCCTGGCTCTCCATGAGCAGGCACGAGCTACCTTTGCTGCCTATCGTGGTCAGGAATTGGCGGTCGCACGTCAGGAATTAAATATGGCCCAGATCTATGCTGCCCAGGGCTATTTCAGCAGAGCGCTTGCCCTCTTCGATCGCAGCCGCGCGACTTTTCAGCGCCACGGTCTAGCGCTGGCAGCCGCCGAGGTGGCCTGTGAGGCCTGCTATTGCCTGTTACGCTTGAATCGTGGACGCGAGGCGGCTGAACTGGCAGAGGAGGCGGTGGCCTTTTTCCGGGCGGTGCCTGGTGGTCGGGGGCAGTATCATCTGGCCCAGGCTTTGATGTGGCAGGCGCAAGCGGCCCTGGCCTTAAAAGAGCTAGAGCAGGCGGAACGCTCACTGGCGGAGGCGCGCCTGCTCCTGGAGGCAGGCGGCTTGCAGGTCCCTGCTGCCTCCCTGGCGCTGTTACAAGCCGAACTCCTCTTTGCCTGTGGACGACTTGATGAGAGTCTAGCCGCTGCACGTCTGGCCGCTACCGCTTTCTCCCAACAGGCTGCTCTCCCCTACTTAGCGCGTGCTCTCTTATTGCAGGCCCAGATTGCTGCCGGCTGCGGCGATGAGGCCCTGGCTGACTCGCTCTGCGCTCAAGCTCTGGCACTGGCGCAGGGGCAAGAGATGGTCGAGCTGGTCTATCGCTGTGAGGATTTACGTGGTCAGCTTGCAGAGCGACGCGCGGCCCTGGCGGAAGCTGCTCAAGCCTATGAGCGGGCAGTCCAGGGTATCGAAGAGATTCAGGCGCGTCTGGTTTTCGATGCGCGCGCTAGCTTTCTCGAAGATAAGCGAGCGATCTATGAAAGAGCAGTGCTCCTTGCCTTGCGTCGTGGCGATGGAGCGCAAGCTTTGGGCTATGTAGAGCGGGCCAAGTCGAGGGTGCTTGGCGATTATGTGCGCAATACGCTTGAGATCCGCGTCCACTTTGAAAGTCCTGGACAGCCGGAGCAGGAGGCGCTACTAGAAGAGCTGGCACGTTTGCGTGAAGAGCAGGCCTGGTTTAGTTCACTCCTTTATGGGACGGAGCAGCGAGTTGACTTGAGCGAGACGGCGATTATGCGTCTGCGACTGAGTGATCCAGCTCAGGCCCGGCAGGAGATGCGACGGCGGGAGCAGCAGATCGAACGCCTGCTAGAGCGGCTGCATCTGCCTGCTGAGGCAGGCCTGTCACCCTCTCGGACAAGGGGCAGGGAGGGGACGGAAGACTGGCTGAGGCGTCTGGCAGCGCTGGAGCGCTCCTTGGGACCACGTACAGTGGTGCTGGAGTACTATCTTGCCGCTGATGACCTCTACATCTTCTCGTTGGCGGAGGGCCATCTGCGCTGGCGACGTCTGCCTGGGGCCTTACCTGAGTTGGAACGCCTCTATACGCGCTGGCGCTTGAATCTTGATCTGGCGAGCCAGGCGGCGGCTTCGCCTGAGCAGGCCAGCCGTGACTTAGTAGCTTTGCAGGAGAACTGCCTGGGCCTGCTTCAAAAGCTCTATCATCTGCTGTTAGAGCCGGCAGCACCAGCTCTCTACTCCTGCGAGCACCTGCTGATCGTCCCCTATGGCCTGCTGCATTATCTGCCGTTCCATTGCCTTTTCGATGGCGTGCAATTTTTAGTAGAACGCGTGGCGGTCTCGTATCTGCCCTCGCTGCGGCTCTTGGAGATTTGCCAACGTCGTGGTCAGTGCCTGCGCACGCACCGGCAGGCGTTACGCCAAGCTCTGGTCTTGGGCCTCTCCGATCACGGGCGTCTGCCCTGGGCCGTGGCGGAGGCCCAGGCCGTTGCCCGTTTGCTGGGTGCCCCTTGCTATGTCAATGAGGAGGCTACGAGTGCGCGCCTGCTGGAGGCTGGACCCCTGGCCCCGCTCGTACATATTGCCGCTCATGGTCTCTTCCGCCTCGATGCGCCGAATTTCTCTTTTATCCAACTGGCTGATCGTCAATTGAGCGGCATCGAGGTCTTTAATCTTGATTTGGCTGCTTGCTCGCTAGTCACCCTGAGCGCCTGTGAGACAGGGCGTGTAGTCTTAGGAGGAGTGGATGAGGTGATGGGACTGGGACGTGGCTTTCTCTATGCGGGCGCGGCTTCGCTGTTGCCTACCCTCTGGAAGGTGGATGATGCCAGTAGCGCTGAACTGATGACGCTCTTCTATGAACGGCTGCTAGCTGGCCGCCCCAAGGCCCTGGCGCTGGCCGAGGCGCAGCGTGCCTTTTTAGCCCGGACCCGGGCCTCTGCACGCGCGTGTGATGCTCACCCCTATTTCTGGGCAGCTTTTCAGCTGATCGGCGACCCCGGCCCGCTCCTCTTCTAGCAAGCGGGCCGCTCTGACAGTTGCTCAAGAACAACGGTGGGATATAATGGGGCTGGAGTACAAAAAGAGGAGCGAGTAGCCATAAGCGAGGCCGGCCACCACTCGAGCCGGCTGGCTGGTTCTCCGTGTGGGAGAGTTCGCTCCAAGGAGCGGAACAATGCAAGAAGCACGCGATGTCTTTCCCACTTCTTTTCTGCTGGATGACCAGCAGCGACGTCTGATCTTGAGCTGGAGCGATGGGCATGAAGGCATCTACTCTTGGGAGAGGCTGCGCCGTGCCTGTCCCTGTGCTATCTGTGCTGGCGAGGGAGGTGCGCCTGGTAGGTTGCAGCGTCGGCAACATCTGACGACGGAAGAAACGACGCTGGTCAACTTGGAACCGGTGGGACGCTATGGCCTGACTCCTATCTGGGAGGATGGTCATCGCACGGGTATCTTTACCTTTGAAAAACTGCGCCAGCTTTGTGAATGCCCGCAGTGTCGTGCCAGCGACAAGTGATATAAGAACAATCCAGAAGTCCTGTTCCCCTTAACAAAGACGGCCCTCTGGGTCATAGTAATAAATGTAGTACATCTAGACAGTGGCAGACATGTATATCTCGCTGCAGAAGAGTGAGCGCCGTCTTTGGGAAAGGAGGTTCTCTATGGGTGGAGAAAGCTCATCTGTGCACGAGAGCGCCTCAGCCCGTCGTCAGCCAGGACGTATACTCTCTAGTTGGACAATTCGCCTGCTGGTGGCTTTTGTGATAAGCTGGCTGCTGCTGTTGGCGTTCTTTGCAAGTGGGGCTGTCTCGCACTAGCAGAGAGGTCTGCTGCGTGCTGCGCAGGTTGCCTCATGGCTGCCAGGTTGCTTACTGATAGCCGCCTGCGTCGCTGGCGCCCTCAGCTATCTCTGCGCCCGGCTAGCAGCCAGCGGGATCTGACCGTCCCGGGGTCTGTCTGGTCCCGGCTCAGCCAGGTCTCCGCTTGCTGCTTGCTTGCTTTGTCATCCGCCTCTCGCAGATCTTGTGCTCTATCTCTCTGCGGGCTTGCGATTGTCGCTTATCTAAAGATGTTGAGGTGCCTCTCCACTCTCCATTGTTCTCATGCTGCTGATGATCGCTCTGGACGCTGGCCCACTCCTCCCTCGTATGCCTTCCTTACGCTGAGGCGCGTGCTTCGCGCACCGAGCGGGCATACGCTTGTAGGCGGATTGAAGAGAGGCGACGCTCCATGATGTGGCGCGTCACCGGCAAGGTGCGCAGCCTGAGTGGTAGATGAGGTAACGTACTCCGTAGTCCTTGGATAATCAGCTCAAAGGCTTGTTGGTGGCCTGGCCCCCAGGGATAGCCATAAAGGGCGCGCACCGGCTCCGGCAGGAAGCCGCAAGTGATCAAAAAATGGAGATGGAGCACTGGGCGGAAGACAGTTGGCAGCGGTGGAAACAGCACCGTATGAGCCAGGCGGCGCGCCTGAGGCGTGGCTGCCAGCCGATCGCTCTCGACCATATCCGCCACATAGCGCTGCAGGTCGGCCAGCGTCGCCGGCATATGCCTGGGCTGCAATCCCAGTAAGCGCGCCTGAGCCTTGCTTTCCTGATAGTAGCGCTCCTGCTCATCGGCGCTCAAAGATCCAATCAGACTGGTGTAGAAGAGCAACGCCGTGTCGACCAGGGTAGCATGAACCCACAGAAGGAGCTCCTGATCGCGGGCCCGGTAGAAGGTCCCGCGACGAAAAGCGCCGGCATCATGAGACAGATGGCCAAAGACGCCAGCGTGGAGACGGTTGATGGTGCGTGCTGCCTCGTGAGCCTCGGGCCGATCTCCAAAGGTAAGGATCTGGCCGAGCATGAACGTATGCAAGGTGCGCGCCAGCGGGTCAGTGAGGTAGCTGCTATGGGTATAGACGCCCTCGGCCACGAGCGGATGAGCGATCTGCAATAAGACGGCGCGTGCTCCCCCTAGCAGAATCGCCGCCTCGCGTGTAATTTTCCACGTAACGCTTTCGGGTCCGTAGTAACCGTAAGAGCCAACCTCGTTCTGGCTAGGCTTGGCTTGTCTGGCCTCTGTCATGCGTCTTCTTCTCCTCGCTTGCTCTTGGCCTGGCCCTGCAGCCAGCTCCTCCTTTCACTTTTCTCAGGGCTTCTTGCTCTCTGCCTGGGCACCCTCGGCTAAGAGGCCTGCTCCTGGCCTGATCCCTGAAGCTGGGCCAGGCGCTGTTGAAAGGCGCGCCCCATCAGCTCTTCGGCCTTCTCAGGGTCTTGCTGCATGACTTGCAGGATCAAGGCTGTATCGCGATCCGGTGCCAGCGTCAGATCGCGTCGGTCGTGCAGGGCCGCCTGGATCATCTCGTCAGCAACCTGCTCGGGAGTGAGCAGGGCTTGGATGTTGAGGAGCTGCGAGTCGGCCTCGGCCTGGTGAACCATTGGTGTATCGACCCAGGAAGGATAGACCGTGGTGATACCGATCCCGCTGCCATAGAGTTCTGCTCGCAGTGCAGCAGCAAAGCCGCGTACAGCCCACTTGCTTGCGCAGTAGCCACTGAGGGCGGGCACCGGCAATTTACCGGCCACCGACGAGAGAAAGATGAAGTGACCCCGGCCCTGGCGCCGCATGATTGGCAAGGCCGCTTTGACACAGTGGAAGGTGCCCATGAAGTTGATTGTCAGCAGGGCTTCCATATCCTGGGCGGAGAAGCTATCGATCGACCCGCCGCGTCCGATACCGGCGCTGGTCACTACCAGGTCGAGATGACCGCCGTCAAGTGCCGCTGCTTGCCGCATCAGTTCCTCAACCTGAGAAGCAACGGTGACGTCAGTGACGACGGCCAGCACTTTGCCGTGCTCCTGAGCGTCACCTTCTTGCTGTAAGCGTTGAGAGGCCTCTCTCAAGCCATCGGCGTTTATGTCGGCAAGCACAACGTGTGCGCCTCGCTTACGGAGGGCGCGGGCTGTAGCCAGACCAATGCCGCTGGCCGCTCCCGTCACGACGGCCACAGCGTCTGCGATCGCTGTCAATGTCATTGCTCGCAGCTCCTCTTGCTTCTCAACAAGCTCTACCGTAATCGCCCTGGCTTCTGCCCTGGAAAGAAACAGGCAGAACAAGGCTCCTGTGCGGATTCTACCGCGTCCCAGAGGGAGCTGCAAGGTCACCAAGAGGGGGCGAGCGCCCACCCTTAATGAGACTGCGGCGGCAGGACCTGGGGGCTTTCTTCAGGATAGGAGATCAGCGGCTGCGTATAGTGGCTTGTGGAAGCAGCCTGCGCTTCTGGTGTTGCAACGGCTCTACCGGGCGCGGCGCTGACTGCCCGCCTGCTCTGCGCAGAGTAACCCTGATGGTAGGGCGCATAGGGCGGCTCTGGAGCGCTGTTCGCGCTCGCCTCCGAGGCCGGCGCTGGCGCTGCTGTGCTGATAGGGAGCGATGGAGATGATCGGGAGGGATGTCTACCAAACAGGCTCTTTAGACCTTGTTCGACGCTGTTGATGGTGAAAGAGCAGAGCAACGCCAGCAGGAACCAGGTCCAGGAACCACTAAGGAAGAAAGCGGCAGTGGCCAACAGATAGACAAGACTGTTCAGGCTCGCTCTCCACCGTCCTTGAGCCAGCGCATGCAAAAAGCTACTCATAGCCAAACCGCCAAAGAAAATCGTCAAGAGGAGATGCCAGCTCCCGTGGACGAGAACATACCCCATGCCGGCAAAAGTTGCAATCATAATGAGCGTGCCCAAGGCGGCAAGCGGCTTGGCAGAGAGACGCCCCCGCTGATCTGCGCGGAGCTGGCGGCGATAGGCGCGCGCCTGTCGCCGTGCCTCGTGGCGGTAAAGTCGGGCTTGCTGGCGGGCCAGGCGGCGAGCGGCTTTCATCTGCTGACGCCAGTTTGCTGGCGAATTTCCCATCATCATGCCATTCCTCGCTTGACTGGCTCTCCTCTACCCCTGGGAAAGCCTAGGGAGAGAGAGCCTGCTCTCCCTCTTGGAGGAGAACGCAAGAGTGCGCTGCTCTTCCAATCCCTACGCCTCTTTCGCTGGAAAGGGCTGTAGCTCTGCTCATCTTCTCTGAGCACTGCGTGGCAGCATCGCATCCAGTGTGCGCTTTATTACTACCAAAGCCTTTTCAAGATGTGAGCGCTCGATGCCATAATGGGTCACGGCCCGCAGCAGACCATCACCCATACTGCTCAGCAATAGGCCCTCATCCTTGAGGCGAGCCAGAAACTCGCTGCAATCCTTCTCGCTCAGAACGCGCTCGCCATCGTGCAGACGGAAGAGCACGATATTAGTCTGCACACGCGGTGGATCAAGGCGCACCTGGGGCAGCTCGGCCAGGCGCTGAGCCAGAAAGCGAGCATGCTCGTGGTCCTCGGCCAGACGATCGACCATCTGCTCCAAGGCCACAATACCGGCGGCGGCCAGGATGCCAGCCTGACGCAGACCGCCACCGAGCACCTTCCGCGTCCTGCGTGCGCGCCGGATAAAGTCCCGGCTGCCAACCAACAACGAACCGACGGGGGCACTCAGACCCTTCGAAAGGCAAAACATTACCGAGTCGGCCTCAGCAACAAGTTGACTGGCGGGCACGCCCAGAGCCACGGCTGCATTAAAGATCCGGGCCCCATCAACGTGGACCCGGAGGCCGTGCGCATGAGCCAGACGGCAGAGAGTTGTCATCTGCTCCAGGGAAAGCACGCACCCCCCGCAGCGATTATGCGTATTCTCCAAACACAGCAGAGCCGTTGGCGGCGTATGCTCATCGCTCTCATCGGTGATGGCCGAGGCGAGCTGCTGCAGATCGAAGGACCCATCTGGCTGATTGGGCACCACCCAGAGTTGAATACCGCCCAGGCGGGACGCGCCCCCGCCCTCATAGCGATAGATATGGGCCTGGTCACCCACAATAGCCGCCGCGCCACGTCCCACATGCGTCAGCAGGGCCGTCGTATTCCCCATCGTGCCACTGGTCACAAAGAGCGCCGCCTCCTTACCAAGGCGCTCCGCTGCCAATTCCTGCAAGCGGTTCACCGTTGGATCTTCGCCATAGACATCATCACCGACCTCGGCGCGATACATGGCCTCACGCATCGCGGGCGTTGGCTGAGTCACCGTATCGCTGCGCAGATCGATCACCATCGTGCGCTCCTTCTTCCTGCTATATTGCCCTCCCAGCAAGATACTGGCCTACCAGGCCAGCTCCGGCCAGACCAGACTGGCAAAGCTGCTTTCAGTATACCGCATACACCTCTCAAAGGCGAATCCGAGGAGGAGAGAGGCGTGAAGACCCTGTCAGACGGCGACAAGCAAACAAGCAGCTCCATGCCGATCGGACTGGGCACAGCCGATCGGCATGGAGTTCCTGGAGAGGATCACGCCTCATGCGCCAGCGTGGCTGGCCTTCTGACGAGGGGAAGATGCGTCAGTGTAGTGCCCCAAACAGACGAACCATTGCAAACGTGGAAGCCCCAGTCGTTTGGTCCTGGCGAACCTGGAGCATCACCAGCGCCTTATCGCCCGGGTTCCCTAGCGAATCGAAGCTAATGCGACCGCTGGCGCCGTCAAAGGCCGGTAGGGGACCGTTGCCAAGGGCATTGAGCATAGCGCGCACATTGGGGCCATTGAGCGCGCCCTTGACATAAGAGGCTGCGCGAGCCAGGACACGCACCGCATCATAAGTCATGATGGCATTTTGATCGGGGGGTGGAGCATTATTAGCGCTCTCCTTCTGGTTCTGGAAAATACCGGCCCAGTCGGTGAAGAGCGTAGGCTGCTCCAACTGCGGCACATTGCTCCACTCGCTTGGATCGGCATAGGCCAGGACATAAATGCGCTGCATATCCTCGGGAAAGGAACGGGCCAAGAAAGCATCGGCGCTATCTCCCTCGCCCAGGAGCAGGCTCGTAGCAACAGCCGGACCCGTCAACACCTTTAAATTGGCCAGCGCCGTATTATCCGGCTGGGCCCGCGACAGAATACCGATCTCATGGGCTAGACGCACTGCATCGACATCGGTGCCGGCCAGAAAGATCACATCAGCCTGATGGGCCAGCGCATCGGCGATAGCCGTACTGTAGCCCTCCACCGGAGTCGTTCCCGACGTAAAGGTATCACGTGCACTCTCGACCACATGGCCG
>NZ_JADGHT010000134.1 GCF_019683755.1 Thermogemmatispora sp. | reverse complement strand
GCGGCGCAGACGAAGACGGCTCAGGCGACGGGCCACGGCCAGACACCCGGCGTGCAGGCCAGGGGGACGATTACGTTTAGACACGCTGTCGGAATATGGCAGACGATTCTGAAAGGGACAGTCTTTAATGTCAGGGGCTTGCAGGTCGTAACCGATGAACCTGTCAGCCTGCCACCCGCCGACGTCGACAATCCTACCTCTGCCAGTGGGGCAGCCCACGTCGTACAGGCCGGCAGCGCTGGCAATTTACCCGCTGGAGCAATCAACCAGCTTTGCTGCTCTACTGACTTATCGATTCGCGCCATAAGCGGCCCCTTCACCGGCGGGCAGGACCCGCAGAGCTACACCTTTGTCCAGCAGAGCGACATCGACAGCGTTGCCAACCCGCTCAAAGCCAGCCTGACCCAGGAGGCCCAGCAAGAATTTCAGCGCCAGCTTCGCCCAGGCGAGCAGCTCATCAGCCAGCCCACCTGCAGCACCAGCGTCAAAAGCGACCACCAGGCCGGCGACCACGCCAGCAGCGTCACCGTCACCGTCTCGGCCAGTTGCAGCGGCGAAGCCTTCGACAAGCAAGCGGCCCTACGTCTGGGCGCCAGCCTGCTCAGCCAGGAAGCCAGCAAAACGCTGGGGAGCGACTACGCCCCCGCAGGCCAGATCATGACCAGCATCAGCGGCGCCACACCCATCAACAGCGGACCCGAGAAGGGCAGCATCTCGATCACCGTCACCGCTGAAGGGCTGTGGGCCTACCAGTTCGACGGCGCACACAAAGAGAGCCTGGCGCGCCTCATCGCCGGCAAAACCAGAAGTGAGGCCCTCCAGCTCCTGCAGCGGCAGAGCGGCATCAAAGAGGCCGACATCGCCATCGCCCACGGCAGCGATCGCCTGCCCAACGATGCCAACCAGATCACCATCACCATCAACAGCGTGAGCGGGCTAACGCCGGTCCCCAGCGCCAGCAGCGGGCCAGGCAGCCCGCCCACCACAGCACCCACCACACCCGGCCCAGGCACTCCCGCAACCACCGGCAAAGGCTAACCAAAAGCCAGAGCAGGCGAGCGGCTGCCAGGACCACTGGCATGGCCGGCGCACCCCGTTCCTTATCCGAACGGTAAGCCATTGTCTTGGTCAAAATCCGGCAATAAAACCGTGTCCTATTATGAATACAATTGGCAAACTGAAGCTGTCAGAAGTAAAGTAGGGAAGTGGTCCGCCCGACGAACCGGGGAGGGCTTCGTCTATGGGGCAAAACAAAGAACCCAGAGAATCCAGGGAGCGCCGGGAAGATGGCCAGCGCATCATCGGTGACTACGAACTCATCCGCAAACTGGGCCGAGGCGGCTTCAGCACCGTCTACCTGGCACGACACCGCATTCTGGCCCGCTGGTCCCTGGTTGCACTCAAGCACCTGCAGACACCACTGGACTCCTCCGAAGCGCGGGAACAGTTCATCGCCGAAACCCGGCTACTAGAGCAGCTCAACCATCCGCACATCCTGCCTCTCCTCGACGCAGGCATCGATCAAGAGGAATTTCCCTATCTGATCACACCCTACGCGGCGGGCGGCTCGCTGCGCCAGCGCCTGCGCCAGGTAGGAGGGCGACCCCTTCCCCTGGAGGAAATCCTCCAGATCATCGGACAGATCGGGGCGGCCCTGCAGTACGCCCACGAGCGCGGCATTATTCACCGCGACCTCAAACCGGAGAACATCCTCTTTGACGCCGACGGCAAAGCCCTGCTAGCGGACTTCGGCATGGCCCTGCTGCTCTCCTCGCGCAGCCTGGAGGCTGTCAGCCTGAGCGGCACCCCGGCCTACATGGCCCCCGAGCAATTCCGTGGGCAAGTGAGCCGGGCCAGCGACCAATACGCACTTGCCTGCATCGCCTACGAGCTAAGCACGGGGCGGCGGGTCTTCGAAGAACAAGAACCGCTGGCTCTGATGCACTGTCACGTCGAGCAAGCGCCCGAACCGCCGCGGCACCTCAACCCTCACCTACCGCCGGCAGTCGAAGCGGCCATCTTGCGCGGGCTGGCCAAAGAGCGCGAAGAGCGCTATTCCTCCGTCAGCGAGTTCGTCGCGGCCCTGCTGGCCGGCGCGGGGACCCCGGCGCAGCGGGCAGCCTCCGAAGTCTGGCCAGGAGCCATCTGGGGCGAGCCAGCAGCGCAGCTCACCCCCGGCGCCGGCGGAGTCACAGAAATGCTGGTCGCCGAGGATGAGCCGCAAGAGCAACCAGAGCGGCTCATCAACCAGGCAACGCGGTCCCTACCACCCAGCGCACACCACTCTGAGAGCCTGGCCCCGCGCGGGGCCAGGCAGCGCGAGACCTGGCAGCGTTTCCCGCACCTGCGTCGGCTGCAAGCCAGGCGGGGACTGCCCGCAGAGCGCAACGAAGGACAGCAGCCGCTCGCGGCCCCAGCGCGCCGGGCCAACAGCCGCCAGATCTTCCCAGAGCAGCCGCTGGGCGGTCCCAGGCAGAGCGCCAGAAGCCTGCTCGCCCAGCAAGCCGCATTGCCTGCCATGAAGCCACGGGAGCGCCAGCCCAACAAGGCCCGGGCGACGCGCAGGCGGGGGCTGATAGCGGCAGTTATCGCGGCGCTGCTGCTCATGCTGCTAGCGGGCCTGCTCGTGGCCTACGCCGACCCGCTAGCGCTTGGCCCCTTGGGGACCGCCCTACCCATCGGGGCCCCGCTGGCGACGGTGCACATCACGCCGGCCAGCGTGCTGCTGACGCGCCAGTACTTGATCACGGGCGTGACAGGGAAGCCCGACGCCGCCCAGCGCCAGATTCAGGCCCGCCGCCTGAGTGCGACGGTCAGCTCACCGGCGAAGACGGTTCAGGCGACGGGCCACGGTATGACAGCCGGGACCCAGGCACATGGGACGATTACGTTCTACAACGGCACAGGTCTTGCTCAGACTGTCCCCAAAGGAACCATTCTAGCGGTGGGGGGAGGAATCAGCATCGTCACCGATGAAGCAGCCTCGATGCCTCCCAGTCCTGACCTCGACCACCGGGCTACCAGCACTGTCCCTGCCCATGTTCTACAGCCAGGCAGCATCGGGAATCTACCGGCTGGGGCATTAAACCAATACTGCTGCGACGAGGCCCTGGCAATCCAGGCTATCAGCGGTCCCTTCACCGGTGGGCAAGACCCGCAGCCCTACACCTACGTCCAGCAGAGCGACATCGACAACGTCGTCAACCCGCTCAAAGCCAACCTGCTGAGCCAGGCCCAGCAACAATTTCAGCGGCAAGTTCACAGCGGAGAGCGCGTCGTCGGTCCCAACTGCAGCACCAACATCAAAAGCGACCATCGCGCGGGCGACCACGCCACCCGCGTCACCGTCAGCCTGGTGATCACCTGCAGCGGCGCAGCCTATAACCAACAAGCCGCCTTCGACATGGCGGCGGCCCTCCTCCGCCGGGAAGCCACCCACGACCCCGGACCGGCCTACAGCCTGGTGGGCCAGATCAACAGCACCATCGTCGACGCCAGCCTCAACGATCCCCAGAGCGGGCGCCTCATCGTCACCGTGAAAGCAGAAGGACGCTGGACGTATCGATTCACAGAGGGAACACAACAGCACCTGGCCCAACTCATCGCCGGCAAAAGCCGCAGCCAGGCTCTACAACTCCTGCAGCGACAGCCCGGCATCAAGCAAGCGGACATCAGCATGGCCCGCAGCGACAGTGGCCAGCTTCCCAGCGACCCGGCCTTTATCGCCATCATCATCGAAAACAGCACCTAGCGACCCAAGAGGCAACATCAGCGACATTGGCAGAAGTCAACGGGCAGGAAAAACCACCGCTGAGCAAAACGTCCGTACAGCTAGGTCAAGAGCCGACGACTGTGGTACAATAAAACGACAGCCAGAGCAAAACACCAAGGCCAGCGAAGCGAAAGAGGCAGCGAGCGCCAACAGGCCCGCTGCGCACCGCCACAGATGAAAGGATAGAGACGCAGGCATGCTCGCGTTGGAAGGCAGGCAGCTTGGCAACTACGACGTCATCCGGCGCATTCGCGTCGGAGGCATGGGCGCCGTCTACGAAGGGCGCCAGCGCACCGCCTTTGGCAGACGCGTCGCCATCAAAGTCATCCTTGGCGACTACGCCAGCGACCCCGACATGCGCCGGCGCTTCGCCCGCGAAGCGCGCACCATCGCCCGTCTACACCATCCGCACATCCTGCCTCTCATCGAATTCGGCGAGGAGCAAGGGCTACTCTACCTTGTCATGCCCTTCATCGACGGAGGCACCCTGACCAGCTACCTGCGCCGCATCTACCGGCCCCACGTCACGGGTCGCGAACCGATCCCCTTCAACCTGCACGAACTCATCGACATGTACCTGCAGCTCCTCGACGCCGTCGAATACGCTCACGACGAAGGACTGGTTCACCGCGACATCAAATCCTCCAACGTCCTGCTCGAGCTACCGCGCAGCGGCGTCCCCCACCTCTACCTGGCCGACTTCGGCCTTGTCAGGCCAGCCCGCCAGGCCGAGAGCCAGGCGGGTCGTCCCATTCCTCTTGACCAGGTACCAGGGACCCCCCAATACATGGCCCCCGAACAAACGCGGGGCATCGTCACCACCCTCACCGACATCTACGCCCTTGGGGTCCTGCTCTTCCAAATGCTCACCGGCGAGCTACCCTACGACGACCCTGACGACATCAAAGTCATCCAGATGCACCTGCGGGCCCCCATTCCACGGCCCTCGAGGCGCAACCCCCAGATTCCACCCGCCTTCGACCGCGTCGTCCGCAAAGCCATGGCCAAGCGCGACGACGAGCGCTTTCAGAGCGTAGCCGCCCTACGCGAGGCCGTCCTGCTAGCCCTGGAGGAAGCGCAGCAAGAGCCAGAGCCGCCCATCATCCCCACCTGGCCAGAAGACTGGCCCGAAGCAGCAAGCGTACAGCCACGCGAGCTGCACCACTCGCGCCCGCTCCCCCCGCTGGACTACACCTACGGCGGCAGCGGCGCCGAAGAGCCACAGATCGAAGAGCTACCACCCGAAGAGGACATTGCCGCCGCCACCACCCTTCCCGACATCACAGCCGAAGCCCTCTCACGGCCCCGACCTGGAGCGCGCTTAAGCCAGGAGCCACACACCATGGCCCTGCCCATGCCCGAGCCTCTGACCATCCCGCGCCGGGCGCGCCCAGCCGGGCAAGCCTACCCTGCCATCCAACGCATCACCGAAGAGCCACAGCCTCCACTACGCCGGCGCCAGCCAGCGCGCAGCGGCAAGCGCTCACTCTCCTTCATCATCGCCATCATCCTGATCACCATCGCCATCCTGCTCCTCCTCTTCGCCGCGCGCGCCCTCAACATGGGGCTACTTCCGCCCGGCGTTCCCCTCCTTGGCGCCGACCCCAGCGCCATCGTCACCATCAGCGTCCAGAGCCGCACCCTCCAGGACACCTATCTCCTCACGGCCTCGCCCCAGATCCAGGCCACCGACCCTGACACGCGCATGATCCCGGCGCGCCTCCTGAGCGCCAGCCGCAGCCTCACCCAGACCATCGCCACCAGCGGCACACGCACCACCCCGGCCAGCCCCGCCCGCGGCCTCCTCCTCTTCACCAACCACAGCCAGCAGCCGGTCACCATCCCGGAGGGCAGCACCTTCACCGGCACCTCCGGCATCAGCGTACGCCTCCTGACCACCGTCACCGTCCCACCGCACCAGGACGACCAGGACGGCACCGCCAGCGCTCCCGCCCAGGCCCTCAGCGCCGGCGCCCAGGGCAACATCCCCGCCGGCGACATCAACCAGCCCTGCTGCGGACGCCCGACCCAGGTCCAAGTCACCAACCCCAGCGCCTTCAGCGGCGGCAGCGACGGCCAGACCGTGCCCATCGTGGCCCAGGCCGACCTTGAGCGCGTCCGAACGAGCCTGCTGCCCCAGCTTGAGCGCCAACTGAACGACCAGCTTCGAGCCGCCCTCAAAGCAGGCGAGACCCTGGCAGGCCCACCAGCCTACCAGGTCAACATCCAGGCCGACCCACCCCCCGGCAGCCAGGCCAAACAAGTGCGGGTCCAACTGCGCGTCACAGGCAGCGCCACCGCCTACAACCCGGCCCAGGCCCGCCAACTCGCCAGCGACCTCCTCAGCCGCCAGGCCCAGCGCAGCCTGGGGAGCGCCTACCACCTGCGAGCGCGCAGCCTCAGTGCCTCCACGCCCGTAGTCACCCAGCGCGGCGAGCACGGCATCATCTACCTGAGCGTCAGCGTGCACGGCACCTGGAGCTACCAAATCAGCCCCCAGACCATCGCCCGCTGGCAGCAGAACCTGCGTGGCATCGGCAGCGAAGTCGCCGCCACTTACCTGCGCTCCCAACCCGGCATCGCCGCCGTCCAGATCCGTCTGCCCTTTGGCAGCCACAACCTGCCCCAACGGCCTGATCAGATCCGCATCATCATCAACGACCAATGAGCCAGCCGTCGGGCCACTCACCCCAACCAACAGGCCTGTCGCGCCCCTTGACAGCCAGGCGGCAGGACAGGTATCATTGAAAAAGATAACTGACTGGTAGTCAGTCAATGAAAACCCAGATCTGGCAGTCAGGCCAGTCGGGCCACCCAAGAAAGCAGGCAAGCATGACACAGACCACACATGCAGCCTTCATCACCACCAGCGAGCGCGGGCTACGCCACGACATCCTGCCGATGCGCCTCTACCACAAAGCCAAAAAGCTCGGCATCTGGGACCCGCGCGCCATCGACTTCTCCCAGGACATCCAGGACTGGCAGCGCCTCAACGAAGAAGAGCGCGAAACCCTGCTCTATCTCAGCTCCCTCTTCCAGGCCGGCGAAGAGAGCGTCACCCTCGACCTGCTCCCGCTCATCCTCACCATCGCCCGCGAGGGCCGGCTAGAAGAAGAGATGTACCTGACAACCTTCCTCTGGGAAGAGGCCAAGCACACCGAATTCTTCCGCCGCTTCCTTGACGAAGTGGCCCACGAACACAGCGACCTCCACCGCTACCACATCCCCAGCTACCGCAAAATCTTCTACGAAGAGCTACCCCAGCGCATGCACGCCCTCCTCAGCGACCCCTCACCCGAGGCCCAGGCGCGCGCCAGCGTCGTCTACAACATGATTGTCGAGGGTGTCCTGGCCGAGACCGGCTATCACGCCTATTTCAACATGCTCGAGCGCCTCAACATCCTGCCGGGCCTGCGCCAGGGCGTCGGCTACCTCAAACGCGACGAATCACGCCACCTGGCCTACGGCGTCTTCCTCCTCTCGCGCCTGGTCGCCCAAGAGCCGCGTCTCTGGGACGTCATCCAGGCCTACATGAGCGAGCTGCTCACCTACGCCCTGGGCGTCATCAACGAACTCTTTGAAGCGCGCGCCACCCAAGCGAACCCGCCCTTCGAACTGCAACTTGACGACTACCTCACCTACGCCACGACCCAGTTCCAGAAACGCCTTGACCGCATCGGACGCGCGCGCCAGCAGACCCTTGAAGAAATCTATCACGCAAGCGATCCAGACGAGCCGGCATAACCCTCTTTGCAGCGTCTCCCTTCCACGCTATGTATGGTCACCGCTCTACAAAGCCCTCTGAGTCTGACCACCGGAGACAGACTCAGAGGGCCTCTGTTCCCCACCCCAGGCAGAGATATGCTACTCTAGTAACCAGAGAGAGCCAGGCTCGCGCTCGCCCACCCGAGCCGGGCAAGCAGCCGCTCACCTGAGCGCGACAGGTCACGCCACGCTACGCTACGCCAGGCCACGACCCCGGCTGGCAGCCATTCACCGGACGGAGGAAGCCATGCCAGAGCAGAGCAAGCGCCATCCCTGCAAACCGCTCGTCATCTTTGACGGTAGCTGCGACTTCTGCACCGCCATCGCCGAACTCATCCAGCGCCTGGACTGGCGCCGACGACTGACCTGCCTCCCATTCCAAATCGAAGGCCTGCCCGAGCGCTACGGCCTCAGCGTTCGCCAGTGCGAAGAGAGCGTCTGGACCCTCCTCCCGGACGGACGACACTACCGCGGCGCACAAGCCATCAGCCAGATCCTCGACCTTCTGATCGGCCTCCCCCTCTTCCAGACCCTCTACCGTCTTCCGACGCTCGCCTGTCTCGAAGAGCGCCTCTATCGCTGGGTGGCCGCCCATCGCCAGTACCTGCCAGGCGTCAAACCCTTCTGCCAGCGCCCCGGCGCCCCCTGCGGCCCGGCCTCACGCTCACCGTCCTGATCTGCTCCCCTCTGGCCCATCGGCGTCGGCCCCGCCCAGGCCCCTACGGCCCACTACTCGGCCAGCGGCTCCGCCGACAGACCACCGCTGCGCAGCGCCTCACGCGCCTGCTCCACCTCGTGAGGATCATGCAGAAAGCGCTCGGTATAGGAGCGTTGCCAGATCCGCAACGGCGGCGTCGGACTCGGCGCCCGCACCTGCTCCAAATGAGCCAGCCAGGCCACCGCCACCAGCGACTTAAAGGCCTCAACCACCCGCCCGAGCGTCATCGCCTTATTCGTATTGCCCTCGAAGGAAAGAATAAATTGCACCCGCTGCGGCCCAATCACAAAGGTATCGAGAATCAGCCCAGGAAAAGGACGCGGCAACGCCTGCCAGGTCTCCTCTAAAATACGGCGCAGAGCCGGGTCCTCGAAACTGGGAGCATACGGCTCAGCCTGCAAAGTCACCAGATAGGTCCCCGTCCAGCCATAGTTATGCGTCGGCAAGCGCAGAGGACGACCAACGGCGCCTTTCTCATAGCGGGGCGTATGAGGGATCACCAACCTCTTCACATTCATGCGCAGCACACCTCTTTCCACCTTTCCTCACATCCACACACATAAGGAGCACAAGAGAGAGCTACATCTTTCTGAGAAGAAAGAGACACTTCCACACAGAAGCTCTCTCTACAGGATAACACAGCAGCGACCCCAGAGCAAGCCACCAGGACCGAGACCCCACCACCCCACCTCACTCAACGGCCACCACGCGCTGCAGGCAGAAAGGGCGGCGTGGCCTGACCTGAAGCAGGCGCTCACGTGTCACCTCGATGGCCAGCGGACTCCCATCGCAAGCGATCCAGCGCCGGCCCAGGCGCTCAGCCACAGCGGGCGTCACCCCACTGCCACAGAAACAATCAAGCACCAGATCATCCACCTCGCTAGAGGCCAGCAGAATGCGCTCCAGCAACGCCGCCGGCTTCTGAGTAGCGTAGCCATTACGCTCAGGATCACGCTGATGCAGATGGCTGATATCGCACCAGACATCAGCGGGCGTCATCGGCTCATCCTCGTAATAGCGATAGAGACGGCCCCCGGAACGGATCGTCCAGCAGACGCGCCCATCGGCCTCCACCTGGCGCCGCATATGATTGCGCCGCTCACTCCCCCGCAGCGGACCCACCCGCTCACCATGAAAGCAATACTGGCGCGAGCGCGTATACAACAACAGCGTATCATGCTTACGCGCAAAACCCCGCGAGCGCCGGGGTCGTCCCCCAGAATGATAATGCCAGATAATCTCGTTCTGGAAACCACCGCCGGCAGCAGCAGCCTCACGGAAGACCTCATCTAACAGCAGGCGAGCAAAATGGACAGCGCGCCAGTCCAGGTGCACATACAGGCTCCCATGAGGAGCCAGCAGCCGGTAGAGGAGCCAGAACGTCTCATAGAGCCACTGCAGATACGCATCAAGATTCCGCTGCCAGCGATCGTGATAGGCCAGTCCCCTCCTGCCGCGATAGGTACGCTCCGTCATAAACGGCGGATCAATATAGATCAGGTCAACCGCCCCGGCAAACTCACCCAGCAACGCCGGCAAGACCAGCTCCTTATCACCGTGAATCAAACGATTCTCCCAGCTCCCAGCCTCCTCACCCACAGGCGCAGACTCCGCCTCCCCCGGGAACCGCTCACAGGTCTCTAAGCGCAGTCCCGACGGCACCCCCTGCGCATACGGATTATGCTTCTGCTGCCAGATCAATTCTGCCACGGCTCCCGAGCAGCTCCCTTCGCACGTGGAACTCTCCCAATCAGAAGCAGCCAGCCCCAGTGCCAGCAGGCGCGGCCTGCCTGCCTGCACCGCGACGAGCACAGCACGACCCATTACTATAGCACAGGATAACCCTGGCGAGAATAGCCGCCCCCGACCCGCTCCCTGGCCCTATCTCCATATAGACATATGAAGTCGGCAGAGAGTACAATCAAGACGAGCGGGAACGTGAGGGAGGGGGGTGAACAGAAGCCGCAGGACGGGGGAGGTGAAAGAGACCCAGGCGCAGAGACACGCGGACCAGCCAGTCACCCTGATGGCGCCCACCGCTGGGCGACCTGGGCTGCTCCCTGGAGATGATCACCCTGAGCGAGTAGCCCACCGCGCGCTGAGCACGCGCATCCTTACCATCACTGCAACGGAGGCAAACGCCCAATGGAAACAGCAGACACCCGTATCACAGTCGCCTCACGCATCGACCGCCTGCCCCTCTCCTCACTGCATCGCCGACTCAGCTTTGTACTCGGCATCGGCACCTTTTTCGACCTCTACGATATTTTCCTGGGAGGCCTCCTCGGCGCCGTCCTGGCCCCCCTCTTCCACCTCTCCACCTTTGAAACGGCCCTCATCATCGGCTCAGGCTTCTTCGGCATGTTCATCGGAGCCATTGCCCTCGGCGTCATCTCCGACTACATCGGACGGCGCAGCATGTACATGATCGACCTGCTGATCTACTCCCTCTTCTCACTCATCGCCGCCTTTGCTCCAAACTTCCTCTGGGTTGTCATCTTTCGCTTCCTGGCCGGCATCGGCCTGGGAGCGGAGCCGCCCCTCACCGACATCTACATGGGCGAAATGATCCCGCGCCATGCCCGCGGGCGCTACACGGCCTGGTGCTATACCCTGGGCTTCTTCGGCGTCCCCCTGGCCGGCTTCGTCGGGCGCTTCGTCGTCAGAGGCAGCTTCCTGGGGCTGGACGGCTGGCGCTGGCTGCTCATCGTCGGTTCCCTGGGGGCCATCATCGTCTGGCTGCTGCGCCGCAACCTGCCCGAGTCGCCGCGCTGGTACGAAATCCGCCGCGACGAAGCCGCCGCCAACGCCGCCCTCACTGCCATTGAAGAGCAAGTCAGGCGCGAGCACGGCCTCAAAGAGCTACCAGAGCCGCAGCCGGTGGTCGTCGAGCCGCAGACGCGGGCCACCATCGCCGAAATCTTCAGCGGTATCTACGCCAAACGCACCATCATGCTCTGGATCTTCCAAATCCTGCAGACCGTGGGCTACTACGGCTTCGGCTCACTGGCGCCCGTCGTCCTCACCGCCAAAGGCTTCAGCGTCGTCAACTCGCTGAGCTACGTGGCCCTCAGCTTTCTGGGCTACCCCCTTGGCTCCTTTATCTCCATTTTCCTCGTCGAGCGCGTTGAACGCAAATGGCTGATTGTCATCTCTGCTCTGCTGATCGCCCTCTTCGGCCTCAGCTTCGGCTTCGCCACCTCCGCCGTTGTCCTGGTCATCTCCGGCTTCCTCCTCACCACTGTCAGCAATATCTTTTCCAACGCCTTCCACATCTATCAGGCGGAGATTTTCCCGACGCGCATGCGCGGCACTGCCGTCGGCATCGCCTACAGCCTGAGCCGCCTGGTCAGCGCCATTCTCCCCTTTGTCGCCCTGCCTGTCCTGCACTCACTGGGAGCGGTCGCCGTCTTCGCTGGCGAGGCTGTACTGCTAGGCATCCTCTGCCTCGACGTGGCTCTCCTCGGCCCCCGCAGCACCGGGCGCACCCTTGAAGTCATCGCCCGCTAGCCGCGCCCACCCGCCGCTAGGGACAGCCCCCAGACGGTCC
>NZ_JADGHT010000133.1 GCF_019683755.1 Thermogemmatispora sp. | reverse complement strand
CACCTGCTGCCCGTTGATGCTCACATTAAAGACTCGCTTCCCCGCCGCACTCCAATACGTCTCTGCAAAGTGCAACCTCACCGTATAGGCCGCCCCCGCCGTCAGGTTCGGAATCGTATACGTGAAGTTCCCGTAGCGGTTGCTCTGATAGACCGCCTGTGGCGCCGGGTTCGTCACCCCCGACGTATCAATCGCATTGCTCGTACTGGCCGTACTCCCCCCACTGTAGTAGGCATCCGCCACAAACGGCGTCACCGCCGGCCCTCCCGCATTGACCCGCACAACACCTGCAGCAGGCGTCGGGGTTGGTGTTGGGGTGCCCCCTGCTGCCGGCAAGATCTCTAGCCCATTGACCTGGGCATTATCCACCACCGTGCTGAACTGGATCGTTATCGTCCCGCTCCCCGTCGCCGTCGCGCTCATCTCCCTCACCACCGCCTTGTTCGCCCCTCCCGCCGCCGCATAAATGTCAAAGTTCGTCAGCACCTGCTGCCCGTTGATGCTCACATTAAAGACTCGCTTCCCCGCCGCACTCCAATACGTCTCTGCAAAGTGCAGCCTCACCGTATAGGCCGCCCCCGCCGTCAGGTTCGGAATCGTATACGTGAAGTTCCCGTAGCGGTTGCTCTGATAGACCGCCTGCGGCGCCGGGTTCGTCACCCCCGACGTATCAATCGCATTGCTCGTGCTGGCCGTACTCCCCCCACTGTAGTAGGCATCCGCCACAAACGGCGTCACCGCCGGCCCTCCCGCATTGATCCGCACAGTGCCGCCCGCTGGCAGGATTTCCAGCCCATTGACCTGGGCATTATCCACCACCGTACTGAACTGGATCGTTATCGTCCCGCTCCCCGTCGCCGTCGCGCTCGCCTCCCTCACCACCGCCTTGTTCGCCCCTCCCGCCGCCGCATAAATGTCAAAGTTCGTCAGCACCTGCTGCCCGTTGATGCTCACATTAAAGACTCGCTTCCCCGCCGCACTCCAATACGTCTCTGCAAAGTGCAGCCTCACCGTATAGGCCGCCCCCGCCGTCAGGTTCGGAATCGTATACGTGAAGTTCCCGTAGCGGTTGCTCTGATAGACCGCCTGCGGCGCCGGGTTCGTCACCCCCGACGTATCAATCGCATTGCTCGTGCTGGCCGTACTCCCCCCACTGTAGTAGGCATCCGCCACAAACGGCGTCACCGCCGGCCCTCCCGCGTTAATTTGCACAGGGGCCTCCGCATGTGCAAGGGGAGCTGACTTCAAGACAGGGAGCACCAGAAAGAGAGAGCAAATAAAGAGGAGAGTTAGCAGACCAACAAGAGCTTGTCGCGCAATCCTGCGCCAGCATGTTGCCCTGGGAGCATATGCGTCCATGACATCTCCTTTCAAGGGGTAGCAACTGATCGGTTAGAAGAGCAAAGACCCACAAGAGCAGGCCCCAACCATCGCCCTCAGCACAAAGTCGGCAGCCAAATGGCAATGGGCCATCGAAGCACAATTATTCAGGTACCTGGACGGCAGAAGAGCCGCCAGGTTGCCGAGGTCCCGCCTCCCTTCCTCGGAAAGGCAGGTCATCTGGAGAGAGCGGCATGCTCTCCAGCGCCGGCCAGTTCTTTCGAAAGAAATCGAAATCGTTTTCTAGATGAAACTATACGGATCTCTCCCTGGCTTGTCAAGGGGGCCTCGTCTGAGGGTGACAGCAGCAGCAGTAACAGGGAGCAAAGAGCAAAGGAGAGGGCAGATGATTCCAGATTGGCTGTGCTATAATAGGTCGGAAACTTTCAGAGGGGAGCAAGCACAGCACAAGTCAATGGCAAGACGACACAACACCGACGGGCGCCCAACCATCGCCCAAATTGCCAGGATAGCAGGGGTATCGGTCCCAACGGTCTCCAAAGTACTCAACGGGCGAGCAGACGTCTCGCTTCCGACGCGCGAGAAAGTCGAGCGCATCATTCAAGAATATGGCTTTGTACGTAATCGGGCAGCGCGGGCCCTACGTAAAGGCAAGACTGGTCTGATCGACCTCCTGCTACCACGGCTTGACGACGAATACTATCTGCCCATCCTGGAAGGAGTCGCCCAGGTTCTGCGCGAGGCGGGCCTGCGGCTCGTTTTAACAGCGACTGACTACAAACCGGAGGAGGAAGTACGCTGGATCACCACAGTGACGGATCACTCGACGGACGGCATCCTGGTAGTTCTGCCATCGGAGCAAGCTATCGAGCAGCTTGAGCGCTCGGGCCTGCCCTTTGTTCTGATTCACAACCAGGGGGGTCTGCAGGCGACAGCGCCCTCAGTGCGCATTACAAGCTGGGAAGGTGGGTTTGTGGCTACAACCTACCTGATCCGCCTGGGCCATCGGCGCATTGCCTATATTGGCAAGACCGCCCCGGCCAGGGATGCCATCGAGCGTATCGCTGGCTACCGCGCCGCTCTCGATGCCGCCGGGCTGCCACTGCTGCCAGAGCTGGAGTGCGATGGCGACTTCACCGAGGCCAGCGGCTACCAGGCGACTCTACGCTTGCTGGAGCTGCCAGAGCCGCCGACGGCCATTTTCGCTGGTAACGACCGCCAGGCGGCAGGTGTCTATCGGGCTTTGCATGAGCGTGGCCTGGCTATTCCTGAACAGATGAGCGTCGTAGGCTTTGACAATTTGCCCTACACCGAGATTATGAATCCTCCGCTGACGACCGTTCATGCTCCACGTCTGGAGCTGGGGCGAACCGCGGCTTCGATGCTGCTCCGTCTTATTAATGGAGAACAGTTGGAGATGCCACGCGTCGTGTTGCCGACGCACCTGGTCGAGCGCCAGTCATGCTGCCCGCCACGCGCAGGCTGAATCGGCGCGGCCCGGGCGGGCAATGGGGCCCGCTCTCCTTCTTCTCCTTTGTCCTGAGCAGGGTCCGCGGCGACTCCGTTTTTTTGCTGCCCTCTCGGGAAGAGCCAGGCCCCCAACCGCTGTTCTGGGCTAGATCAGCGGTTTCTCGTAAAGGATCTTCTCTAGTGGACGGCTCTCGCTCTCGCCCGAAGACTGAGCTTGTTGATAGAAGGAACGACCTACTTCACGAAAGCCATTTTTTGTGTAGAGACGCTGGGCCGCTGTCTGGAGCACCGAGGTATCGAGATGCAACAGGCGATAACCAAGGGCCCGCGCCCGCGCTTCGAGGGCCTCGAGAAGGCGCTGACCGTAGCCCCGGCCCTGATATTCGGGAAGCACACGCATGCGTTTGATTTCAGCGCGCTCTGCATCCGTGCGCTTTAAGGCCCCCATCGCTACGATCTTCCCGTCACACTCTCCAATCAGAAATTCCCCTCCGTTGTTGAGATAGTGCTCTTCGATAGCGTATACGTCGTCATCCCAGGGACCTCGCCCAAGATAGGCCCCTGTCTCTTTGAGAACTGTGACGTGTAGTTGCTCTACGGCTTGCTGATCAGCCGGTCTATAACGGCGCAGGGTGAACATCGCTGGCTTCGGTCTGCGCTCAGGTTGCTCTCTTCCCACAACTCACTCGATGCGGCAAAAAGAGAGATGGTCACCATCTCGGTAGCCCATATGATAGCACCTTGCCCGCCTCCTGGACAAGCTTTCAGCTTTTCTCCTGCCACCACTCTTTTTTTCGAAAAAAAGAGCAGATAACGTTTCACACCCCTTGACATCACCCCCCAAATTCTCTATATTCAAAGCGAAGGCTACGATATTGATTTCGCAAATTTTCGACAAGAAGAGGGGAGAAAAAGCGTTAGCCAGCGCTGTGCTCACGTCCCCCGACAAGGTTTGCAGGCAAAGAGATTGCCCGTAAGGTTATGACTGACCGCCGGCGAGCCTCAAGCCTGGTCCCTCCTCGCAATGTGGAACTTGTACGATCGGCTTCAGCTGCAAGGCAGCAAGCACAAGCAAAGGAGTCCGTCATGGATGCACCAACTCCCGAGATAGCAAGGCAGCCCGTGTCAGCGCCAGCGCCGTTGCGTGCACTTCGTTGGTTTCTCGTGTTCGCGTTCGTGTGCTCCTGGAGCGTCTCGGTATTGCTACTGAGCCGGGCACCTTTGGCGAGAGCCGCCACCGCCATCCAGATCAATGCTGGCGGGCCTGCTATCTCGCCTTTCGTGGCCGACACCGACTTCTCCGGCGGTGGCACCTCTTCCACCTCCGCCACCGTCGACACCTCCGGCCTCTCTTATCCCGCCCCGCAGGCTGTCTACCAGACCGCTCGCCTCGGCAACTTCTCCTACACCATCCCCAACTTGACCCCCGGTGCCAACTACACCGTCCGCCTCCACTTCGCCGAAACCTACTGGACCGCCGCCGGTAAGCGCGTGTTCAACGTCAGCCTCAACGGGCAAACGGTCCTCGCCAACTTCGATATCTTCGCCGCCGCCGGTGGCCCCAACAAGGCCATCATCAAAGAGTTCAGCGCTACCGCCTCCTCGAGCGGCACCATCTCCCTCCAGTTCAGCTCTCTTGTTGATCAGGCCCAGCTCAACGGCCTCGAAGTCCTGCCTGCTGCCAGCAGCGGTTGGACGCTGGTGTGGAGCGACAATTTCAGCGGTCCAGCCGGCAGTTCGCCCTCGGCGGACAACTGGATCATTGACACTGGCACAGGCTACCCTGGTGGAGCAGCGAATTGGGGCACCGGTGAGGTCGAGACAATGAGTAACTCGACCAGCAATGTTTACCTTGACGGCAATAACCATCTGAATATTACCGCCATCAACAACAACGGGAGCTGGACCTCCGGGCGCATCGAGACACGCCGCAGCGACTTCGCTGCGCCGCCTGGGGGCATGCTGCAAATTACTGCCTCTATCAAGCAGCCTAATCCGGCCAACGGCCTCGGCTACTGGCCAGCCTTCAGCGCGATGGGAGCCCAATATCGTGGTAACTATCAGAACTGGCCGGCCGTTGGTCAGATCGACATCCTGGAAAATGTCAACGGGCGCAATGCCGAGATCGCGACACTGCACTGCGGCAGCGCCCCAGGCGGTCCCTGCAATGAGTATAATGGCCTCACCAGCGGCCTGGCCACTTGCCCAGGTTGCCAGAGCGGCTACCATACCTACTCAGTGATCATCGACCGCAGTCTCTCAGATGAGCAGATCCGCTGGTATTTGGACAACCAGCAGATCTGGATCGTGCGCGAGAGCCAGGTGGGCGTGAGCACCTGGCAGGCTGCCGTCGACCACAGCTTTTTCCTGATCTTTGACCTGGCCATCGGCGGCTCCTTCCCCAATACGGTCTGTGGCTGCACTACGCCCACAAGCGCCACCTCTTCGGGCGGTACACTGAGCATCGCCTCGGTCGCCGTCTACCAGAAGACAGGCACCCCACCCCCAGCCCTGACAACACCGTCGACTCCAAGCGGGGCCAGCGTCGTCAAAGTCACGGGCACACAGGGGAACTGGCAGCTACTCGTCAATGGTTCGCCCTACCTGATCAAAGGCGTGACCTTCGGCCCCCCAAACGCCGCCGCTCTGGCCTACATGCCCGATCTGCAGGCCCTGGGCGTCAACACGATCCGCACCTGGGGCACCGATAGCAGTACCCAGTCGCTGCTGGATGCCGCTGCAGCCTACGGCATCAAGGTTATCAATGGCTTCTGGCTCTCCCAGAGCGCCGACTACCTTAACGATAGCGCCTATAAGGCGAGTCAGCTCAGCGCTATCCAGAGCCTGGTCAACACCTATAAGAATAATCCGGCCGTGCTAATGTGGGACGTCGGCAATGAGGTCCTGCTTAACTTGCAAAATACCTTTTCGGGGACGCAGCTCGAGCAGGAACGCAACGCTTACGCGCAGTTCGTGGACCAGGTGGCTCAGGCCATTCACGCTATCGACCCTAACCATCCCGTTACCTCAACCGACGCCTGGACTGGCGCCTGGCAGTACTACAAAGCCAACGCGCCACACCTGGACCTTTACGCCGTTAATGCCTACGGAGCGGTCTGCAATGTTAAGCAGGACTGGATCAACGGCGGCTACAGCGTCCCCTACATTGTGACTGAGTCGGGACCGCCAGGCGAGTGGGAGGTACCTAACGATACCAATGGCGTTCCCCAGGAAAGTACGGACGTGCAGTCAGCTCAGGGCTACGCTACGGCCTGGAACTGTATCACCAGTCATAGCGGGGTAGCGCTGGGGGCAACGCTCTTCAACTACGGCCTCGAGAACGATTTCGGCGGCGTCTGGTTTAATCTGAAAACTGGCGGCTGGAAACGACTGGCTTACTACACAGTTCAGCAGCTCTATACAGGGCAGACCCCTCCTGCCAGCAGTACCCCACCGGTGATCTCGAACTTGACCGTGAGCACTAATGCTGTGCCAGCAGGTGGCCAGTTTACCTTGAGTGCAAGCGTCAGCAACCCCAGCGGCAACCTGCTGCGCTACAATGTGATGTTTAGCAGCAAATACATTGATAGCAGTACCGGTCTGCGTTATGCCACCTTCAGCCAGACGGGGAGCAGTACTTTCACAGTGACGGCTCCCAAGGTGCTGGGCACCTGGAAGGTCTACCTGTATGTCTACGATGGCCAGGGGAACGTTGGCATCGAGACGCGCTCGTTCAAGGTTGTGCCTCCGCCGGTCAATGGGACCAACGTGGCGCTTGGGAAACCAACCACGGCCTCGTCTTATCAGACCACCGGCAACGGCGCACCTTACCCGCCATCCAATGCCACCGACGGCAACCTGTCGACCCGCTGGGCCAGCGACTGGAGTGATCCACAGTGGATTATGGTCGATCTGGGCCAGATGAGGCAGATCAGCCATATTCAGCTTGTCTGGGAGACAGCCTATGGCTCGGCCTACCAGATCCAGGTGTCGAACGACGGCGCGACCTGGACGACAATCTATGTGACGACGAGCGGGACCGGCGGCGTCGACGACTTTGATGTGAGCGGTTCGGGGCGTTACGTGCGTCTCTACGGGACAGCGCGCGGTACCCCCTACGGCTACTCGCTCTGGGAATTCGGCATCTATACCCCCGCTTAATCGCTCTCGCAGCGCGCTTGAGACGCGTTGACTGCGAGGGCCCGCGGGTCAGGGTCACTGTCGCTCGCTTGTCTGCTCGCTCCTCCTGGCCCGCCACAGCCGTGGAGAGAGGCGACCGCCTTTGAGGCGCGCGCTCTCTCCACGGTTTTCTCTCCGTGTGCTTGCCTCATCCTCCTCTGCAGGCCGCTTTAGCCCCGCCCACTAGCAGGTTCGGGCTGGCGTTCGTAGCGCTGGTCCGCCTCCTCACTCAGCGGCCCCGCTTCCTGTGAACGCAATTCATTGCCAGGGGAGGGCTCGGCAGTGTTTTCACGGAGCGGCAGCACCAGGCAGGCCTCAGGTGGAAAAGAAAGAAGCACGCGCTGCCCGGCTATCAGCGTTCCAGCCTGCAGGCCAGGCAGATCGACAGTGAAGAGCAGCCCTTCCTCCGTGCGCACGCGGAAGCGCGTAACCGCCCCAAGGAAGGTACGCAGCTCAATGCGTCCCAAAAAGGCATTTTCTTCTCCTTGAGCAAGCGCAATGGCAGTCTGTTCCCCATCAGCCTGACGCAGAGTGACCTGCTCTGGACGCACTACTAGCAGCACCGAGGTACCATCGGCCAGCCCTGGCTGCGGCGCTACGCGGAGGCGCAGACCAGCCGGACCATCTGCCAGCCAGCTTCCTTCTGCGGCTCGCTCAAGGCGAGCGGTTAGCCGGTTGCTGGTACCGACGAAGCCGGCGACAAAGGCCGTCCGCGGTTGGCGATAGATCTCCTCGGGAGTGCCGAGCTGCTCCAGGCGTCCGCGGGCCATAACAGCGACGCGGTCGGAGATGGCCAGGGCCTCCTCTTGATCGTGGGTCACGTAAATGACGGTCATGCCGAGCTGCTGCTGAATGCGCCGGATCTCTTCGCGCAAGGTTACACGCACCGCCGCATCGAGGGCCGAGAGCGGCTCATCGAGCAGCAGGACTTTGGGTTCGACGGCCAATGCTCGCGCGAGAGCCACGCGCTGCTGTTGGCCACCTGAGAGTTGGTACGGAAAATAGTGCGCGCGGTCAGTCAGTCCCACTAGCGCGAGCAGCTCCCCACAGCGCCGGCGCACCTCTGCAGACGGTAGGCGTCTGAGGCGCAAGCCGAAGGCCACATTCTGCTCAGCGGTCAGGTGCGGGAAGAGAGCGTACGACTGAAAGACCATGCCCATCGGGCGTCGATTGGCCGGGCGTGCAGTGATCTCATCGCCATCTAGCAGAATTCGCCCGGCATCGGGCAGCTCAAAGCCAGCGATCAGGCGCAAGACCGTTGTCTTGCCACAGCCGCTCGGGCCGAGAAGCGTCAAAAACTCGCCCTGTTCCACCGCTAATGAAAGGCCAGCGACCGCCCGCGTTCTCCCAAAGGATTTAGTCAGCTCCTGCAGTTCTAGAAAAGCCATATGCTTCATCCTTACTGATGTCATGCTCACCCAAGCTGGCCCGGCGCTCTAGCGCAGACCAGCCCCTTCGATCTGGCCCGGCAACGAGGCCCGCTCTGGGCGCGGGCCAGCGACCGGCACCATGCCCAGCACACAGAGCAGGGTCACGAGAAAACTGAGTATGGCCAGTAGAGCTGCGCGGTGGGGGTCATTCTGTCCCGTCATATCCAGATAGATCGGAAACGTGTAGCTGTTAAAGAGGCTGGCCAGTGTCAATTCGCCCATGACCGTTGAGAAGGTCAGAAGGGAAGCGGTCAGTACCCCCGGCCAGATATTGGGCAGGATCACCTGGAGCAGTGTCCGCCACCAGCCAGCGCCCAAACTGGCCGCTGCCTCCGTCAGCACCTTGACATCAATAGCCCGCAGGCTGTTATCAATCGCCCGATAGGCGAAGGGCAGAGCGATCACCCCATAGGCACAGATGAGCACGAGGGGAATATCAAGCGTGGTCACAAGCTTGCTCAGCAAGGGGACCAGGCCCAGCGAGAGTAGCGCCACCAGGGGACTGCTGGCAGCGGCTCCACTGTACTCTTGCAGCAGTCCCGTGCCGAGAACGATGGGCGGCACAGCAAAAGGTAAGAGAGCCAGGGACTCAAGGACTGGCCGCGCCTGCGGCAGGCGCAGCCGTACCTGATAGGCGGTGGGCGTTAGCAGGAGCACCACCAGCAGCGTGGTTGCCAGCGCCAGGCCCAGCGATGTCAGGAGCGTCTGCCCGCAGTCTGGGTCGCTGAAAACTGCTCCCAGCGCCGAGAGGTCTCCCCAGCCACGACCGCTACTCAAGCCAAAGATCAGGGTTGCTCCGAGCGGAATCAGGAGATAGAGCAGCACCAGTAGCAGAACCAGTCGGGCCCCTAAGGCTCCGCCTTGCCGGCCCAACCGGCCCGGCTTCGCCTTCTTCGCAGAGGCCTCTGCCGATTGTGCGGCAGGTACATGGCCACGCTGCCGTCGCGACAGAGATAGCATGGCCTCTTTCCTCCTTACCAGGTACTCAGCCTAGTCGGCAGGCAAGCCGGTTTTCTAGTGACCCTGCCAGCGACTGGCCCGCCTGAGCATAGCTGTGTAGATGGCGACCGCGACCAGCAGAACCACGATCATGCCAACAGCGAGGGCATCACCTAGGCCAAAGTCGACGGTCACGTTACCATTGATCAGGAAATCAATGAGAATGGGGACCAGATTGATATTGCCCTGCGCCAAGGCGTAGGCTGTGGCGAAGGCGCCGAAAGCATTGGCAAAGAGCAGCATGGTGCCGGCCACCAGGGACGGCCAGAGAATGGGCAGCGCCACGCGTTGCCAGTATTGCGCCGGAGAGGCCCCCAGATTGATGGCCGCTTCACGCCACTCTGGGCGCAAGCCCGCTAGAGCCGGCAGTGTGACCAGGATCATTAGCGGAAGCTGAAAATAGATGTAGACCAGCACCAGGCCCCAGAACTGGTAGATGCTAAAGCCCAGACTGTAGAGGTCGAGATGCAGCCAGGTACGTAGGGCCACTGTCACAAAGCCGGTGACGCCGAGCGTCGCTACGAAGGCAAAGGCCAGCGGCACCCCGGCAAAGTTAGCAGCAATGCTGCAGAAGCTGATGAGCAGCTTGCGCAGCCAGCTCAGACGTACATTGGCCAGGCCATAGGCAGCGATTGCCCCCACCAGGCCACCGATCAGGGCCGTCACCAGCGAGAGGGCAATACTGTTCTGAAAAGCGCGCAGATTGCTGGCCTGGGCCAAGAGCCGCTGGTAGCTGGCCAGGCTCAACCCGCTGCTTCCACCGTTGGTGAAGCTCCCTTCTATGGTGATCAAGACCGGCAGAATCTCAAACAGCAGGCAGAAAAGCAAAAAGGGTAACAGCGTCACCCAGGTGAGCAGACTCGCCAGGCGCCCGCTGTGATGCCTGTTCCCGCTCTGCCCCCCAGCCGCTGCCGTGGCGCGCATTGTGAGTCGCTCCTGCTGGTCACTGAGCGCTTGTGTTGCCATTGATCCATGTCCTCCTGTCGCTTGCTGTACTCGCTCAGGCGCTTTTGCGGATGGCCGGTGCAGCCTGGCCCTGGCCCGGTCCCCGCTGGCCCAGGAGCCAGGACCAGGCTAGGGGCAAGGTCGAACGTGGCAGTGAGTGGTAATAGTCTGTTGGGTGCTCACTTAGGAACCGAGCACCTGCGGCCCCCAGTTGCTATTGACCAGCGTTGAAGCCGCATTCAACTGAGCCAGCGATGGGAAACGGACATTGGCATATTGCTCAGCAGGAGGGAGCTTGGCCGCCAGCTCAGGGGGCACTTTGCCGGCTGCGACCAGCTTCTGATAGCGCGCCGGATGAGCATAGCCTTTAAGGTAGAAGAGCTGTCCTTCGTCCGAGAAAATATATTCGATCCAGAGGCGGGCAGCGAAAGGATGAGGCGCCGTCTTGTTGATCACCGAGACATAGGGACCGGCGATCGAGCCATCGGAGGGAATGATGACCTCCAGATGCGGCTTACCGGCAAGCTGGTCGCGGAAGCCCAGTCCCAGATAGTCCCACATCACGGCGATCGCCACCTCTCCCGTCGAAATATTGGCAATGCTGGAGCGCGCCACCGTGAAATTGCCGTTCTTCTTCAGTTGGGCGAAATAGTCAATGCCCGGCTGAATATTGTCCAGGCTGCCACCATTGGCCAGGGCGGCGGCAAAGACGGCCAGGAAGGCATCGTTAGCCTGGCGTGGGTCGCCATCGATACCCACCATGTTTTTATAGTTGCCGCGCAGCAGCTCGGCGAAGGAGGTCGGCGGCTTCTTGACAATATCCGTGTTAATCACAAAGGCCTGGGCCCCATAGTATTCGGTGCACCAGTAGCCATTAGGGTCCTTGAGATTGGCATCGATGTCTTCCCAGTGAGCATGCTTGTAGGGGGCTACCAGGCCCTGCTGTACGGCCAAAGGACCAAATTTAAAGCCGACGTCGCCAATGTCGCCGTGAGGGCGCGTTTTGGAATTCTTAAAGACCTCCAGCTCCTGGGCCGAGGAGTACTCAGCTTCGGCTTTATAGGAGATGGGCAGACCATAGTGACTGGTGTAGCCAGCCAGAATGTCTTTGTAGTCAGCCCACTCGGGCAAGCCCATGGTATGCTGCATGCATGCCTAGATAAACTCGCTTTGATCTGGAGTGTAATAGCAATCCCTGCAAAGCAATTGCCAAGGAGGCTGCATTGCATACTACACCTGGCTGCACTGGCCTGCCTGGTTGCGAAGCGGAGTCACAAGAACAGGAGTGAGGCCAAGATGAGCTACCTCGCGTCACCCTGATTGAGAAAGTCCTGGAGAGCCTGGCGGGTGATACGGTAATTGGGACGGCGTTTCGTCCCAATATTTGCCGCTTTCAGGCGACTCTCTTTAATCCACTGATAGACGCGCTTTACATTGACATGGAGCATTCTAGCAATATCTTCT
>NZ_JADGHT010000132.1 GCF_019683755.1 Thermogemmatispora sp. | reverse complement strand
GGTCTTGTCCGAGCAGGGCCTCCAGGGCCTTGCCCTGGTGGGGATAGGGCTGGGGGGGGATGAGCGGAGGCAAACCAGTAGCCTGGCCAGCCAGTTCGGCCAGGGCCTGGCCTATGACGGGCGGCAGATCCAGCTTGGTATAAGAGCGCCCGCCAGGGTAGCCAGGGGTACTTTCGATATAGGGTTCGCGCGCAATGACCTTCGGCTCCTCCAGCAGCCGACGACGCTCTTGAACGACGTCGCCGTGACGAATAGGATATTGGGCCTCAATATAGCGGATCAATTGCTGCTGAAGCTCGTGCGCGAGCGTTGAAAGGTCATAGTGCTGTTGGCTGGTGGTCTGATTCATAAGTGCTCCTTGTTTCAAGCTCTCACCGCAGAGCCTGCTGCCGGGAAGGTCGGTGAGGGCAAGGAAAGCTCAGGAACAGGTTTCCTCTATCGCTGTGGTGTCAGACCGTGATAGGCGAGGCGATCAAGGCGGGGCGGGCGCTCAGCGCGGACGGCCTTGAGGCCGGGCTGGGGAGCCTGCGCCGCTTCTCTCACGCTGGGAATGGAAGTGTTGCCAATTATAGCATGGCTCTGCTGCTTCAGTAAAGTGTGCCTCCTGGCTGCTCTGCTGGAGGCTGCCATAATTCGCTCTGGAGGAGCGGCCGGTGAGAGGAAGCAGATTGCGCGTGGGGGCTTTCCGAGTCCGTCCGGCGGGCGTCCCGTGCGTATGTGCGTGAGCGGAGATCTGGGGATCAGAGGCTGACCTGCCACAGCTTCACAATCCTGGTTCCGGCCATGATGAGACGCTGGCTATCCGGCGACCAGGCCAGGGCCTGGATGGCATCGATCGACTGGATCGCCAGAGGAGTATTCTCTCCCTGCCCTGGCAGGAGCTGCGACCAGAGCCACTTTCCTAATGGGACACTGCCAACGGCAGCAGCGGCCACGGTTGTCCCGAGACCGAGGCGCAGGAGCCGGCGGCGTTTCAGGGTGGAAGATGGGGCCGCCGGGGTGCCGCCCCCACGGCGGAGGCCGGGCGCTCCTGGGGGGCGAGGGAGACGAGCGCGGCGATGAGCTGCTCTAACGCCTCGGGCACCGCCGGGTTGAGCTGGCGCAGGGGAGCGAAGCGCAGGGGCTGCTCACTGGGGTCGAGGCCGCTTAGCAGGCTGTGTAAGAGGACACCCAGACTGTAGAGGTCGCTGCGCGGCGTGGTTTGGGCCTTGCCGTACTGTTCGGGGGCGGCAAAGCCTGGCCAGCCAAGGGCGGTGGTATCACGCGCCTGCCCTGTCCGGAAGCGGCGGGCAATGCCGAAGTCGATGAGGAGAAGGTGCCCATCTTGCCGGCGTAGCATGATATTGGAGGGCTTGAGATCGCGGTAGATGACGGGTGGCTCTTGCTGATGCAGATAGGCGAGTGCATCGCAGAGCTGTAGATCCCAGGTGAGGGCCTGGCGCAGGGGCAGAGGCTTGCCGCCCCCGCGCTGGAGGTACTGCTCTAGCGTCTCTCCGTCGATGTATTCCAGTACCAGATAGCTGTAGTCGGGTTCGCTCCAGTAGGTGTGCAGTCGGGGAATATGGGGGTGGTGCAGCTCTCGTAACAGGTCGGCCTCGCGTTGCAGGGAAAGCTCATGCTCAGCGCGCTGCTGGGCATTGCGACCACCCTTGTGGATCTGCTTGAGAGCAACGGGCAGCCCCTGCTGATCCTGGTCAAAGACAAGGTAGACGCTGCCCATGCCGCCCTGGCCCAAAAGACGGCACAAGCGGTAGCGCCCGGCCAAAAAGGGGCCGTCGGGCAAAGAGAGAGGCGCGCTCTTGACGCGGGAGGACAGGGGCTTGTGGCAATGCCAGCAGGTGCTAGCTTGGGAAGGATTGCCCGCCCCACAGGCCTCGCAGAACTATTCGAATGACTGCTCTTGCATAAACATGCTCCTCTCTGGCTCTTCTGAGCGCAAGGCAGCAGCCACATGGACCGCGCTACTCTCCCCTATCTTGCGTAACAGAGCAGTTTGACGAGCCTCAATCAGCTCCCTGACCATAGGTTCACCCTTCTCCGCTGCGCTTTCCTTAGAACTAAGCAGTGGCAGGGGATGATCCGCCGACTATCCTGTAAGCAAGCAATAAAAGCGGAGCGGGGACTTTTCCTCCCTTGCACCTACAGCCTATCAATCAAGACAACCAGCGTGCCGCACAATCAGCCTGGATCAGACCAGAGTAGCAGTCTGCCACGGCCCCTGGCAATCTCAGATCCTCAGCCCACCGCCCGCCTGAGCAGCTCCCTGATCCGCTCCTCCTCGGTGGGGCCCAGCGCCGTTAGCGCATAGGCCGTTGGCCACATCTGTCCCTCGTCAAGGTGGGCCGCATCGTTGAAACCCAGCGTTGCATAGCGTGTCTTAAACTTCTGCGCCGGCTGAAAAAAGCAGACAATCTTGCCATCACGGGCATAGGCCGGCATCCCATACCACGTACGCGGCGCCAGCTCCGGCGCGCACTCCTTCACCAGCTCGTGCAGCCGCAGCGCTAGACTGCGATCCGGCTCAATCAGCTCGGCAATTTTCTCCAGCACCTCCCGCTCTCCCTGCTCCCGATCCTTGCTGGCCTTCAGCTCGCGCGCCCGCTCCCTCATTGCCGCGCGCTCGACCTCTGAAAAGCCTTCAGCTCCCTGGCCAGCGGCTCTGGTCCCCCGGGACCTCCGTGGCTTATCAGCCTGGCTCATACCGAACAAAACCTCCTCTCATATGCGGCGCCTTGCAGCCATCAACAGGCCATCAACAGCTCCTACTGGTCCAGCTCAGCAGGCAGCCACAGCAGCCGACACTCTCATATACGAGCTTTATTCTCTCTGACCAGCAGTAGACGGCAACGCCCCACCCTCATTCACCTAGACGAAGGCTGTCAGGGCGGCCCGCTCAGCCTCCCACAACTCATCAAAGAGCTGGCTCAGCTCCTCCAGAGAACAGACCGCCGCACTCAACGGATCAAGGAACAAAGCATAGCGCGCCGGCTCGCGCCGTCCCGTCAGCACGGCCTCGCACACCAGCTCATGGACAGCCATATGCGCCCGATCCAGAGCGGCCAACTGTTCCGGCAGCCGTCCGAAATAAATGGGCTGTACCCCATTGCGATCCACCAGACAGGCCACCTCGACACAGCCATCCGGCAGATTCTCAATCAGCCCCGTGTTGCGCACATTGCCATAGATCACCGTCGGCTTCCCCGTCACAATAGCCTCGATGATCTGGGAACCATACTCAAGGCTACGCTCCCAGGGAATATCACGCTTGCCCGTCAGCATCTCCTCAATAGCGCGCTCGCTCTCGCGGCGCCAGGTCGGCCAGTTGCGGGCATAGAAGCCCGACTCGCCCAAATAGCCGGCTCGGCAATAACGTGCGACCAGCTCTGGGCGCTTACGGAAGTACGGCACATACTCCGAAAAATGCCCGCTGCTCTCTGTCACAAAGGCCCCCAGATGGAGCATCGTCTCAAAGCGCACCGGGTCCTGCTCGTAGATCTCGGGGCGCCGCGCCCGCTCGCGCAAGAGCGGATACATATCCTCACCTCGCCAGCGCAGCTCAGTAAACCAGGCCAGATGATTGATGCCGGCGCAGCGCCATTCCAGCTCTTCGTAGGGCACCTCCAAGTAATGCGCCAACTGGCGCGAGGTCCACTGCACACTATGGCACAGCCCCACCGTGCGCAGGCGCGTCCCTCGCAGGGCCGCTAGCGTCAGAGCCGACAACGGATTCGTATAGTTGAGCACCCAGGCCCGTGGACATAGCTCCTCGGCATCGCGCAGGATCGCCAGCCAGGCCGGTCCCGTACGGAGGGCCTTGAAGATCCCTCCAGGACCGATCGTATCGCCGATGCACTGATCGATTCCATATTTTAAAGGAATCTCGTAGTCCTGGCGCACATAGTCCAGTCCGGCCACCTCAATCGTATTGATCAGGAAATCACTGTCCGCCATCACCTTGCGGCGCTCAGTCGAGGCCTCGACGCGCCAGCGCTTGCCGCTGCGCTCGATCAGCTTCTCGGCGATGCGCTGAGCCAGCTCCAGCCGGCGCGCATCCACATCAACCAGCGCAAAAGTCCCCTCCTCCAGTCCCTCACAGAGCAGAACGTCAGTCATCAGTTGACGAGCAAAGACGGCGCTTCCGGCGCCCATCATGGTGATCTTGACGTAGGTCACGGACCTCAAGCCTCCTTCGCACTTGCAGCAGCTAGCCTCGCCAGCAAGACGTTGCGCAAGATGATCATATCATATGATGACACAGAGTCGCCTGGCGCAGGCCCCTCCGGCCCTATCCTGCGCGAGCCTGCGCCTGCGGTTGTCCTCAGCCCAACTGGCCACTGCAGCCCAGGCAGAGCATCCCCAAGATACAGGTCGATAAATCTGGCCTACTGGAGGTAGGCATTACGTCCCAGGCGCTAGCCGCTGCCTCTTTGGAGCCGTCTCGGACGAGAGGCAGAGGTGACGATGCCGGCGCCAGTGCCACCTGAAGACTTCCCGGCCCTTCTGCCTCTCCCCTGGCCGCTTGCCGGCTGGGATCAGCTTGCCGCCAATCGTCTTCCCCTTTACTGACTGGCAGGCACCGGATCAAGAATGATGATCTCGGTGGCGACGTCGTAATAGGGGTCGCCCCAGGAGAAGCAAGTGTTGAGCACCAGGTTATCAATCTGAAGCTGGGCATAGGAGAGGTGCGTTTCCCCCGGCATGATACGGTGCGCCTCCACCCGCGTCGGGGAGAGAGAGATCGATGAGCCGTCGCTGAACTGGAGATAGACCGCCTCTATCGGCGGCGTTCCAATGGTCGCATCACTGTGGGTGTCTTTCATGTAGACAGCCAGCAGATTGTCATGCCAGTGAGGGGTAGCGTAGTTGAGCAGGTCAGGCCGGCTGGCCGAGAGAAGAGAGAGCCGGTCAGGCATCATTCCGCCTTGACACGGCTGCCACGATCTGCTATACAGGTAGCAGATAACACCGTTGCAGATAGAGGAGAAACGGGCAGTCACGGGAGCTCGGGAGAGCCGGGCTGAGAGGGTGACCAGACCTGTCGCCGTGGACTGATCGCGCCGCGTTGCGAGCAGGCCGTACCGTCACCGACCGCCAGAACCTGATCTGGGTAATGCCAGCGCAGGGAGCGTGCTTGATCCTATTGCCTGCCCCGCACGCTGGGGCGGCTCCAAAGCGAGCAGTCAAACGATCCCGAGGTGCTGGCGAAGAGGCAGGCGTGAGCCAGCACCTTCTTTCTTTGGCATCAACGCCAGATCGACCAGCTCCCCCACCAACCCAAACAGAGCAACCGCAACCCCTCTGTCGCCCTTTGGTTGGACAGACCGGCTCGCTCTCTCTCCAGTGCCTGTCCCTCGGCGAACCATCCAGGCTGTGGTTCTTCCAGCCAGCGGCTTGACGCACCCCACAGAGCGCCGGCCGCTCAAGAAAGGAGCAAGCCAATCATGGAGCCAGCAATAGAGCCACAGGAATCAGGCAGCAGCATCTTGCAAGTGCGGGGAGTAGAGGCAGACGACTTTCTCAAAGTCGAGCGCCACGGCATGGAGCCAATCCCTGAGGCCGATCGGCACGGCAGCGCGCGCGAGCTAGCGCTTGTCTGGGCTGGGGCGATGGCCAATTATCTATCGCTCCTCACCGGTGCCCTGGCCATCGGGGCACCGCTCGTACTGGGGCTGAGCCAGGGGCAACTTGGACTGCTCGACAGTGCCATCGCCATCGTCATCGGCTGCGCCCTGGCTGCCGCTCTGCACGGCCTGACCAGCGCCACTGGCGCCCGCACCGGCACCCCACAAATGGTCTTTGCACGCGCCGTCTTTGGGCACCGCGGCGCCTATCTCGGTGCCTTCCTCACCTGGCTAATGGCCGTTGGCTGGTTCGCCGTCGACTGCGTCATCGGCGGCTGGGCCCTGGTGCAGCTTGCCAGTCTAGCCGGCATCCCCCGAACGCCACAGACGGCCCTGATCGCCATCGCCCTTGTCCTTCTTGCCTCCATCATTGTCGCCGTCTATGGACACCAGACCGTTCATGTCTTCGAAAAGTATGGGGCCATCGTCTTCATGGCCTTCTGCTTCTTGCTCTTTATTGTCCTCTTCCCGCGCATCAACTGGAGCCTTCCGACCACGGTCCACGGGCCGGCGCGGCTGGCCGCTATCGTCACCGGCGGTGGCTTTATCTATGCCCTCATTGCCTCCTGGATTCCCTTCGCCTCCGACTACTCGCGCTACCTGCCCACGCGCACGCGCGCTGGTCGTATTGCCTGGTGGGCAGGGCTGGGTATCGGCCTGCCAACGGCCCTGCTGGGCATCCTTGGCGTTGCCCTGGCTACCATCAATCCGGCCAATCCTGACCTGCTGAGCGTCATCACTGGCGCGGCGCCGCCCTGGCTGCTGGTTCCCTTCCTGCTCTTCGTGGTGCTGGGCGAAATCTGGGCCAATTACTTTGACGTCTACACTGCAGGCCTGGTGGCCCTGGCGATGGATATCCCGCTCCGGCGCTGGTGGTCGGCTCTGCTCTGTGGCCTTGTCGGAGCGCTGGGTGTCGGCTGGATCGGCTTTTTCTCCCACTTCAGTTTCAGCGAAGCTCAGACTTACAGCGAGCTGGTTAACCGCTTCCTCAACGTCTACATCGACTTTCTGCTCCTGACCTACCTGTGGGTGCCGGCCTGGGCCGCCGTGCTGCTCATTGACTTCTTTGTCCTGCGTCGCGGCGACTACGCCGCCGCAGATCTCACGCGTGGGCGATCCGGACGCTACTGGTACAAGAGCGGCCTGGCCTGGCGAGCCGTTCTCTCCTGGCTGGTTGGCTTCGCCGTCACCATTCCCTTCATCGGCTCGGCCACCTTGCCCTGGCTGAGTCAGCCCTGGCAGGGACCGCTAGCGCATCTGCTTGGCGGCATGGACCTCAGTGGCATCATCGGGGCCGTCGTCAGCGGCCTCCTCTACCTCCTGCTAAGCCTGCCCCGTCTGCGCCAGCAGCGGGCTGCAAGGACATCGGAGACGGCGGTGGCCAGCTAAGCAGGCTCCCGGCCAGACAGAGGCGGAGACCCTGCCGTGTCACGCCGATCGGAGCGGACCGAGCCGGGTCGCCGCCTCACTTAGCAGGATCGCTTAGTCCTCGTTCTCGTCATCGCCTGCCTCGCTGCTTTCCTCGGCGGCCTCCTCGGCGCCCTGCCACGGGCGCAGCTCAGCCGGGCGGAGCGGCAGCGTATACTCTTCAAGCCGATGCGCCAGGTGGAGTGGCAGAGGTAAGATCGTCGGCGCTCCAAACTGAACAGCGATCCGCGCGCGCAGCTCGTGGGCGACGGCTGCGCACATCAGCACGTCATCAGGACGCTGCTCATGGCTCTGACGGGCTATGGTCAATTCAACGATGCGCGGATTCCAGGCCATGCCCTGCGGATCATCGAATGGCAGCCGCTCGCCCTCGCTTGTCTGGGCTAGCTTGCGCGGCCTGTGCGAGAGCTTAGAGCTTGATTTCACCTGGTTCTTGGCGCTTGGCGGCTTTTCCTGCACACTGTAGAAAACGGTGGGATTCGTCGCGTCGCGGAAAAGCCCTTGCGAGAGCGCGTACGGATCTTTACCCCTGGCCTGCCGCTTGGGATCAAAGGCGTACCATTCAGGCACTTCTGGCGAAACAGTTCGTATGCGGACGATGCGTAACTGCGGGAAGCGCTCTAGCTCTGGCGGCAGGCTGGACGTGATGCGCTCGTTTCCCAACCAGGGCCAGGACTGACGCAGGTTACAGGCATCACAGAAGAGAATGGTCTCCCCGCGCGTCGGCAGGAGCGTATGCAACGTTTTGAGGAGAAACTGACGTACGGCCTCGTGATCGCGCTGCCTGGCCTGCTCCATACGCGCGAGCTGTAGGGCGGCCTCGCGATAGGGTAGCCAGTCCTCAAAGCCAGGTGCGCGTACTAGCACAAGGTGACTGTCGGAGCGCAGGTAGACCACGATAGGCAGATACTGGGGCAGATGGGTTTCACTGCCGCGCCGATTGCGGTGGATGAGCCAGGCGGCCAGGTAGTGCAGCGGCTCAGGAATTTGGAAAGGCGGCTTTTGGACCCTGGCCTTGAGGAGCAGCCGCGGTGGCGCTCCCAGAACCCCACACTGGCGCAGGAGATCGCGGACGGCAGACCTGGCCCGCTCCTGCAGCGAATCCTGAGAGGCCTCCCCCTCCCTGTCGGAGGTCGGTGGGGTCAAAAACTGCGTCAGGTAGCCCTTACGAGCAAAGCCCAGACGCAGGGCGGCCTTGGGGTCGCCATCTTGACGGAAGAAGTCGGCATCAGGCAGCTCGATGATGACGCCGCAGGGATCAGCCGCCTCCGGCAAGGTCTGCGCTATGGCCTCAGCCCGCTCTTGAATCTTCAGGCGCCAGTGCTCGGCGGCCCATCCCCGCGAACGCTCCTTGATCCCCAAGGCCCTTCCCATCTCGCCCAGTGGCTCGCTGCGCACCGCCAGCCTCAGCTCCGGCGTCGTCCAGATTGTGCCCTCAGAGGACTCCAGAGGATAGCCAAGCACCTCACATAAAGCCAGCCGTACGGCTTGCAAAGCTGTCGCGGTCTGGTAGCGCACGATGATGGTCAAGGTCTGCCTCTCCCCGAGCGCTTCCGCCACAGCTCGCCGACGCTCAGCGCAGGCCCTTGTCTGGGCTGGCTGCCCCCGATCTGGCTTCTCTTGAGGGAAAAAGGGATTAGGCGGATGTACAATGAAGCGCCGCGTCCCATAGCGTTCTAGCGGCGAGCGCAGCACGAAATCCGGGGCCAGCAGCTCAGCGATCTGCTCCACCATGAAACGACGATCACTGAGAGAGAAGCCCACCCCCTCCCCATGATCTGGCCTCATGCCGGTCCGAAAGGCCAGCGCAGCCTGTGGGCTTCTACCCGTCAAAGCCCGTTCTAGCCATGCGCTGGGCTCTTGAGTGAGCTGCTGAGGATCAGGCAGCCGCTCAGCCCAATGTAGCTCGTTGAGCAGCTCCACCAGCTCATCATTCCAACAGTAGCCGAGAACCGGCCCCGTCTCTTCCGAGGCCCTCTCTCTGACCTTGCGGCTACATCTGACAAGCGAGGCTACCTGAAAGCACTGCCGCTGCTGATCGGCGGCGAGCCAGGGAAGGCTATCCAGCAGATAGGCACTGATGGTCTCCGCTGGCGTGTATCGCAGTGGCTGCGAGACCCAGCGCCGGACGCTCAGGTTCAGGTGTAGCTGCGGATAGCTTTGAAAGGGAACTGTCTGGAGCGTCACCGTGATCACGATGGACCAATACCAGGTCCGGGTTCCCTGGCTCTCCCGCTGCGGTGGCCAGGAAACCAGCTCACAGCCACGTCTGCCTGGCGCCAGCGGCGCCCGCTTGAAGCGAAAGTATCGTGTCTGAGCATTTCCCAGTTCCAGAGCAGCCAGTCTGGCAGCCACGAGATCGGGCATGAGCACAAAGCCATTCTGAATGCAGTGCTGGTCGATCTCACGGTACGGTCGTGCTGTCCCATTCGGCGCCTGTGACCAGTAGCAAAGGTCGATCTCTTCCCGTCTCCAGACGAGAGGCAAGGTTTGCACCTGCTGGAGCAGGTCCATGAGGGCGGGCGATGGGAAGAGAGGGCGAAAGACGGTGCGCAGCCAGGCATTGAGCATTGCCCGCAGTAGCACGCTCTCTATCGGCGGTTCCTCGGGTCGCTCCTGATCGACAAAACCATAGAGCCAGGGCTGCACTCCACTATCGGTGATGCGGCTGGTAATCGAGATCAGGTCAGGAATCAGGAGGCGCGCCGCCTGATTCAGGACTACGTGGGGAGGAGTGCTTTCCTCCAGCGCCCGCCCGGAGATCCGACTCTGGGTCTCGCGCAGGCGGCGCTTGAGGTCCTCGGGGAACTCTAACACCCAGAAAGGATGAGCGGCCAGCCGCTCTCTGACTGCGGCGTTGTCGCTCGCCAGGCAAAAGGCTATTGGCTGCAGGATTGTATCATTGCTCATCAATATTGCTCTCTCTCTTCAATACCATTCAAGCCATAGTAGAGGGGTCCGTAGAGAATCTGCACCAGATGCCTTTCACGAGGAGGAATAGCCTGTGTGTCATCTGGCTCGAAGTAAGGACGGAGCACCTCTTGCATGCCCCTGATAAGGCTGGTGTGTTCGTAGTCGCTCTCGCCCGTAGCTGCCTGGCGCGGGGCAAAGCGCGCATCGCAGAACAGGACAAGGGCCGGGCAACCGCCACGTACCAGGCGCCCAATGACCTGCCAGACAGCGACGAGAAGGGTCCAGGTAAGGGCACGTCGCTCCCAGTTCGGCAGCGAACTGTAGCGCAGGCGCAGATGGAGTAGATGCTGCCAGTAGGCGAAAGCTTCCTGGCGAAAGCGCTTGCCAACTTTCTCCAGGTCCACCGCCTCCGAACCGCAGAGCTGGCGCAGCCACTCGCTATTGGACGAGTGCTCTATGGCCCAGCGATTCACGCTATGCAACAGATAATGAATGTCATCGGGCCGTGGATGCGGACGCACCAGGAAGCAGACCGCCCCGAGCGCCGCTTTCCCCTCTGCGTTGAGAATGTTATGACCACGCTCAATGGCCTGCAGCGGGGCAATGAGCAGCCAGGCATTGCGTTTGCTCAACTCGCTCACCAGGCCACGGGGCAGCCGATCATCGGCGCTTTGCCATGACCATCGACTTTCAAAGATGGCATCGTCAGGGACGAGATAGGCAGCTTCACCCGGGGCTATCAGTCCCTCGTTGAGCAGGTAGTGATAGGCATGGCGGGCCTCGGCATAGCTGCCCACAACCAGGAGAATACGCTGCCGTCCTTCGGGCAGCTCAGCCCGGAGCCGATCCAGGGAGCTGGGCAGCCGCTCCTTAGCAAGGTGCTCGTGTCGCGCCAGATCTCGGAGCACGATCTCCAGGTGCTTGAGACGCTCCTCTCCCTGGAAACCTGAGACGGCAGTCGCCTCCATTGATTCCTCCAGACGCGCGAAGCGATAGACAAAGTCGCTCTTTTCGATAGCCTGGCGTTCTTGAGGCGGCGGGAGAAGGATCGCCTGCACCGGCACCTGAAGATGGTAGATCGGCGAAGTGCCCGCCCAGCTTGTCCCCGAGAGCAGCAGAGCATGAGGACCAGCCAGCCCGTCGGCAGCCAGGAAATCATGCAGATGGAGCAGAAGCCAGCGCCCCACTCCCATGCAGCGGAAAAAGCGTAGCTCTCCCGGCTCCGAGGCCTTCTCGGATGAGCGTACATATTGAAATCCAAGGATGTTGCCCATTGGGGCATCCGGCAACCAGGGGGCATAATCGGGAGGCGGACTGTAGAAGAGCGTCGCACTGCTACCCTCAAGACCAAAAAGGGCCTCCATCTCGCGCCAGTCGTAGAACAGGGCATCCAGGCTATCAGCTAGGACCTCCAGCAAGAGAGCGAACTGCAAGCGTACGGCCCAGGTTGCCAGCCCCGGCTCATCCAGGCAAACATAGGGCTGCCGCCGAAGCCAACGCTGCAGTTGCTCACGCACCAGCCCATCGTGAGCCAGGCTGATGGCTAGCCGCGTCAGCGCCGCCAGCTCGTGCTCGCCGTGCTCACCCAGCGGGTCATCGAGAAAATGACCCAGCGGCGTCCAAAAGGCCTTGTAGCGCTTCTCCTGCTCAGACTGATCGAGGTCTTTTGAGAGGCCACAGGCAGCAATGGCCAGTTTCTCGAGCAGCGTGAGGCTGCTGAAGTAGCCACCTTGCTTGGCGATCCACTCCATCAGGTCCCGCTCGCGCAAGAGCAGACCATAGATACTCACCGCCGCCGTGTGCGCGCGATGCAGCCTGTTGACCCAGGCCTGCACGCGCTCATCGCGCACCTGTCCCAGGCCCTCGCGGTAGAGGGCCGAGGGCACCTTATTCACTAAAGTCCCTAGCCAGGAATCACCTCCCTTGCTCACGAGCGTGAGCGCCGGACTGAACAGCTCATC
>NZ_JADGHT010000131.1 GCF_019683755.1 Thermogemmatispora sp. | reverse complement strand
GGGCCATATTACCAGGAAATAGAGTGACATGCTCGCCCAAGCGCTGAACCATGCCATTCTCTTGATCGATGGCGATGAGCAATGGATAGCGGTGACCAGCGGCTCGGGCTTTGGCCTGCAAAGTGCTGGTCAGGTGATAGACTTGCTCGGCACTTACAATGTTACGGGAAAAGAGGATGACCCCGCCTAACTGGTGGTGCTCAATCAAATCGAGAATGGCGGGCGAGGGTTCGGTCCCCTCGAAGCCGGCCATGAGTAATTGGCCGAGCTGATCGCGAAGATCTACAGCGCCGGAAGTAGCTCCTTCTGCATCGATCGGCGTCTCTGGTGACGGGTGCTGCGAAGAAGACATTAATTAACCTCTCCCTCTTCCTTCGTTGCTCGGGTAGCTGCCGGCAGTGGACAGGGGAGCGCCGTGCGGGTAACGGATGGCCTCCAAATGGATCGCCGCTTTTGCGGCACTGAGTGCCGGCTCTTCCACAATGACCACCTGGCCAAGGCGACGCCGGGCTCGCAGTCGCCGCAGAATCTGAGCCCGGAAAGGTGCTTCACGTACCAGCAGGCTGCCTGCGAGGGCCAGTGGTACCACGTTCTCAGGAAATTCCAATTGATGGCTGACCACCAAAGCGGCCAGGGCCAGCTCAGCGGCAGCATTGCCCACGATGCGCCGTGCTACTGGATCACCCTCGCGAGCTGCTGCGAAGACGCACGTAGCCAATTGAGCAATAGCCGCAGTCTCCTGGCCGTGGTACACCACGCCTAGCAGATCCTCGGCCCTCTCGAGTCCCCAGTAAGCGAGGATGCGGGGCAGCAGGCTAGTGTGAGGACCACGGCCATCGGCAGCGCGTGCGGCAGCTTGTAAGGCCTGGCGTCCGATATCATAGCCGCTGCCCTCGTCACCCAAGAGGTAGCCCCAGCCGCCAGCACGGCACACACGTCCGCAGGCATCTCGTCCGAGGGCAATGGAGCCGGTACCTGCGATGAGCACCACCCCGATGGCCTGCTCTAGCGCTGCTAAAGGAAGTTCGGCATCGTTTGTCACATAGACCTGCTCAGCCAGACTGGCCAGAGGAGGCGAGAGAACAGCGTGATCGGCAGGGCGGTCGAGACCGGCCAGACCGATCCAGGCTGCGCGCGGTCGGGAGGTAGCACCGGCGGCTTGCAAGGCTCGCTCAGCGGCCTGCCGCACTTGACGGATGGCCTCTTCCTGACCGACAGAGACGTAGTTCGCACGCCCTGCCAGGGCGCGACCACGCTCGCGCCCATGACGATCAACAACGATCGCCAGGGTTTTGCTGCCTCCACCATCAACCCCAAGATAGAACTCTTCGTCGCGAGTAGCTCCATGTTTCTGTGACGTATTACTCATCATGACAGCGAATCCAGTGTTGCGCGTAAGATAAAATGATGGTCGGCCAGGCGCTGACGAGCGCTCTGGGGATCAAGGCCACTGAGCGCGCAGACGATCGCCGTTTTGACCTCACCGTTAGCCCGCGCAAGTACAGCCTCAGCTGCAGTGCGTTCCAGGCCCGTCACTCGCTGGACAATGCGTAAGGCACGCTGCTGCAGCTTGTAGTTCGTGGCCTGAACATCGACCATCAAATTGCCATAGGTTTTCCCCAGCAGGATCATCGTCCCGGTGCTGAGCATGTTGAGCACCATTTTCTGGGCTGTGCCGGCCTTCATGCGTGTCGAGCCAGTAATGACCTCGGGCCCGACAACAGGGGCAATCATGATGTCAACAATGGCTTCTAGCGGTGTCTGACGATTGCAGGCCAGCCCGATGGTCAAGGCTCCCTGCTCGTGAGCATAGGTAGCTGCCCCCAGCGCGTAGGGGGTGCGCCCGCTGGCCGTAATGGCAACCAGAGCGTCGGAAGAGCTAATCTGCAGACGCTCGGCATCATTGCGCCCAGCCTCGGCACTGTCTTCAACATCTTCATGAGCCTGGTTGAATGCAGCGGGACCACCAGCGACCCAGCCGATCACTAGATCGGGAGAAACATTGAAGGTTGGAGGACACTCAGAAGCGTCTAGGGCGCCCAGGCGTCCCGAGGTGCCGGCCCCCATGTAGAGTAAGCGCCCACCACGACGCAGGCGGGCAGCGATAGCCTCAATGGCTCGCGCTATCTGGGGCAATTCTTGTTTGACTGCCTCAGCCACCCGGGCATCTTCCGCATTAATAATCTGTACAATTTCTAGAGCACTTTTGCGATCAATATCACGACTGGCGGGATTGTCCTGCTCAGTGATCAGCTCGCTCAGTGCCGACTCACCTGGATGGTCAGACTGTAAAGAGGCTGACATGTTGACTGCTCCTCACTCTGATATCACACAAGTTCTCTGCCTGAGCCGCCTTGGCTGCCCAGCCGGGCTGAGCCACTCCTAGGTTTCCTTGCTTGTGTTGATCACCGCTGCCTGGTTCTAGGCCCGAAGAGAGCTACGAGAGCAACTGCTCTCGCTTCATATGAGTATAGAAAACGTATTTATTACCACAATAGACAGAAGATGCATACTCGATTGGCTGGTTGCGCTCGGTGTAGGTAACACGCCGTGTAAAGAGGGCCGGGCTGCCCACAGGGACCTTGAGATACTGGGCCTCTTCGCTCCCAATAAGGCCAGCCTCTAGCTCCTGGTCCGCTTCGACCAAGGGCAGGCCGTATTTGGTCTCTAGCAGGCGATAAAGAGAATTGTGCTCCAGGTCCTCCTCAAGAAGTTTCTCGCAGCCAATAAAGCTAATATGAGAGACCTCGATAGCTAGTGGCTCGCCGTCTGCCAGACGCAGGCGGTGGAGGCGAAAGATCTGCAGCCCGGGCTTGATGCGTAAGCGTTCGGCGACCGCTTCGTCCGCTGGGCGCATTTCGGCGGAGAGCACACGTGTACCGGGCTGCTGTCCACGGGCTTTCATATCTTCGGTAAAGCCCGTCAGGTGAATAAGCTGCTGGGTAATCTTGCGCCGGCTGACAAAGGTGCCTTTCCCTTGTTCGCGGTAGAATAGCCCTTCGTTCACCAGCTCGGTGATGGCCTGCCGGGCTGTCATGCGACTGATCCCGTATTGCTCGCCAAGCTCGCGCTCCGAAGGGATCAGATCCCCTGGCTTCCATTCACCACTACGAATCTTTTCACGCATGATTTCCTTGAGCTGATAGTAACGGGGTAGTGGGCTTTTTCTCACGATCGTGCTCATGGCTGTTCCTGTTCAGCAGTGTTTGCGACTAGCTTATGTACTTAGATCTCGATTTGAGCCTCACTCGCGGCAGAACTCCTTTTCAAGATCGCGACGAGCAAGGCCAACACAGATTACAGTATACCACACGGCCTGTCTACTTGGTATATTGTCTAGACCATAGACGCTCTCTCCCCTAAAGAAGACCGCGGTACCGTAACCGCGCTCTCTTCCTTATGGTCTACTCTGATAGTTGTATATACCACTGTGCCTGGCACCTCACGCACGGCTGAGGGAGCGGCCAGCACTGGTAGCCCTCTGCTGGCTGGTTGCAGTGCCTGCCTGCCTGGGATTGCGCTGCCTAGCGAGCTGGTTCAGGTTCGGTCCGAAGGCGGATAAAAGTCGGAAAGCCTTTGAACCAGGCTTGCTGGACCTCGACCCCATCCTGATTGACAAAGCTGGCCTGGGCTGAGAGCAGGCGCTGCTCTTCGTCCTTGTCGACAAAGGTTACTGTACAGGTAATGGTATCCCCGGGATAGACGGCCTTCACATAGCGAAAATGCATTTCGGTGGCCACGAAGCCCAAGAGGCCGCCAATGTGCGTAATCATACTGCTGATGAGCAGCCCGGGAAGGATACGCTTCCCATACCAGCTTGCGCGCGCGAAGGCCTCATCCAGATGATAGGGATTATAGTCCCCGGTCAGTCCGCAGAACAGGGTCATATCTCCTTCCGTAAAGGTGCGGCGGAAGACAAAGCGCTGTCCGGGTTGAATAGCTGCAAAGGCGAGGCGCACCTGCTCTTTGAACTCGTCTGAGGCTGCCATCGGTGTCTTGCTCTGCTCCTTTCTCCCAGTTTAGTGGGGAGTTAACAAAGGGTGACTAGGGTAAGGGAGTGCTTTCTCTGGGGTGCGCCAGATGACCAGGGCATCGAGCACCTCCACCTGATCGCCAGTAGCCCATAAAGGATTAATCTCCAGCACGTCCAGGTAGGGGGCTAACCCTTGAGCCAGGAGCGAGATCCGATGAATCACAGCGCTTAGGCGCTCTAGATTGACACCTGGTTGGTTGCGCAGACCCTGCAGGAGAGGGAAGCCGCGTAGCTCGGCCAACATGGTGAGGATCTCGCGACGTGACAGCGGCAGCGGGCGCAGGGCAATATCATGGAGCACCTCGGTCCAGAGGCCACCGAGGCCAACGGTCAGCGTCAGGCCCCAGACCTGGTCGGCGAAGACACTGACCAGCAATTCGCAGCCCGCTGGGCGCATGGGACTGACAAGGATGCCCTCGATGGTGCTCTCCGGCATATGCTGGCGGGCAACTGCCAGTAAGCGCTGGAAGGCGCTTGCTACCTCCTCATCGCTGCGCAGGTTCAGGGCGACACCACCGAGGTCGCTTTTGTGGAGCACTGTGGCTGATTGTAGCTTCAAGACCACAGGGAAGCCGTAATGGTGAGCGGCAGCCAGGGCCTCTGTAGGCGAATGCACCAGTTGAGCTGGCACGAGGGGAATACCGGCCTGCTCTAGCAATGAGCGAGTCTGCACCTCCGACCAACTGCCTTCCGGAACAGAGGCTGGGGGCCTGATGCTATCCAGGGTCAAGGCCGGGGTTGGGGCCGATTCCTCGTGATCTGGCTGCTGCGACTGGCTGAGCTGCTCCGACCACCAGAGCAGCCGACCCAGAGCACGCAGACCGTGCTCAAGACCTGCCATAATATGCAGGCCAGTGCGTTCGACGACTGGCAACATAGCGGCTGGCAGGTCAACGCAGGTATTGGAAACCAATACAATCGGGCGTGGGGAGGTATGGACCAGCTCTGCCAGGTGTTCATACTGGCTCAGCAGCGCTTGCTGACCTTCGGGCGTGGGACGGCGCAGACCATCGATGCTGACGACGTTGAGAACGAAGTCTAGCTGAGGGTCCTCTCGCACGATGGCCAGGGCCCGCTGTTGGAGCGTCCCATCGACTACCACATAGCCAGTCACATCCAGCGGATTATGTGGAGTAGCAAAAGGCGGTAGCACGGCCCGCAGCCGCTCACATGTTTCTCCGCTCCAGGCGGGCAGCAGCAGGCCCTCATCCTGGGCACGGTCGGCGATCAGATCGCAGGCCCCACCCGAGGGGGTAACTGCCCCTAAGCGTCGGCCCGGTAGAGGACCGTAGTAAGCCGCCAGCGCGGCGGTTGTCAGGAGATCCTCTAACGACGAGACGCTGATCATGCCCAGTTGGCGCAAAGCGGCGGCGTTGACTGCTGCATTGCCGACCAAGGCGCCAGTGTGGGCTGCTGCGCTGCGTGAGCCTGCCTCGCTGCGCCCCACCTGAAGAGCCACCAGGGCGCAGCGTTGGGCCAGGGCACGGGCTGCCAGCCGGCGCAGAGCCTCGGGCTGGCGGACGCTTTCGAGGAAGAGGGCCACAGCCCGTGTGTTGTGGTCATTCAGCAGGTACTCAAGCACATCGCAGACGCCGATCATCCCCTCGTTGCCTAGCGAGACCAGCAGACTCAGGCCGATAGCGTGGGCTTGGGCAAAGGCTAGCACGGCGCTGGCTAGGGCTCCGCTCTGTAGTACTACAGCCACTGGCCCTCTCCGTAAGGGGAAATTGATGGGCAGTCCATAGGGAGTGATGCCGGCGCTGGCATTTATGAAGCCGTTACCATTTGGCCCTAAAATCAGCAGATCATGGGTCTGGGCGAAGGTCAATAGCTCCTGCTCCTGGGCAGCTCCTTGTGGGCCGGTTTCGCGGAAGCCTGCTGTGAGTACCACGAAATGGCGAACACCGCGCATCGCTCCCTCAGCGATGACCGGCAACACTTGAGCTGTCGGAACCATGACGAAGGCTAGGTCGACCGGTTCCGGTAGGGCGCTCAGTGTTGGCAGGGTGGCCTGTCCGTGCACCTCGGCCCGCCGCGGATTGATCAGATAGAGGGGACCAGTGAAGTCGCTGGCCCTGAGATTTTGCACCAGGTAGCTTGACCAACGCGATGCATCGCTGGCTCCAACTACAGCGATGCTGCGCGGATGAAAAAACGCTCTCAGCCGCTCTGCTGCAATCAGTTTCTCCTGTCCCATGAGGTTTCATCCTTTGTGGCCGCATTGCAAACGCTAGCAGACTAGCACCCTTGCTCTGAAGTAATCAGACTAGTCGACACTGAACAGGCTGCAGCCAAGGGCGAGGTTCTCGTGTTTGCACTGGTGTTTTCCTATCGTACTGAGACCTGCCGAGTCACCTGGACGGCTGCTGGCGACTCTCTCTTCGCTGCGACCTATTCTGCCAGGCGGAAGAAGGGGAGCGCTGGGCGACCGCTGACCCGGTCAAAAGTGACTTGCACGGGGGCACCGATGCGTACACGCTCGCGGGGCGTGTTGATCAGGCGAGTCATCAGGCGTACCCCTTCTTCCAGCTCGACGATCGCGATAATGAAAGGAGCCTCGGCGGCGAATGGGCCAAAGGCGCGATGAACAACTGTATAGGAATAAATGATCCCACGGCCCGAAGCAGTGACCCATATGAGTTGGTCGCTATGGCAGTGTGGGCAGAGCATGCGTGGATAGAAGACATGGCGTCGACAGGCCGTACAAAACTGGATGCGGAGTTCGCCTTGCTGGATACCTTCCCAGTAAGGTGCCGACTCAGAATCACTCTGCGGCAGGGCGTAGGTTGGCTCCTCGCTCATAGTGCGTGCTCGCTTTCTCTTTACGTCTAATCCTTGCCAAGCAGGACGGTTGCTGCTGAAGAAAGGACGCCGCCGGTGCCATGGGCCAGGGCAAGACGGGCCCCTGGGACTTGACGCGGACCACACTCGCCACGTAATTGGCGCGTGGCCTCGATGAGGAGAAAGATCCCGTACATGCCGGGATGGCAATAGGAGAGACCTCCACCATTGGTATTCATGGGGAAGGGTCCACCTGGCGCGGTACGTTGACCACTGACGAAGGCGCCGCCCTCGCCAAGCTGGCAGAAGCCGAGGGCCTCCAGGGTCATGATGACTGTGATCGTGAAAGAATCATAGATCTCTACAACGTCGATTTCCTCTGGCCGCAGGCCGGCCATTGCAAAAGCTGCCCGACCAGAGGCGATGGCCGCCTGGTGGACGGCTAGATCGGGCATGTTGGCAATCGTTGCATGGGTGTGGGCTTCTCCATGACCGAGCACCCAGACCGGTGGCTTGCGAGCCTGGCGCGCACGCTGCGCTGAGGCCAGTACTACGGCCCCGCCGCCATCGGTGACAAGGCAGCAGTCCAGCAAATGCAGCGGCTCGGCGATCCAGCGTGAAGCGAGCACATCCTGGATCGTGATTGGATCACGCATCATGGCTTTCTCGTTGAGCATGGCCCACTTACGTGTTGCCACCGCTACCTCTGCCAGTTGCTCGCTGGTCGTGCCAAACTGATGCATGTGGCGCATGGCGGCCAGCGCATAAGCTCCTACCGGCGTGGGCAGCCCAAACGGGCCTTCGAATTGCTCCGTGAGACGGTAGGTTGGGCTGATGCGCCCGCGGGAGCGGTCCGAGCGCTGAGTACTGCCGTAGACAATGAGGGCCACCTCAATGAGGCCAGCCTCGATGGCCGCTACGGCGTGCTCAATATGCGCCTCAAACGAGGAGCCGCCGATATTGGTGGAGTCACTGTAGCGTGGTCTGAGGCCAAGATATTCGGCCAGGGTCAGCGTGGGAGACCAGGACCAGTTGCCGGCGCAAAAGAGCGCGTCGACCTCGTCGAAGCTGAAGCCGGCATCTTCCAGGGCGGCGCGAGCTGCCTGAGCCTGGAGCTGCAAAACGGTCTTATCAGGGGTATAGCCCAGGTCAGACTCGGCAACACCGACGATGGCGGCGCGCGGGCTACGCGGCGCGGATGCTCTAGACATGCATGCCTCCAGCCTGTCTACTTGTTTGTAGTATAGTGTACCATCTTCTGCCCGACTCGGCCTAGGCGCCAAACGCACAGCCGCAAGGCTAGCGGCAGCACGAGACACAAGCGGACGAGCGAAAGACTGCCCCCCTTCTGCTTCCTGGTGCTGGTGGGCCAAAAGAGGAGCGCTGCGCAGCCAATCAGCAAGGTCCGCCGTTCTATAAAACAGACAGCTACTGGGGTGTGGAAGAGTCAGACTGGACTGGCCCGCCTCTAGACAAAGAGCTTAACTTGGGCCTGCCAGGCCCGGAGTTTTACGGCGAACTGCTTAGGGTTCAGCAAAGAAAGGAGCTATCTCTAGATGAACGGGGAGACGTTGGCACAGGCAGAAGAGGAGCGCTTGCGAGAGGCGACAAGCCACGAACGCAATTGGGAGCGCTGGGGCCCCTATCTGGCCGAACGTCAGTGGGGAACGGTACGTGAAGACTATTCCCCTGATGGCAACTGCTGGGACTCTTTCCCCCATGATCATGCACGCAGTCGCGTCTATCGCTGGGGTGAAGATGGCCTCCTTGGTATCTGTGACCGTGAGTGCCGGCTCTGCTTTGCTGTGGCTCTATGGAATGGCCAGGACCCCATCCTGAAGGAGCGCCTTTTCGGACTCACCAATAGTGAAGGCAACCACGGCGAAGATGTCAAAGAATACTATTTTTACCTGGACGCCGTGCCCAGTTCTGCCTATCTGCGCGCGCTCTACAAATATCCTCAGCGAGCCTATCCCTATATCCGCCTGGTCGAAGAGAATCGCCGGCGCTCGCGGGCCGAGCCAGAGTACGAGCTGCTTGACACAGGCATCTTTGACGAGGATCGCTACTTTGACCTGACCGTCGAATATGCGAAAGCCTCGCCAAATGACATCCTGATCCGTCTGACTGTAGCTAATCGTGGGCCGGAAACCGCCACGCTACATGTGCTGCCCACGCTCTGGTTTCGCAATACCTGGGTCTGGGGTCAGCGCGGTGAAGATTACTGGCCCAAACCACGTCTCAGCACTCCCAATGGTCAGGCTCTGCAGGCTGACCATGCCTCGCTGGGGCGGTTCTGGTTGCTCGCTGAGCAACGGCCAGACCTGCCAGAGCCACGCCTGCTCTTCACGGAGAACGAAACCAACTTCCAACGCCTCTTTGGCGTGCCTAACTCTACGCCTTATGTCAAAGATGCCTTCCACGCCTATGTCGTCGAGGGCAGACAAGAGGCGATCAACCCTGCTCTGGAGGGAACCAAAGCCGCCTTTTACTACGTGCTTACGGTCCCTGCCGCTCAGGAACAGGTTCTACATTTGCGCCTCTTTGCTGACAGCGAGGCCCCGCCTTCGCCCTTCGGTGAGGATTTTGCTGCGCTCTTTTCCCAGCGCCAGCGGGAAGCCGATGCTTTCTACGCTGCACGCATACCGGCGACGCTCTCAGAGCAGGCGCGGCGCGTGATCCGACAAGCTAATGCGGGCCTCCTCTGGAACCGGCAGTTCTATCACTATGACGTGGCCACCTGGCTCAAAGGCGATCCAACGCAACCAGTGCCGCCGCCCTCGCGTCTCTGGGGACGCAATCACGACTGGACGCACATTTTCAATCGTGATATTCTCTCCGTTCCTGATAAGTGGGAATATCCCTGGTATGCAGCCTGGGATCTGGCTTTCCACGCTGTGGCCTTTGCCAATCTTGACCCCGAATTCGCTAAGCAGCAGTTGATCCTGCTCTTGCGTGAGTGGTATATGCATCCCAATGGGCAACTCCCAGCCTATGAATTTGCTTTCTCGGATGCCAATCCACCCGTGCACGCCTGGGCCTGCTGGCGCGTCTACAAAATGACCGCAGCGCGTGGGTCCCGGGATCTCCAGTTTTTGGCCCGTACCTTTCATAAGCTGCTGATCAATTTCACCTGGTGGGTGAACCGCAAAGACGTAGCTGGGAGGCATCTCTTTAGCGGCGGCTTCCTGGGTTTGGACAATATTGGGCTCTTCGATCGCTCGCGTCCTTTGCCTGGAGGGGAACAGCTTGAGCAAGCGGACGGCACTGCCTGGATGGCCTTCTACTGCTTGACCATGCTGGCTATGGCCCTGGAGCTGGCCCATGAAGATCATGCCTATGAAGATGTCGCCTCTAAGTTCTTTGAGCACTTCATTGCCATTGTAGACGCCATGAATGCCATTGGAGGCAATGGCATGTGGGACGAAGAGGATGGCTTCTACTATGATCAGTTGCTCATTGATGGACGGAGCCTTCCTTTGCGAGTGCGCTCAGCGGTTGGCCTCATTCCGCTCCTGGCGGTCGACGTTCTCGATGACGAGCGGCTTGCCCTTCTACCCGGCTTCACCAAGCGCCTGCGCTGGTTCCTGAACAATCGACCCGATCTTGCCCGTCATATCTCCTATCTGCAGGGAGGTGGACAGCACTCTGAAGCGCATCGGCTCCTGGCTATTCCCTCACGCGCGCGCCTGCTGCGAGTCCTGGGCTATCTTCTGGATGAAAATGAATTTCTCTCGCCTTATGGCATTCGCTCGCTATCGCGTTACTACCGCGACCACCCCTACACCCTTGTGCTCGATGGTCAGCAACTCAGCATAGATTATGAGCCAGCGGAATCGCGAAGCGGGCTATTTGGCGGCAATTCCAATTGGCGCGGGCCTGTCTGGTTCCCTTTAAACTACCTGCTGATCGAAGCTCTGGAGCGCTATCATCATTTCTACGGGGCGAGCCTCCTGGTCGAGTGCCCCACTGGCTCGGGACGGCAGTTAACGCTCGCGCAGGTAGCCCGTGAACTGACCACCCGCCTGTGTCGCCTCTTCCTCCCTGATGAGCGGGGGAAAATCGCCTGGTGTGGAGAGGAACAGCGCTTTCTCACTGACCCGCACTGGCGTGATTTGATCCTCTTCCACGAGTATTTCGACGGCGAAACGGGCCGAGGTTTAGGCGCTAGCCACCAGACCGGCTGGACTGCCCTCATCGCGCGCCTGCTGACAGACCTGGCAGATGAGACGGCTGCTTCGCCTTGACTCCTACTGGCTGAAACGCGGGCCAGGAGGGCCATCGTCGGGCGAAATGAGGCCGTGGCGGATGGCAAAGCGCACCAGGTGAGGAATATCATGTAGCCCGAGTTTCTCCATAATGTTGGCACGATGGGCCTGCACTGTTTTGACACTCAGCACGAGGCGGTTAGCGATCTCCTGGCTGGTGTAGCCCTCCGCGACCAGGGTAAGTACTTCCAGCTCGCGCGGGCTAAGCACGCGCAATTCATCGGTCAGCCTGGCCATCTCACTGCTGCTCTGTCCCTTGTGAGCTGACTGACTGTTCTCCGAGGGCTGGCTCTCTTGCTGCGCCATGCAGTGCTCCAGATAGACGCGAATCAGCGAACGTGCCAGGCCGGGGTAAAGGAATGCTCCGTTGTCTGCCAGAGCGCGAACCGCACTGTGCAGCTCCGCTGGTGCGGCTTTCTTGACCAGATAGCCGCTGGCCCCAGCGCGCAGGGCCTGCAAAAAGTACTCCTCGCTATCATGCATCGTCAGAATCAATACCTGGGTCTCTGGCTGCTCAGAGCGGATACGGCGACAGGCTTCCAGGCCATCCATTTCTGGCATGGTGATATCCATCACCACAATATCCGGTCGCAGTTGGCGCGCCATCTCTACCGCGCCGGTACCGGTTTTAGCCTCCCCGACAATGCGAATCTCGGGCTGCAACGTTAATAGAAGCTTGAGCCCTTGGCGCAAAATATCATGGTCATCGGCCAGAACCAGATTAATCGTACGGGCGGTCGCAGCGTCTGTGCTTGCCGTCTGCATGTCCTCCATTGCTCTCTCTTTCTCCTTGCCTCCTCCTGTCTGCGGTATTTTATATATTAGTAGGTAGTGTTGGGGAGAA
>NZ_JADGHT010000130.1 GCF_019683755.1 Thermogemmatispora sp. | reverse complement strand
CCCACCACTGCGGCCTGACCCGCGCTGGCCACAGTGGCAGCTCCTGCGCTTGTCCGTTCTGTGCCCTAGGTCACTGCAGCAGTCAGCGGCTGCCCCATCCATGCTAGTCAGACTGCCCGCTGAGCAGGTCGCTGTAGGAATAGGGCACCACTGGTAGCCGATCTAGCTCGAGCAGTGAGATGAGGGCGGCATGCTCGGCGCTGGCCTCCCCGGGAGTGATCCCCTCGTCGACGACAGTCTCTAGCTCAACAAAAGCGCCAAGATCTTTGACCTCATCCAGATAGATGCGCGTATGCCCATAGCGATAGAAACGCCGCGTCTTCTCTACGACGACCAATACTCCTAAGGCAGCTGAGAGCAAGGCTCGGAGTGCTACCGGCTCACTTACAGGATAGACTAAGTACTCGCTGGTACGCGTTCCTGTCCGCTCTTGAGGAAGCGAGGAGATCAGGACAGCCCCCTCCCTGCCGCTCTCATGGCCTTCCTCCTTGGTCCGCTCTTCTGGTTGTTGAAGAGGTCCCCTGACGGCCTCGTCCGCAGCCACGTTGGCGATGCTGGCTGTGTCGGCTCTGTCATCTTCACGCCACCACTCACGCAACTTGAGGCGGGCGTGTGCTGTCGGAAAGTAGGTATCGCGGTGCTTCACGGTGCGCACATAGGTCGCTCCTGCGCTGCAGGCCAGCGCTTCTACCTGCCGCAGCGTGGTAGCACCGAGGCAGCGGACTTTTAATTCCAGGTTTTGCACGGTCAGGCTATCCTTCCAGCTAGAGTCTCCTATGTTTTTCATTATACTCCCGCAGGCGCCTTGCTGATAAGAGCCAGAGGCCGCGCCAATGCAAGGCGCTGCTAGAATCAAGGCAAGGCTTTACAAGGATTGCCCCCCACACTATACTATTCAGCAAAGGTTATGAGGCCCGTGCCAGGCTGGCCATGCTGGTGGAGCGTCGAAGGCGAGCCAGGGAGATGCTCTCTCAAGCTCTCCTCTGGTACTGGCGTTCTGCTCCTTTTGCTGGCACGTTGATCATACCGGTTATCTGTATGGCCTCTATGACCAGTACCGGTGTCTGGCTGTCGCCGGTTTTCTTTTTTTGCGTCAGATCCGCTTTCACCACGGTCAGATCAGCCAAGCTCTAGAGCGGCTCCCTCAATCAGGGGGAACATAGGGTGTTTTCAAGAGAGCAAGAGAGGGGAGAGCTGCAAGGAAGGAGGCTTTGCCTGCCTTGCCCTGCCGCCTCTTGGAGAGAAGGCTCGGCAGCTCACTTCGCTACTGGTAAGCTGTTGAGTCATCAGCTCTAGCTGTATCAGGAGGGACAACCATTGACCGAGCAGTTCCGTGAGGTAGACCTCTGTGTCACAGCTCCGCGTGGCTTCCGCGCCGGCGCTGTTGCTTGCGGCATTAAGTCCGATGCGGCGATTAAGGATCTGGCAATCCTGGCCTCGGATGTTCCTTGCGTCGCCGCCGGGACCTTTACGACGAGCCGCACCCCCGCCGCCCCTGTGCTGCTGTGCCGTGAGTACCTGCGCAGTGGCAAGGCTCAGGCAGTGGTAGTTAATAGCGGCAATGCTAACTGCGCTACTGGTGAGCAGGGACTGCGTAACGCTTATCGCATGTCTGAGCTGGCCGCCGCACACTTGGGTATTCCGAAAGAGCTGGTGCTCTGTTCTTCGACCGGGATCATTGGCCGACAGCTGCCTATGGAGAAGATTGAGCAGGGCATCGCGGCTGTTGAGCTAAGCAGCGGGGGAGGCAACGATTTCGCCGAGGCCATTCTGACGACTGATACACGCCCGAAGCGGATTGCTCTGGAATTTGAGATCGAGGGCCGCACGGTGCGCCTGGGTGGGGCTACCAAAGGCGCTGGGATGATCTATCCCAATATGGCGACTATGCTTTGCTATTTGACAACCGATGCGGCTGTCGAGCAGCTCTGGCTGCAAGAGGAGCTGCAGGCCGCCGTGGCGGAGTCCTTCAATATGATCTCCGTTGACGGCGATATGTCAACCAACGATACCTGTCTGCTCTTCGCGAATGGCCTGGCAGGTAACACGCCGCTCAATAAGGCCCACCCCGAGGCCCCGCGCTTCCGCGAGGCGCTGCGTCGCGTGACAACCTACCTGGCCCGCGAGATTGCCCGCGATGGGGAAGGAGCAACCAAACTGATGACGGTCCATGTGCGCGGCGCACGCGACCGAACCGACGCGATTAAAGCGGCCCGCGGTATTACCCTTTCGCCTCTCTGGCAGTGCGCCCTGGCCGGCGGCGATCCTAATTGGGGCCGGATTGTCGCCGCTCTTGGCGCCTGCGGCTGCACTCTTGATCCCAATCGCTTTGATATTTTCATTGGCCCGGTCCAGGTAGTGCAGCAGGGTGGTGCCGCCTCTTACGATGAAGCGGCTGCCCGTGCGGCAATGGCAGCCAGCGAGGTGTTGATTACGATCGATCTCCATCTGGGTGAAGCTGAGGCAACCGCCTGGGGCTGCGACCTGACCCACGGCTATATTGATGAGAATACGCTCTATACGCGCTAACTCACTTATTTGCCAACCGCAGCAAGGTCCAGCCCACAGCAGAGTAAGGAGCTTGATTAATGGCTACAAATATGCTTAAACGTGATTGGATCGCGCTTGAACAGAAATACTATCAGGCTACCTTTAAACGCCAGCCAGTAACCTTTGTCCGCGGCCAGGGCATCCGTGTCTGGGACACAGAGGGACGCGAGTACCTGGATTTTGTGGCCGGCATCGCCGTGAATGTTCTTGGACACTGCCATCCGGCGGTGGTCCAGGCTGTGCAGGAGCAAGCCGCGCGACTGATTCACGTCTCTAATCTCTACTACAATACGCGTCAGATCGAACTGGCCGAGCAGTTGGCTCTGCTCAGTGGTGGCATGCGCTCATTCTTTAGCAATAGCGGCGCCGAGGCCAACGAGGGCGCCATCAAGTTAGCTCGCAAGTTTGGTCGCCTGCATCGCAACGGCGCCTATGAAATCATCAGCATGGAGCGCAGTTTTCACGGGCGTACGCTTGCCACCACGGCGGCAACCGGTCAGGCCCACTACCAGGAGACTTGGAAACCGTTGCCAGATGGCTTTAAGCAGGTCCCGTTTAACGATCTCGATGCACTCAAGGCAGCAACGAGTGAGAAGACCGTCGGTGTGCTCTTGGAGTCTGTCCAGGGAGAGGGGGGAATCTGGCCCGCGACTAGGGAGTTTATGCAGGGAGTACGCCGCTGGTGCGACGAACAGAATCTAGTGATGATCTGCGATGAGGTACAGGCGGGTATGGGTCGCACGGGTAAGTTCTTCGGCTTCGAGCACTACGGCGTGATGCCCGATATGATTACTCTGGCTAAGGGCCTGGCTGGAGGTGTACCGATCGGGGCTATGCTGACCGGGCGCCGCACTGATCTGTTTGTCCCCGGCGATCACGGCTCAACCTTCGGCGGGAATCCCCTGGCTTGCGCCGCCGCTCTGGCTACGCTTAAGACTATCCAAGAGGAGCGCCTGATTGAGAATGCCGCTCGTATGGGCGAGTACTGGCATGAAAAGCTCCAAGCTCTCTGTCAGAAGTACAATTTCATTGCGAATCCGCGCGGCATCGGCCTGATGCGCGCTGTGGAAGTCAAGCACGATCTGGCGCCAGCCATTGTCGATCAGGCTCTCAAGCATGGCCTGCTGCTGAATAATCTGGGCAATGCTACCTTGCGTATGGTGCCACCGCTGATCTTGACGCGGGCCGATATTGATGAGGCCGCGCAACGCCTCGATCGCGCCCTGGAAGATCTGGCCCGTCAAGCTCCAGTAGAGCACTAGTATGCCATCCTGGCTGGCGAGCGAGCATTGTCTTTTGATGAACCGGGGCGCTCGCCTGGTCGAGGTCGACTCTTACTCCGCACCACTGCTCATGGCAAGCAGGCGAGCGCCCTTCTTTCGAGAGCAACTTGTAAGGCAAGGCCGAAAGAAAGTTCAGAGTGAGTCGTCCAGCTTAGGCGCCTCAGCTTCAAGAGCGGGTAGCCAGATAGCCGACTACCTCGTAGCCGCGGCCTGGCCGCTCAGGAGTCGGCATATCGCTTAGCCACTCCCAGCGCCGCTCAGCCAGGACTGTGAAGGTCTGTCGCACCAGATCAAAGAAAGCATAAGGTAGCAGCGGCAGCTCACGCCGCGCTGGCAGCGTCTGCCCTCCGTGGCTCTCCTTAAAGAGAAAGCCTCGCACATCGCTGAGCAGCACGACCAGTCCGCCTGGTTCCACAAGCTCACGCAGGAGATGCAGATGGGCAGCAATGATGCGCAAGCGAAAGCGTTGGGCCGCCTCCTGATAGCGGTGATGACGTTCCTGGGCGCCCAGATGACGAGGTGCTCGCTGTTGCACACTATCTAGCAGATCGAGCAGCGGGTAGCTGAAGAGCTGGGAGAGCACCAGCGAACTGACGGCCAGGCCGAAGGTTGCCCTTGGCAGGCCTTCAATCTGTGGCGGATCAGGAACAGGGCAATTATCCAGGACCGTGGCCAGCCGCTCCCACAGGGCTGAGGCCTCTCCTTGCTCCAGGGCTTGCCAGGGAAGAAGACGTAGGCGCTCTTGAAGCAAAGCACTGACGCCCCCTGTCAGGTCAGCACTCAGTAACTGTACGCGTGCCCGCAAGGAGGCAGCAGGCAGCTCAGCCCGTGCCTGCTCCAGAGCCGCCCTATCGAGATCTACTAAGAGCACCTCATCTGCTGCGCGCGTGAGCTTTTCCAAGGGGATTTCAGTGCAGGCACCGGCCCCTAGCACAACGATACCACGTGAGAGTGCCGGCGAGCGTCGCGCTACGGCCTCCAGCATCAGCGCGGCACATTGCTCCAGATGCTGGGGAGCATGCTCTTGCAGCCAGCGACGGCGCGCCGGCCCTTGGGTCTGAGCGTTATTATAAGGCAGCGAATCGATACGCACAGCCGATCAAGGCAAGCCTGGGCTGGGCCTTCCACGAGTCAGGCCCAGCGTCTAAGAGACACTAACCCTGAGCTTACTGCCCAGTATAGCGCGGGGCACGCTTCTCGCGGAAGGCCATCACGCCCTCGCGATGATCAGCGGTCTCAATAGCGATCTCTTGCAGCTCGCCCTCGAGACGCAGAACAGTCTCAAGATCACTACAGACCGCCGTATTGAGCAGTTGTTTGATCAGGCCATAGGCCCGGGTTGGCCCCTGCGCCAGTCGGCGAGCCAGGGCCTGAGTGGCCTCTTCAAACTCAGCATCAGGGACGCAGCGATTCACCAGACCAAGGCGCTCAGCCTCGCGCCCAGAAACCTCCTCGGCCAGCATAGCCAGCTCAAGTGCCTTGCCAAATCCGACCAGCCGAGTCAAGAAGAAGCCGCCACCGGCGTCGGGGACCAGGCCGATGCGCGCAAAGGCTTGCAGGAAACGGGCATTGTCAGAGGCGATGCGGAGATCGCACGCCAGCGCCACACTGCACGAGGCGCCAGCCGCTACGCCGCGCACTGCAGCAATAACTGGCTTCTGCATCTCTCGAATGCAGCGGATCACGCGATGGTATTTTTGCAGGTGCTCGCTGACGCGGCCACGACGCTCACCAGCAGCTCTTGCCTCAAAAGCACGCAAATCCTGGCCAGATCCAAAAGCACCACCAGCGCCAGTCAGTACGACACAGCGTACAGTAGCATCGGTGGCGGCTTCCTCCAAGACCTCAGCCAGTTCCTCAAGCATGCGCTCATTGAAGGCGTTACGCACCTCGGGACGATTGAACGTGATCGTGAGTACGCCTTCTGCCTGGTCGACAAGCAGATGTTGGAATGACTTCTGCATGGCTCTCCTTTGCTCCTTCCCTCAAGGAGGGGAACAGGCATCATTGCCAGTCAAGCATCCATCGGTCAATTAGCGCGTGCTGCTTCGCAGGCCACACACGTCACAAGGCGGCTCTCAGGTGCGACTCAGCACAGGGAGATCAAGCATGAGCACCTCCAAGGCAGCTCGCGGATTCACATTTTGGTCGAGAGCCTCCAGAGTGCGCAGGATTGCATAGATCATACGCTGCGCCCCAGCGGTGCCGAGCCGCTCTGCTTGCTGCTGGAGCAGCTCTCGCATGTCAACATTGACAATCAGATCCTGTCCTCCGTTGGTCAGCAACAGCAGATCACGCCACCACAGTAGCCACAACTCCAGCACCTGCCGCAGGCGCTCTGGTTCTGCACTCAGCCGCTGGGCCACGGCAAAGCGCTCTGCTCGCCCCTGCTCAGGTAGACGCGCCAACAGCTCGAGCAGCTCGCGCCGCTCTATGAGCTGTTGTTCATCCTCTACGGCCCGTACCGCCCACCCCATGCGCCCCGAGGCTAGAGCCGCGATCAGCTCCGCCTCCTCCGGCTCAACTTCCCAATAGGTTTCGAGGGCCTCGCGGATCTGAGCGCTGCTGAGCAGATGCAGCGGAATATGCTGCACACGCGAGAGAATCGTCGGCAGGAGCAGCCCTCGCTCAGGAGCCGTCAGCAGCAAGACCACCCCCGGCTCCGGCTCCTCCAGCGTCTTCAGGAGACAATTGGCAGCCTGAGGATTCATCTCATGGGCCCCCACAATGATGAAGATCTTGTAGCGGCCCTCAAGGGCATGCCGGGCCGCTTCAGCCTGCAGAGCACGAATCTGGTCAATGAGAATAAACTGCTTGTCTGGAGGACGAGCGATAACATGGACATCGGGATGATTGCCATGCAGCACCTTCCGACAGGCCAGACAGCGATGACAAGGGTTGACCGGCGCGTGCTGCGGATCAGGACCGCCTGTGCATAGCAAAGCCTGGGCAAAGCGCAGGGCTAGTAGCGTCTTTCCTATCTGATCAGGACCAGTAAACAGATAGGCATGGCGCACTTGCTGCGAGGCTAAGGCCCGGCGGAGGCGCTCCAGAGCATGTTCATGTCCAATGATCCCCCAACCGTGCGCGGCTGCCTCAAGAGCTGTCACAGTCATGGTCTTATTATCGTAACAGAAAGAGCGCTTTCAGGCAAGACGGAGCAGCCTTCTCGCCTTGCTGCGAGTGCCGCCTTGACCCATCCTGCGCCAGTTCGCTTGCGTGTGCTATACTGTATGCTGTACTGTTGCTTGCCCGGTTGAGGGAGGCCGTGGGAAAATTCGTCCAGCGGCTGTCACCTACCTCATAGCAGGGATGACAACGATATGCTATGCTGTATTCACAAGAGAGCAGTATGATCCATGTGCGCATCCAGCACGATCTCCTGAAACACTAAGGTTGATGTAACCAATGGATACCTCTATCCGTCTCTACACTACGAACGGTGGCTGGCGCTCTACCCTGGATGCTACTCGCGGCAATCAGTCAGAGATGGCCCTGCCTGAAGAGGAGCAGGCCACTCGGCTTGACTCACCTGGGGAAGATACGGAGACGGCGGAGCCAGCAGGGGAGGCTGACATACCCGCTCAGTCTCTCCCGCTCCAGGCAGCAACAACAAGCCAGGGCGAGGCCCGCAGCGTGGATGTGGCGGACTTCGAGGCGATCTTTCAACGCTATCAAACACCGATTACGAATTTTATCTATCATATGATCGGGAATCGAGAGCAGGCTTACGATCTGGCCCAGGATGTCTTTGTGAAAGCCTACCGCGCCTTGCTGGCCGGTACTGTGGTCCGCCCCGGCGCCCTCTCTTCCTGGCTCTATCACATCGCTGAAAATACCGCGATCGATGCACTCCGCCGCCGCCGCCTGATCTCTTGGCTGCCTCTGTCGCTCTTTAACGACGACCGGGGCATCGGCGCCGGCGTGCTCTCAGAGACGGGCAGTACAACAGGCGACGGCTTCCCTGGCAGCGCTGAGGATGGCAGCGAGGGACGCCCAGGTGCCGCCACTATGCTCTACGAGCGGGGAAGCTATGACGGCGGTCGCTTCGAAAGTCGTGTTGCTGAGCATGAGGTGGTCGAGCGTGTCATGAGGCAATTGCCTCCTAAGTACGCCGTCTGCCTCTGGCTCTATGAATATCATGGCTTCTCATGCGCAGAAATAGCAGAGATGCTCAATATTAGTCCTTCAGCTGTCAAAATGCGGCTGATGCGCGCAAGAGAACGCTTTATTACGCTGTACCGACAAGAGGTGGGGGAAGAGTGAACTGCACAGAGGCGCGGGTTCTTCTCGCGATCTATCGCGATTTGAAAGAAGCAGAGGCCCAGCCATCTCTTCAAGATGAAGAGACGCAGGCTACTTTGAAAGAACTGGAGCAGCATTTGGAGTCCTGTCCAGGCTGCCGACAAACACTGGCTGATTTTACACTGGTCGGCACCCGCCTGCAGCGTCTGCCCGCCATAGAGCCGCCGCCTGAGATGCGAGAGCGGCTGATGCGCGCTCTGGCGGCTGAGCATGCGCGCTTTCTCAAACGCGGCCTGCCTGGCACGCCTCCGCCTCCTGACTTTCTGAAGCCCTATATGCAGGAGCATCTCAAGCAGGAGAGGGGCCGTGATCCCCTGGCGACGCTCTCCACGGCTGAGACTGGCCCGTTGCCGCTTATTCAGGCGCCACGCCGCGTGCGTCGGCGGCCTCATATGCCTCAGCTAGCTGCTCTGGCCGTGGCCGCTACTTTCTTGCTGGCTCTGCTCACTGGTGGCCTGACCTCTGTGCTCTTGCTGGCTCAGCACTCTTCCGGCTCGATCCCTCCGCCGGCAGCCATCAATCACCCCACTAACGTGGTGATGATGCGCTACACTACTGCCACTATCTATCATAATGTTGTCAGCGCCGTTGCTGATGGCAATGTAGTCTACTACAGTGCCTTCAGCGATGGTACGCCTGCAGGCTGGATGCTGTTGCGTCTCGACCGGCAGACCCAGTTGAGTCAGCCGCTGCTGACTAATGCCCAAAGCAGTCCGCTGATCATCCTGGGCAGCTCGCACAATCGCCTTGTCTGGCTCCAGTATGATCCACCTGCGGTGGACGCCTCAGCCACCTCTTCGGCTAAAAAGGCGCAGCATAGCAGTAGTCCAGTCCGCGATAGTGCCATCGAGGGACTGCGCGCCTGGAAGCTCTTCTATGCAGTGGACAACCCGCAAGCCAGCGCCGCGTTGTTGCACCCCCAGCTCCTCTTAAGCGGGATCTTTAATCCTGAGCTGGTTGCTGGTATCGTCCATACACCCGTACCAGGTATCTGGTTCCTGCAGAATGGTTTGCTGGTCGCTGCCCTTGACCAGCATGGGCTTTCTCATCTCTGGCTGTATAGCCTGCAGGAGAACGGTCAGATTGATAGCCGCAGCACGTTGGCATCTGCTCCGGCGGGCCATGTCTATACGTCGCCGACTGCCACCTCCGACGGAAGTCGCATCTTCTGGGCCGATGAGTGGCTTGATAACACTGGCCTCTTGCATAGCAATATCTGGACGCGGCAAGAGGTCGAGCTGATCGCGCCTACGCCCGGTCGCTGGCTACCACATACCCAGCCTCAGACCTGGCTCTTCCGGGCCGATGGCACCTCATTCCGCCCTGTTGTTGTAGGCCATACCTTCTTTATGCTGAATACCAACGATGGGCTAGACGGCACTTCAGCCCTGGCTACGCCGACCCCCGTAGCCAGTCCTAGCCCCCAGCCAGCGCAGGCCGCTGAGTCGAACCTACCGCTGAATCCCAGTGTGACGCCGTGGGCTAATGCCAGCATCTACCCGCCTTCGCTGGACTTCCTGATCAGTGGCTCGCTCTATATGCTTTCGCTAGAGCCGACTTCGGATGGCACCTTTAGCCAGTTGAATACTATCAGCCACGTCTCAGCCCTGCAGGGCGGCACGACTTTTGTCCTCTGGCAGGACGACAATAACACCTATGGCATGTTCGATGCCGAATCTAATTCCTTCGTTCAGGTCGGCTCGGTCCTTAACGGCGCTGCTTTTGTAGCGGTCAATGGCAATAGTGCCGTCTGGAGCGAGGTCACCAATTCGCCAGTCAGCCGCTCGCCGGTGGCCACCAGTCCGCTTGCCCAGCTTCGTATGTTTAGCTGGCCTCTGACTTCCTCCAGCAACGGTCGTGAGTGAGACTGGCTAAGATTCTGGATCAGGCGCGAGAGCACGTAGTGAACCGTGGTCAGCACAGATACGCCACCGCCAGGCCAGCTCAACTGCCCTAGCCAGGTCAACCGAAGCAATTTCGGCCTTCACCCATAGAGCACAATAGAGAGGCACCCTTCCTGTAGGAGGATGCCTCTCTTGGTATTTCGTTAGTTAGTTAGGTTAGCTTCGCCTCTTGCGCGCAGGTTCTGCGCCGCCTTAGCAGCCGAGATGCTTGGCAATGATCAGGCGCTGTACCTCACTGGTGCCCTCGCCAATCTCACTGGCCTTGACGTTGCGCCAATAGCGTGAGACAGGGAACTCATCCATGAAGCCATAGCCGCCGTGAATCTGCACCGCCTGATCGGCGGCGCGCTTAGCAGTCTCAGAGGCAAAGAGCTTGGCCATCGAGGCCTCAGCACTGTAGGGCTTCCCTTGCATCTGCAACCAGGCTGCTTTATAGTACATCAGCCGGGCCAACTCAATTTCCATCGCCATGTCAGCTAGCTTCATCTGAATGGCTTGAAACTTACTAAGCGGTTGCCCAAACTGGCGGCGCTGCTTAGCATAATTGAGCGCCTCATCTAAACAGGCCTGAGCCAGACCGACCGAGAGAGCGGCAATGGCCACCCGTCCCCCATCGAGGATTTGCATAAACTGCTTGAAACCTTCGCCGCGCTGGCCCAGCACATTTTCCTCCGGCACCTGACAATCTTCGAAGGTTAGAGGACGGGTATCGGAGGCCCGCCAGCCCATCTTGCGATAGGGATTGCCAATAATATAGCCGGGGGTACCGCGTGGCACAATGAGATTAGTGATCTCGCTGCGCCCATCGGGACGGGTACCAGTGACCGCTGTAATGGTCACGCCTCCGCTCATCTGCGTGCCAGCGTTGGTGATGAAAGCCTTGGCGCCATTGATATGCCAGTAGCCATCACGCAGGACAGCACGTGTCCGAGGACTGCCAGCATCGGAACCAGCATCTGGCTCGGTCATACCAAAGGCCCAAAGTTGTTGCCCTCTAGCCAGGGGTGGAAGGTAGCGCTCCTTCTGCTCCTTTGTTCCAAAGAGGTAGAAAGGCATAGCCCCCAGCGAAGTGTGAGCCTCCATTGTAATCGCGACTGCGGCATCGCCGCGGGCAATCTCTTCGACCGCAATACAGTACGAGAGGAAATCTGCGCCCGCTCCACCATACTCCTCGGGGAATGGCAGCCCTAGCAATCCCAGCTCACCCATCTTGCGAATCAAATCATAGGGGAACTCACCCGTGCGATCCATCTCTTCCGCACGTGGCTTGATCTCCTGCTCGGCGAACTCGCGACAGGTATTGCGAATGGCAAGCTGCTCCTCATTGAGCGAAAAGTCCATCGCAGCGACTCACTTTCCTTTCAGGTTCATGAGTGATTGCCAAAGGGTCAGTTACAAAGCCATGTGGCTTACATCATAGCACAAAGCGCCTCAAGAGGCGATAGCCTGCCAGCACCTGCCTGCGAGAACATCAGCAGAAAGCTCCCACAGATGAGCTGTTTCAGGGCCTGTAGCAGGCAGCTCCACAAGCAGACAGGGGGAGGGCTGAACTCAGCAGGAGGACGCGGCGAGAAGAGGCGAGCGTTTGCCAGGACGCTTTCTTGCCTTGGCCTGATCCGCAGAGAGGGACACTAGTTGCCCAGGAAGAAAGTTCCTGCGCGCCTATGTTCGCCCGCACCCGTTCCCCTGTAGTCCAGCCCAACCCCTGCCCTAAGCAGAAGAGCAGCATTCTCAAGTCCGCTGCCCTTGATAGATCTGGTCTCAGTTGATCTCCGCCGTCTCGCCAGCGCGTGACTGCGGCGGCTGCGGCTGCGATGGAGCAGAGGCATCCCCATCAACACTAGCGCCAACGCTCCGCCGCAAGGCCGGTACCATATCGAGCGCCTCCCAGGGGGCATCAATATCAGTA
>NZ_JADGHT010000129.1 GCF_019683755.1 Thermogemmatispora sp. | reverse complement strand
GTTAGGTGGCTCCCCTTATGGTTACAGTCCTTTCGGTCAGCAGCAACAACAGCAGCAACAACAGCAACACTATTATACCTACCAACCGCCAGCCAGCGTTGCGCGAGCTGCCAGCGTTCTTGATCCTACCGCGCTCAAGATGGAAGCCAGAAGCGAGGCCCTGCTCAGCTACCTGTTCTGGTTTTTTAGCGGCCTCTTCATCTTCCTGGTGGAGCGTAGGAATCGCTTCGTGCGTTTCCATGCGGCCCAATCGATCCTTTGGTTTGGTGGGCTAACCCTGGTCTTTGCCGTAGTGAGGGCCATTGGGCTTATTCCGGTACTGGGCAGCATTATTCTGGCCCTCCCTATCAGTTGCGCTACGGGGGTGATTCTGGTCGTCGGAGGACTCTCCTGGCTCTTCCTGATGGTAATGGCTTATCGTGGCTCTTACCTCAAGCTACCAGTTGTGGGAGATTATGCGGAGCGCCTGGCAACGCTCTTCATGAAGAAGCCTGCGCAATCTCTGCCACCCACGGCCTGATATGGGAATCAGGACAGGAGATACCTGAAGGTGGAAAAGGCGCTCCGCGGAGAAAGCAGGCGAAGACAGATAGGCCCTCTCGTAGCAAGGCAGGCGAGCAGACAGGTTTTGGCCCATCTGAACCCATCTGCCGACGTACCGACCTACTCCCCAAGCTCTCGGGCTTGCGAGGAAGACAGCGGCTCTGGCAGGTGAGTCTGACCGGCCTCATGATGGAGATGACGATGACGAAGAGGGCGAAGACAGCCCCTGCTGCAGGCGCTGGATAATCTCCTTGAGACGGCGCGTCTCGGCCTCATGTTGCTCGCGCAGACGAGCGATCTCGCGCTCCATCTCCTGCTGCATTTGCTCCATGCGATCCTTCATATGGAGGATCGCCTCTACACCAGCCAGATTCACCCCCAGGTCGCGCATAAGGCGACGAATATGGATGACACGTTCAATATCCTTATCCGAATAGAGACGCGGACTATGAGGGCTGTTACCCTTACGAGCAGGAGAGATCAGCCCAAGGCGCTCATAGTGGCGTAGGGTTTGTTCATGTACCTGGGCTTTTTCAGCCGCGACGCTAATGATATACCAGGCACCATTTTCACGCTCCGGCACGGTACCTCCCTCCTTCCTTCCTAGTGCTCAGGCCGTGCCTGGCCGCTGCCCGGCCTGTCCTCTCCTAACCTGCTTGAGCAAGAGCCGAGCAGACAGAAAGACAGGGGGCAAGCCAAGCTGTCTGGCCAGCCTGCCATGCTACGTGAACGCGTGAGTGAAAGACTCTATTTGGTCAAGCCGTCAGTCGGGCAATCGAGGTAGGCGAGCGGGACCATGCTCAGACCAGCGGAGAGACAAGGAGGCCTGCGTCTCCTGGCCAGCCGGGCCTTGCTTTTGGTTCGCCCCTGGCCCTATCCTGGCACTAGCAAGGAAGCCTGACCAAGGTGACTGGCTGGCGGCGAGGTTGCTGGGCTGCCGGGCCAGGGTGGGCACCGAGACGGCTCTGTCGCGATCTGGTCCGATTAGGTTGCCGAACGAACCTCGACGTTCCGCGTACGGGCTAGTTGTTCAAAGAGCTGGCGCTCCTCATTGGAGAGGTGCATAGGCAAAACCACGCGCACGCGAGCATAGAGGTTACCCTGACCCTCGCTGCGCAGGCGAGGCATGCCTTTGCCCGCCAGACGGAAGAGCCGCCCATTCTGTGTTTCGGGCGGGATCGTCAGCATCAGCTTCCGCCCATCGGGAAGAGGGACGAGGGCCTCTCCACCCAGCAGCGCCTTATAGAGATCAACATCGATATCCAGATAGAGATCATCGCCCCGGCGTTCAAAGACCGGGTCTGGCTTGACACTGATGATCAGATAGAGATCGCCGCGTGGCCCGCCTCCGATGCCGGGCTGGCCCTCACCGGCGACGCGGATGCGCGAGCCATTGTCAACCCCGGGAGGAATCTTGACCTGGATTTTCTTACTCCGCACAATGGTGCCCTGCGCGCCACAAGTGGCGCAGGCCCGGCCATGCACCTCGCCAACGCCCTGGCAAACGGGGCAGATTTCCGTCGACTGGATATTGAAGGTGCGCGTACCGCCTGTGTAGGCTTCACGAAGTGTCACTTCGACCGGCTGCTCAATATTTTCGCCGGCCCGTCGTCGGAACTCCTGACGTGGCGCACGGGCACCACGGCCAAAGAGAGCCTCAAAGAAATCGGAGAAGCCACTGCTGCTCTCAAAGTCCATTGTCGCTGAACGCCCACTGCCATAGGGAGAGGAGCGCCGGAAGCCCGAAAAACCGGCAACCTGATCCTGCCAATTGGGGCCGAGTGCATCGTACTTGCGCCGCTTCTCCGAGTCAGAAAGAACCTCGTAGGCCTCGTTAATCTCCTTAAATTTCTCCTCGGCGAAGCGGTCACCCGGGTTCACATCAGGGTGATATTTGCGGGCCAGCTTGCGAAAGGCCTTCTTAATCTCATCGGCGCTGGCCCCGCGAGAGACGCCGAGGGTCTTATAGTAGTCTTTATATTCCATCTGTCCGCCCCTTTTTGCATTGAGAGCTGCTGGCTCTAGTAGCTACTAGTAGCTAGAGGAGCTAGCCACTGCCAGCGCGCTTGCTTGCGGAGCCACGACGGATCTGCCGGGCTTGGTTGGGACCCTACCACGTTGCCACCAGCCTGCTACGATTGCTGGGAAGTAAAGCCGAGCCAGTTGGTCGGGATCGGAGCATAGGGAAAGGCCACAACGCTTCAGCGCGTAAGCGTTTTGTTTTCTGCTGCTCCCAGATAGTGGGTTGCCCTCGTTGTGGCCCGAGCCTCATCGGCTGAACGGGAGCGGATCAGGTTACTGGTCCCCAGCCCCATTACTCTCAGGTTAGGCTTCCCCTTCCCCTTGCTGTTCCCGCTCCTTATTGCTGGCAGCCACTGTTACCTTAACACGGGCAGGGCGCAGCGTTTCATCGCTCAGCTTATACCCCTTGCGCACCTCCTCCACGACGATGCCCTCCGGCTTTTCGCTGTCTTCAACGGCCTCGACCGCCTCATGGATATAGGGATTGAATTGCTCGCCCACAGTGGGCACGGGAGTCAGGCCCTCGCTGCGAATCAGCTCATTCATCTGCCAGGCCACCAGACGCAGCGTTTGCTGCAGACCCTGACGATCCAGGCTATCCTGGTAGGCCAGCGCGCGATCCAGGTTATCCATGACCTCAAGCAGCTTATTCAACAGGGCCTTCTTCTGCTGCAGAACGCGATCGGCAATATCCCGCTCACGCCGCTTGCGGAAATTCTCCAGATCAGCGCGCTCGCGGACAAACTTGTCCCAGTTCTCACGAGCCTCCTGGCGAGCCTGGGCGAGCTGGGCCGTCAGGTCTGCGAGCTGAGCCTCTAGCTGAGCTACGCGCTCCTCAAGCGTAGGAGCAGGCTGCTCCTCAGCAGCGGCAGCTACGGACGGCTCTACCGCCTCGGCCTGGGCAGGTACAGCGCTCGCCTCTGGCTGCTCTGTTTGAGGCTGGGGCGTCTCAGCCACTGGTTCCGGGCTTTGGGGCCTTGGCTCAGTCTGCGGCCTCTCTGTGGTTTCCCTGGGTTCGTCCGTCATAAACAACACTCCCCTCGTACATGCGTCTTGTGTCTATCTAGAATGGCGCAGGGCGCAGCTGATCGCCGCACCCCGCCAGAGGTTCTCCATTTCTTGCTCGCTTGCTATCTGGCAAGCACTCGTTCCAGGGATTTACTATTGTTTTAGTATAAATTTTGAGCCTGCCATTGTCAAGTTATGACTGGAACGAAGGCGCGACCAATCTCATCGTGGCTTGACTGGTCCTTTAGGGTAGGAAAAACAGAGCCAGCGCCCGAGGCTGCGGTCTTGACCTAGAGGGAGGAGTCGGAAAAGGTCTCGCTCGCTTCCTCGGCCCAGGGTTGAGCTTCCTCCTCTTCGCTCTCCTGCCAACGCGGGCCGCGTTCGAGGAGAATAGGCCCGAAAAGGGTTTCTTGGCGAACGCTGATGCGCTCATGTTTCCATAGGTCGAGCATAGCCAGAAAGGTCACTACGATCAGTAGGCGGGAGGCCCCCGGCTCTAGCAGCTCACTCAGCCAGAGGCGAGGGACCATACGGAGGCGCTCGGTGATGACAGCAATGCGCTCGCTCACGCGGACGCGCGCTAAGGGCAGTACGAGGCCGTCATTAGCCGCCGCTTCGGCCCGGCGCCGGGCTTCCAGGAGACGGCGGAAGCTCTTGGCCAGGGCCTCGACTTCTAGCCCCACTAAGGTCGGCGGTGTCCAAGCTAGTTGAGCCTCAATGCCGGCAAGCAGGCTAGAACGACTATAGGTCTGGAGTCCTGCCTCAGCTCGCTGACGCAGCACATTGGCGATCTCTTTAGCAATCTTGTATTCCTTTAGATGTCGCTCCAACTCGGCTGCCATCTCTTCTGCCTGACGAACCTCTTCTGAGATCTCTTGACGAGGATTACGCGGCAAGAGGCTTTGCGATTTGATAAACAGCAAACGAGCGGCGATGGAGACAAAGGCTGCCATGTTGGCAAGGGGCAGCTCTTCCTCTCTCCAGTGGCGGAGATAGGCCAGATATTGATCAGTTACGGCCACCAGCGAGATAGTGGTGATCTCCATTTGGCGTTTCTCGATCAGATAAAGCAACAGCTCCAGAGGTCCCTCAAAGACAGGCAGACGCACAATATAGCCGGTCTGGGGTAGTCCCCAGAGTTCAGTGGCACCCTGTAACGGAAACTGCTTCGCTGGGTGGTCCGTTCTTGGAGAAGCGGTCTGCTCTTGAGCCTGAGCGCCGTGAGGCTCGGGTGCTGGGCTAGCCTTGGGAGGTGCAGAGGTAGTCGCTCTGTGCGCTTGTCCATTAGGCTCCTTGTCCTGTGTCATGCCAAATAACCTCGTATGTGAAGGCCTCTCGCCATTAAAGCCGCTATTGATCTGCCCGACCACTGCCCCATTGCTCCCGACATACTTGCCGTGGTGCGGGGAGCAGAGCTGAGCCGCAGTGAGCTAGCCCTGAGAAGATCGGAGCAAGGTCAGTATAGAGGGAGAAGGGGAGTGGGGTCAATCGCTTTCGCCTGGTCTCTTCTTGAAGGCAGAGGCCTGCCTGCTCCCAGCTAACCCAATCTGGCCGATCAGTCTCTCAGCAGAGCACGCTCTTACGCTCGGCTGCTCGTAGGCTGACGTTTCTGCCTGGCCAGCCAGCTAGGAAATCTCGTCAATATAGTGAAGCTCAGCGGCTGGTCCGTCTGGCTGGTGATGGGTGCGGATATAGAGGACAGTACGTTCGGAGAGGCCGGCCTGAGCGGCAAGGGTCGCCCCGATTTCGGCGTGCCACCAGGCATAGCCGAGAGCCTGCCGCCAGCGGGGCAGGTCAGGCCGTGGATAGTCCGCCAGCCGCATCAGTAAGCGGGGAGCCAGGCGTTTGCCAAGCACAATCAGGGGTCGGGTCCAGAAAGGTACACGTCCAGCCCCTTTGCCCACATCGTGCAAGAGGGCGGCAGTGAGCAACTCCTGATCGCGACAGCCTCGGGCCTGTAAGCCGCGGTAGACACGCAGACAATGGGCCTGGTCTGCCGGAGACATTGTCTCAAAAAGAGCAAGCGCGGCGGGAGGCAGGACCGCCGTCAGTTCAGCTCGCTCGCTGTCGCTCAAAGGGCGAACAGGACCAAGCTGATTCCAGACCTGTTTCAGGCGATAGGCGATGCGAGCAAGTGGCCATAACCTGCTCGCCCGCTGCTGTCCCGGTCTCAGGCTTTCCTGACAGAGTTGTCGCCCCATTGGCCCTATTGACACCCTGTCCACTCAGAAGCTATAGATTTTGTCAATGTTCGTCACGCTCAGATTAGTGACGAGGCCGGCCAGGAAGTAAGCCCCCTCACGAATGTAACCAGGGATATGAGCCAGAAACAGATCTGGCATCTGAGCGATCTCGGCGGCAAAGGGAACCAGGAAGAACAGCGCCAGGATAATTAACGGTCCCCAGGGTCCAGAGCGTGCAAACTGAAGCGCCTGACGGGTGGGAAGCAGAATGTAGACGATCTGATAGCCGTCAAGTGGGTAAAACGGCAGAATATTCAGGATGGTCAGCGCCAGATTGGTGCAGCCGAAGACCATCAGGAATTGCGGGATACGCAGCAGCAGAGCGTTATCCGAGACCACAGGGTAGATGAGCCGAGCAAATACGGCAAAGGCCAGGCCAACGAGCAGGTTGAAAATTGGACCTGCCAGGGCAACCAACAAGGGGCCACTGGTACGTCCGCCGCGCAGCTTCCAAGGATCAGTCTTGACAGGCTGACCCCAACCCAGACCAACAGGTCCTAGGATCACCGGTAAAAAAGCCAGAATAAGGCACAGCAAGGTCCCGAGCGGATCAAGATGGCGGCGCAGACGCAAAGTATAGCGCCCTTCGATCCGGGGCGTTGGATCGCCGAGCCAGATCGCCACTTGGGCGTGAGCAAACTCATGCAGCGCAATGGCGATCAAAAAAGAAATGACGATCATCAACGCCAAAACTACATTGATTTTCATCTCCATAGCTTTCCTCGTAGTTGCTGTCGGATCTCCGTATAAGGCTCCGCGGAGGCTGGCATTCGTCTTCAGGCGCGGTTGGCACTGGTGCAGACCCTGATGTATTGGTAAGCTGATCTATGCAGCGGTGCTCAGCCTCCCTCGGTGATGAACTTCGTAGCTTTCTTTTATGGGCTGACCAGCAGATCGATCTCCATCGTTTCGCGTGCCAGGCGCGCGCGGCTAAATCGCTGGCGAGTAGCGGACTCGATGTGCTCTAGCTTCTGATCGTCATAGGTTGGCTCATGATGAAAAAGGATTAGCTCGCCTACCCGGGCCAGCCGCGCCACCGTAGCCGCCATCTCATAGGTACTATGGCCAAAGCCGCGCCGCGAATGACTGTAATCTTCGGGAGTATACTGAGCATCATGGATGAGGAGATCAGCCCGATCCAAAAAGGCCAGCATGTCGCTCGGGTACTCCTCTCCCCACTCTAGATCAGTAGCGTAGATGAGGCGGCGCCCTGCATGCTCAATAGCATAGAGCAGCGAGCCATTCTGAGGATGAAGGGTGGTAAACCGAGCGTGGACACGGACCTCTAGCGGCAAGGGGCCTGGCTCACGTGAAATCTGGTCTTCTTGTAACAGAAGCGGCTGCTGGCGGCCGGGCTTCCAAATGATCCACATGTTATCTTCCAGCGTGTAGAAAGCTCGCCGCGACGGTAATCGTCTTATATCGACAGGGAAGTACGGTGGCGACATAACAGGAGTAACAAGCTCATCGAGATCGCGTCCAGCCAGGCGAGGCCCAAAGAAATCGATGCTGACCGTTGGTTCATAGAGAGGGGCGAAGAAAGGCAATCCCAGCAGGTGATCACCATGAGCATGGGTGATCAGCAGAGCGATGTGAAGCGCATGGCCATTGCTCCGTCGCAGCAGCGAATCGCCCAAGGCGATGATGCCGCTGCCAGCGTCCAGCACCAGTGTACGCCCGCTGGCGTCCACCTCGACGCAAGCGGTATTGCCACCATAACGGAGCGTTTGTGTTCCTGGTACTGGGTAGCTGCCGCGCACGCCCCAGAAGCGAACACGAAAACGCGGCTTCTCAGCCATGAATTGCTCCTTCATGCCTGCTGACGTATTGCCTGTCGTTGCATGGTAATTATAGCTTGCAGCGCTCTCCTTGAAAAGGGCTGCCATTTGCTCAGCTTGCTCAACGTCTGCAACTCTGTGGGCTGGCGCTCTCGTATTGGGGAGACAGTGAGCACCAGCCTGATCGCTGTCTTACCTTCAGCTCCCGTAGCTGGTACAATCGTTAGCAGCAGCGTAGGATGCTGCATTGCAAACATGGTCAGGAGGCACAGATGTTGCACTGCAGACGCCAGAGGCTGGCGGATGAACCAGCAAGCCACCGTACTAGCAAGATGAAGAGCTATCTGCCCGGGCGCTGGCCTGTCATGCTCGTCGGGCTGGCGATAGCGTTCTGGCTGTCAGCTTGTGGTGGTAGCCCGGTGCCGGATGCACGACAATTGCTGGCCCAGGCGCAGGCCGCCATGCAGAAGGTTCAGGCCTATCATTTTCATCTCCAGGTCGAGCATGCTGGCAGCGGGACTGGTCTTCTGATTCAGAACGCCGATGGCGACCTGGTCGTCCCCGACCGCTTGCAGGCTCAGGCCAGCGCCTCCTTAATGGGGTCTGTCATGCAGGTGAGAATCATTGTTGTAGGGGAAAAGCAGTACATCACTGATCCCTTTACCGGACATTGGCAAACAATCAGCGGCTTGCCAGATCCGCGCGTACTCTCTGATTCGCGGACTGGTATTGCTGCCCTCTTGGGGCAGATTCGCAATCCTTCGACCCCCAGTGAGAGCACTATCGACGGTGTGACCTGCTGGCAGATCTCCGGCAAGCTTGACGCCAGTTATTTACGCGGTCTTCTGGGAGACCAAGCGCGCGCCGGCTCGCTGCTGGATGCCGTTGTCTGGATTGGCCAGAGCGATAAGCTGCCGCGTCAAATCCGCCTGACAGGGGTGGCTGCCGATGGCGATACGAGCCAGACCGTGCGCACGTTGAAGCTTTCAAGGTTCAATGAAACGATTACGATTAGTGCACCAGTTGTCTGACATGCCTGCTGAGGGTCGCTGGTTCCTCGCCAGCGCTGGAGGTGATGAGTGCGCTCTCTTGCCGATGCCGGGCACCGCCAGGCAGAGATGCCTGGGCAGTTGCCTCTGCTGACGCTGATTCTTGTCTGCGCGGCTGTCTTCTTGACGGCTCTCGATCAAACGGTTGTGGTCACGGCGCTGCCGCAGATGATCAGCGATCTGCAGATACCGATCTTGCAGGTCGACCGCGCCTCCTGGATTATTAGCGGCTACTTGCTAGGCTATGTAATTGCCATGCCGCTGCTGGGCCAGTTGGCTGATCGCTATGGAAGACGGCGCCTGCTGCTTTTGTGCCTGACCCTTTTTGCCCTTGCCTCCCTGGTCTGTGGGCTGGCGCCCTGGCTTGGAGAGCAGAATGATCTAAGCTTCTTACAGGGGCTTGGCATTGATACGCGGTCGCCTGGTCTGGTCTGGTTGGTGGGTGCGCGTGTTGTCCAGGCGGCAGGGGGTGGGGCTGTGGTTCCCATTGCGATGGCCGTCGCTGGCGACTACTACGGTAGGCGTGGCCTGGGGCCGGCCCTGGGACTGATTGGGATGGTTACCGAAGCCGGAGGCGTGCTTGGTCCCCTCTATGGGGCCTGGATTACGCAGACGCTGGGATGGAGCGCTATTTTCTTTCTTAATCTGCCGCTGGTGGCCCTGCTGATGCTGCCGTTGGCCTTCTTTCTACGCGAGCCGGCGCACAGGCTGGGGATTGCCCGGCAAGCAGGTGTTGATCTACTGGGGGCTGCTTTGCTGGGGGCGATGCTCCTCTGTCTGAGCCTGGGGTTGGCGCAGGAGGCAACGCTCTTGACGGCAGGCCAGTCCAGCCTGCAGGTTCAGAGTCAGGCCGAGGCCACAGGTACACAAGGCAATCCGTTCCTGATTGCCCTGGCGCTGCTGCTCTTGCTGATTTTGGTTGCTACCGAGCTACTGTTACAGCGAGGGGTGCCAGCTAGGGAGGGAGTGAGCGAGGCTACGGGCGGAAAGCAACGACATCGGTTGCCGTTGCCTGGCCGCGGTGCCCCTCTTCTAGATCTGCGGCTTTTTCGGCGCCCCTCTTTTGTGGCAGCGGCCCTGGTCAGTTTGCTCGTAGGGGCGGCGCTGATCATTGCGATGGTGGATATCCCCATCTTTGTCGCCACGGTCCTTGGAGAGACGGCGCTTGCCAGCGGTCTGGCTCTGCTGCGGCTGACGGCTATGATCCCTGTAGGGGCTTTGGTGGGGGGATGGCTATGTGGGCGTTTGGGGAGCCGTCCGGTGGCCGTTGGCGGTCTGCTGTTTGCAGCAGCGGCTTTTTGGCTGATGCATCTCTGGCCGCTGCGCGTGGATTGGAACCAGATTACGCTGAGCACCTTGCTGGGAGGATGGGGCTTCGGCCTGGTCATTGCGCCAATCGGGGTGATAGCGCTCGATGCAGCGCGGACCCGACAGGCTGGGCTGGCGGCGGCTTTGGTCACCATGCTGCGTATGATCGGTATGATCTTAGGGTTGGCGGCGCTCACCTCCTGGGGATTGGGCTATTTTCGCGCGTTGGCTGCTGCATTCGTGCCCCCAGCGGGAGCGGCTCCTTTCAGCTCTGCCTACCTGCGCGCCTATACGGCCTATCTGATTCAGGCGGCCCATACTGTCTATACGACCATTTTCCTGGTAGCTGGTGTTCTTTGCCTGCTGGCTGTTCTTCCTGCTTTAGCCTTTCGCGAGAGCCAACCCGTGGCTTTCTTCAAGCGTACTCCCTCTAGAGATGAGCAAAGTTCTGGGGCATCCGCCCGAGTGATGACTGGCAAGGTCCAATCAGACTGGAGCGAGGGCGCCCCGGCACCAGAGACAAGAGAAGGGGATCAGCTATGAGCAGAGAGAGCAAAGGACCGCGCTGGCCCGAGGAGCCGGAAGAGGACACCTGGCCGGCCTTTGAGGAATCACCCCCGCGCCGCTCTCAACAGCGGTACCGTGCCCGCGCCGGTGACTATGAAGCTTATGACTGGGAGGCGGAGGGGGAGCAGCTCAGGCCTAGGCGCAGAGTGAGGCGCCGATGGGAGCGGGAAGAAGAAGACCTGAGAGAGATGGACAGCGAGGAGCAAGATCTCCTGGTCACGAATGGGGCAGAAGAAGCTGCTTGGTGGCGAGAGAGAGCAGAGGAAGAGACACGCCGGAAACAGCGCAGGGGCCGTGGCCCGTCCTGGCTCTGGTTTCTGGCAGGGTGCAGCGTGGCTATCCTTCTGTTATTGCTGGGGATCGCCCTGGCCATCCTCGCTGCCCTACGTAGCGTCACTGGAAGCAGTCCCTTGCCGGTGCTGGGGCCGACCACAAGCACCTACACACAGACGGACGAGCAGACGATACCGGTCAGTAACTTGCAGCAGCTCAGAGTCAGTAGCCAGATTGGCAGCGTTGACATTCTCACCGACGCAAACCTTTCTGTGCCGGAGCTGACGATCGTTAAGAGAACGAAGGCGGGCGGCCAGGCCGAGGCCGATGAGGAGTTCAAGCGCATCGGCGTTCAGGTACAGCCAGGACTAACCAGCCTCCAGGTCACGGCAACACTTCCGCAGAGCGAGAGTCTGAACGGCCCCAACGACTCCGTTGATCTGCGCTTCCGGTTGCCAGCTCAGGTCAATCAGGGGACCGCTCCTTTCCAGTTGAATGTCGAGTTGGCTGTAGGTGATGTCCACATTCAGGGCCTCAGTGGCGTGCTCGTCGTCAAGAATGAGGCGGGCAATATCACCGTTGAGAGGGCAACTTTGACCAGTGGCAGCAACCTGCGTACGGTCAATGGCCAGGTAACTTTCAATGGGGCGCTTGATACGCGCACTGTGGCGGGCGCAAGGCCGCTCTTCGAGATCCATAGCGAAGTTGGCCAATTGAACATAACTCTGCCTGCCTCAACGCCTGTGCTGCTCGATGCCTATGTGAACAGCGGCAAGATCGTGAGCGCCTTCCCGATACAGGTGAGCCTGAATGCTGGTTCTGCCACTTACTACGGGCCCCTGGTACCCGGCAGTGGACCGCAGCCAACCGCCCTTTTGCGCCTGGATGTCGGCACTGGAGCTATCAATCTGCACAGCGCATAAAGTAGCATAGCTGTAGCGGACGCAAGATTCGTGCTATACTATCAGAGTGACGACTCTCGCTATGGGTAGTCCTCTATTTTCAGGCTAGAAAGGCGGGGGATGTTATCGCACAGATCTTACATGTTGACATACCGTCACCACTGGGCCGCCTTGAAGGCATTCTGAAGCCCGAGGAGGCGGGCGTCAAGCCACACTACGTCTCCCTGGTCTGTCATCCGCATCCGCTCTACGGGGGGACGATGGATAACAAGGTCGTTTTCAAGGTGGCCCAGATTCTTCAGGCC
>NZ_JADGHT010000128.1 GCF_019683755.1 Thermogemmatispora sp. | reverse complement strand
GGGGCTAGGTGGTTTTTATATGAGACTTTTCTATACCTCTGGAACGAGGAAGGACTACTAAGGTAGATGCAGCAATCCTAATTGGTATTTCAGCATCAGAATGCGGCGGACTGACTCGTCGATCCGTTGGACGCTGAGCGTTCCAGTCTCCACGGCTGATTTCAAAGCTGCTAGCATGGAGGCTGCAGTTTGCGCTGAAATCGGTCCCATAAGCAAATCGGCTCCGGCCTGGACTGCCATCACTGCCGCCTGGCTCTCGCTATAATGTGCACTGACACCCTCCATAGTAAGGCTATCGGTGATAACTACTCCCTGAAAACCGAGCTGCTGGCGCAGAATGCCTGTGATCACCTTGGACGATAGTGAGGATGGTGTACTGCTATCGACTGCTGTCACGATCTCATGGGTCACCATGATCGCATGGACCTGCCCCTGCTGGATTAGTGTGCGATACGGTAGCCAATCGTTGGCCTCTAATTGGGCCAGACTGCGTGTGAGAATCGGGAGCCCGCTGTGAGGATCGACACTCACATCGCCCAGGCCCGGAAAGTGCTTCAGCGTCCCCAAGACCTGACCGCTTTGCTGCAGCCCTTGCAGATAGGCCCCAGCCAGGCGTGTCACGACAGCAGGATCGCTGCCGAAAGTGCGCGTGTCTAGCTGAGGGTTATAGACGCTGGTCACGTCAACAACAGGGGCCAGATTCAGGTTAATGCCGTAGGTGGCCAGATCATGAGCATCTTGGAGGCCGGCTGCACGGGCGCGCTCGGGATCGTTGGAGGCGCCGATTTCTGCGGCTGAGGGGCGTGGGCCGTCGAGATCCCGCAGGCGATCAACGCGTCCCCCTTCCTGATCAATGGCAATGAGCAGGGGAATGCCACTACCAGCGGTCCGTGCCCCGGTCTGGATTTCCTGGGTCAACTGCTTTAGTTGGGCGGCGCTCATGATATTATTGTTAGCGGTGAACAGAATAACAGCACCAACATTTTGCTGAGTGACCATTGTACTGAGATCCAGCGAATAATAAGGGCCTGTAAATTGTACAAAGAGCATTTGGCCTAGCTTTTGATCAAGTGTCATATTGTGTAGAATCAGATTGATATAGCCTGCAGGCGTAAGCTGTTGTTGTGCGCCTTGCTCTGTCGCGCGGGCCGCTGGAGTAGCGGAAGGCAAAGCTGAGCGGATCTGCTGCAGGACATTCTTGGAGCTGGCGCTGGCTCCCCAAAGCGTAAAAGCCCAGCCTTGTGATCCCAGAAGCTGAGCAAGGCTCGTCGGGATGGCATTGATGGCGACGATGAGCAAGAGCACCATCAGAGCCAAGGCTTGACTACGGCTAAGTTGCCAGCCCTGCCCCTGTCTGCTGATCGCTGTCAGGGCCGGCAGTTTACGCGTGGGCAGCAGAGCCAGAGCAGAGGCTGCCCGCTCCCCGAAATGGGTCCGTGGGGGAGGGGAAAGGGCAGGAGCAGCAGCAGCCAGCTTCAGGGTCTCAAGCTCGGCCAACTGAGACTGTTGCTTTGCAGAGGCAGGTGGCGCTGGTAGCTCGCTTGTTTCCTGCTGCGCGATCTCTTCAGCACGCTCCTCACGGGGTTGGCCGGACCGCTCGGCGACCGACTCCGGGCGGTCAAGCGGCGCCAAGAGAGGTACCTGTGGCCTTCGGGCATCAGTCCCCCTGCCGGTATCTGTGCCGGCTTTTAGGGGGCGACGCGAGGATAAGGGCCTGCCAGGAATCCTGATCACGGCCAGCTTGACAGTATCTTCATTCTCGATATCTGTCTCAGCAGATGATGCCTCAAGTCTCTTGCTCTGGCCGGGAGGTTGCTCTCTCTCCATAATCGTGATACCTCGTGATCGGTTATCCTCTGTCAAGGGTCTCTTTCTCTCTAACAGAGGAGCTTACCACTCGCTTTGTTCTGTCGCTATTACCAATGACGCATTGCCTGGCTGCCGGTCCAGGGCCTTTTGTCCGTACTCTGGGTCTCCCGCAGACGCCCGGAGCCGCAAGACTGGCCGTGCAGGCCCAGGTATGCCCAGACCAACGGGTGGGTGAAAAGCCTTGAAGCTTATGCCTCGACAGCGAGGAGAAACGTCGCTCCACGTGGTCTCTCCCCCCTATGCGTCAAGCTGAGGTTCATAAGTCTTCTGTGCCATAAGGTAGCCCTCCTGTGTGCTAGCTCTTCGTTGCTCTCGCTGGCCTCCATGTTGACACTTGTTCAAGTCACCGCTTCTACGCTATACTGTGACTGCTATCAACCGGCAAGTTCTGCGAAAGGTCGCTGGACGGAATGAGAGCGGAACAAAATCCACAGGCCCTCGTGAGTATACAAAAACTGGGAGGCAGGGCGACAGCTCTGCGACTACTCGCTTGGCCACTGCTGGCTGGAGCATTGGCCGCTGCGGCTAGCTTTGCCATTGAGCTGATACCGCACTGGCTGCAATACGTGACTTTTCACTGGCCGCTGGGCCAGAGAGGGGGCCGCCAGCCAGCTTTGTTGTTGTCTTTTGCTTCCTGGCTTCCTTCGCTCTCCTTTAGTGGATGGTGGTCGCTGGCCATTCCTGTGGGGGTTGGCCTGGCCGTCTTTGTGATCACCGGCTTACTGCGCCGCCCGCTAGCCCTCCGTGCCTATGCCCGTACTGTTCGCGCGTCCCTGGCAGAGCCACAGGCCGGCCTCCCATTGTCAACTGCCTCTGCTATCTACGAAACGGCGCTCGCTTACTATCAGGATATCACTGAACAGAGTGCTCTGCCATATAAACAGGACCTGACTTTCTCTGCTTTGTTACAAGAGCCATCTGCGCAGTTGCTCCTGCTGGGGACTGCAGGGGCCGGCAAGACTTTTGCCCTTTCCATGCTCCAGAAATATTCTCTAGATGCTTTCCTCCGTAATGGAGGAAAAGGTGCGAGATTGCCTGTATATCTCTCTCTAGAGCACTATAGCCTCTATCTTAATAGAAGATCATCGATACGATTCGAGGAGGAAGCCGGCGGTGAGCTGCCGGCGGGGCAGCATACGGAAGCGGAAGCATTGGCAGAGGGCAGGCGTGCCGCGGGAGCCAGTCTACAGCCGGAGGCGACCCTCTTTGACTTTCTACAGGAGAGCCAGGCGCGAGGTTTGCACCATTTACGGCCCTATCTGAGTCAACTGGCGGAGCGTGGGCAGTTGTTGCTCCTGTGTGATGATTTCCATCTGATTGAAACGACCTTCCGTGAAGCCATCATCGCTGAGCTTGGTTATCTGATGAGGCAGACGGGCAATCGTCTCGTAGTGAGCGCCTGTGATCTCTCTCATGAGGCGCTGCCAGAGCTTGAGCGCTTGCTGACGGAGGGGGAGATGGCCTGTGCTGTGTTTGCTCCCCTCTCACCCGCGCTGGTCCGTCGTTTCGTTGAGCGAGCGTTACAGGAACGGCCAATCACCGGGCGGCGGCAGTATACGGCTGGCCAGATCATGCATGCCCTTGAGGATAGTCGCCTGCGCTATCTCTGCAGTGTTCCCTTGACCCTCTTTAGCTTTCTAGAGATTCTGGAGACGCTCGATCTGGGAGATCCGGCCCAGTTCGATAGTCGTGGGCGTCTGCTGGGACGTCTGCTTCACCTCTGGTTAACGCGGGAGTTACGCCAGAAGCGCTGGCACCGTGGGAAGAATGAGGTAACAGAGGAAGAGCTGCTAGCCCTGCTTCGTCGACTGGCCTGGGTTTTATACCAGAGTGGTGCCCGTACACTGATGGTGCTGCCTGCAGGCCAGGGACGTCGCCAGAGAACGGGGGCACGGGCAGTAGCGCTAGCTCTGCCTCGCTGGCTGGAAGAGAATCGCTCACTCCTGTCCGGTCAGGGAGTGGTGCTCCCGGCAGATTTACAGACTCCTCTCCCTGATCCAGCACGGTTAGAGCAGCAGCTTGCCTGTCTAGAAGCTGCTGGCCTGCTGACGCTCTGCTCTGACAGCTTGCGCTTCCGTCATCTCTGGCTGGTTGAGTATCTGGTGGCTTGTGTCTTGCTAGGACTTGATGAGGAAGCAGACCAGGAGGTAGAGAGGCGCCAAGCAGCGCTGGCCCTGTGTTGTGATGATGCTGCTCGTTGGGCTGGCCCAGTGGCTATGTGGGCTGGCCTCGTCGATGATCCCCTCGAGCTAGCAGAGCGCTTTGCAAGCTTTGGAGAGACTCATCCTGCCTCTGCCGTGGCAGCCGGGGCTTTGGCCCTCATCTGCATTGGTGTTGCCTGGTATCCGCCCCGCTCTGTGCCTGATGATCCGTTGAGCTTACCGCCACATCTCTTACGCTTGCTCACTGGTATCTTGCGCGATACAACAGGCCTTGAGCGGTTAGCCCACCTTATTGCTCGCTTTGCGGCGGAGGGCACACTAGAGGTCTATCAAGGGCTACTGCCCACAATCATGATGCCCGGCATCGAAAACCTGCTGCGGCTCTGTGATCAAAAGCCGTTGCTTGATCGCTTTTTCGATTATCTCTATGAAGTTATCGACTTGCCTGCTTATGATACCCAGGTTCGTCGTCTTATCCCTGTACTCGGACGCCTGGGCGAAGGTGTTGTCCCCTATGCTGCTGAATTAGTGCAGCCGGCAGACGATCATTCTCTCCGTCTGCGAGCTGCAGCGGTGCGCATTCTTGCCCGTTGTGATGCGCCGCAGGCCGTTCAGCCGCTCCTCGATTGCCTTGGTGACAGTGAGCAGGTGATTGTCGAAGGGGCGCTTAAAGCCCTGATCCGCCTTGGCCCGGCACGAGCGCTAGAGCCATTGCTTGAGGCCTTAGAGCAGTACTTACCCGGTATAGCGGCGGCCCGGCAGGTCCAGCGGGCCATTCTGGTCGTGTTTGACTATTTTCTCGGCGAGACCGATCCCCAGCGTGCGCTCTCTCAAGAGCAGCGCACGCGCGTGCTCAACGCTGTCTGTCCGCTCTTGTCTGGGCAACACCCGCCCGAGGTGCAGCGTGCAGCTCGGGACCTGCTGACCCGTCAACTGCAAAGGCAGCCACTGCCGGAGTGTGTCCAGCTCTTGATCCGGGCCCTGGCCAGCTCTGATGAGCTTCTGATCCGCAATGCTATTCGTGTTCTTCAGCAGGGCGACGCGCGCCTGACTCCCTTGCTATTAGAACAGCTAGAGAGCCAGAGCGCTGAGGTTGTACGGGCTCGCCTGGTTGAGGTGCTTGGGGGCATACGCGATCTACAAGCCCTGCCTGTACTGCTCACGCTGCTGGCAGATGCTTCTCCACTGGTGCGTCAGCAGGTGGGGATTGCCTTACAGCATGCCTATGTTCCCGAGAGCATTCCTGGTCTGATCGATTTGGTGCTGCGGAGCAAAGAGGAACAGGTAGCCGGGTTGGCTGCGCGTATCCTTGGTGAAATGGGTGAGGAGGTCATTGAGCCTATCTTACAGGCTCTGCCGCAGATCGTGCCTGGCCGTACACAGTTGCTCATCCAGGTACTTGAAGGCTTAGATGACCCGCGTGTGATTCCTGCCCTGGTGAATCTCTTGCAGGAGGCGCGAACCGAGACGCTGCTGGCGGTAGCCATTGTCCGAGCCTTGAGCCGTTTCTCGGATGCTCAGGTGGTGCCACCGTTGATTGCCTTGCTCGACAGCAAAGAGACGCTTGTCTATGAAGAGACTATTCTAGCGCTGAGCCGTTTACGGGAGGTGGCGCTCTCAGATCTGCTGGAGGCCCTGGATGTTGAACCGGAACATGAGACTGTGGTGACAGCGCGAATCCGGCGGGCGATTCTAGGCATGGAGCCATTCCCGGGGGAGCAGCTCATTGCGGTGCTTACTCACGGGAGCGAAGCTCAGGTGCAGCAGGTGACGAGAATCTTCCGGGAGCGAGGTGCCGAGGCGGCTTTACTGCTCGTGCATCAGCTCTTCCATCCTGATGAACGTACCAGGAGCTATGTCCGCCAGATCCTTGATGGCATGGCGGGGCAGGTTTTAGTTCCTGCCTTGCTGGAGGTACTGAATCGCCCAGCTTGGCGTCCAGTCCTCGCAGAATATCTGGTACGCTATCCGGCTGAAGCTGTGCCGCCGCTGATCAGCCTCTTGGGTGATCCTGAGCGTGGTGATGCGGCTGTCTCAGTCCTGTTGCTGTTCGGGCCAGACATCCTCTCTGCGATCGTTCCGGGATTAGCCCAGGAGGATGAGCTAGCGAGGAAGCGGGCTCAGCAATTGGTGATCTCGCTGGTGCGTCAGCACCCAGAGACTGTAGAGCAGGTGGTCCAGCTCTTTAGTCCCTCGCTGCCTGCGCGTGCCTATGAAAGCCTGGTGGAGATTCTCGCTGGCGATCTTGCTGACCTGGCCATTCCAGCACTTCTGGCGGGATTGGGCGACGCCTATCTGCTTGCTGGCGTCTCTGAGGTGCTGGCTCGTCTGGCTCGGCGCCGTCTTACTCCCGCTGGACGTGAGGCGCTGGCGGGCCTAGTGGAGGCCTTACGCTCGGCAGAGCGGCGGCATGGAGCTGAAATTACGCTGGTAGAGCTAGGCGAGCTAGCAGTTGTCCCTGTGGGCGAGTTGATCACTGACCCTGATCCCCAGGTGGCGCGCGCTGCGCGGCGGATTCTGCGCGATATCGGCACACCGGCCCTCCCCTTTATCTGGGCGGCCTGCAGCGATCTGGTCAATCGTCCGCGGCGTGAGGCTGCTCTGGAGATTTTCCGCAGTATGCCGACGCTCATTATTAAAGATGAGCTTCTGACCCATCTGGCGAGCCGGAGCGTCCAGGAAAGCGCAATGGCGGCTACGCTCTTACAGGAGCGTATCCATGATGAGGCGAATAGCCCTGATCCTTCGCGTCAGGAAATGGTTCCGGCCTTGCTGGAGTATGTTCAGCACCCTCAGAGCGATGAACGCCTCTGCCGTCGGATTCTGGCTCTGCTCTTGCTGATGGGAGGCGAGTATATCGTACAACATCTGGTTCAGGCCCTCTATGCACGCTCCGAGCGTCAGGATCTCTTGATGCGCTGCTTCCTCTTCCTGGGACGAGAGGGTGAGACGGCTTTGTGGGAGATGTATCATGATCCTGAGACTCCGCCGGATCTGGCTAATCAGGTGGTGAGTGTTTTAGGCATGCTGCGCGCCTATCCGGAGATTGGTGAGCTGGCTCTGAGCCTCAGCCAGTATGGCCTCACGCTAAATAAGGAGCGGCTTCAAAGCCCTGATCAGCTAGAGATCTCTCTACGGGCCCTGGGTGGTCTGCTGGCAGGGGGCCATTGGAATGTCGAAGCGCTAGAGGAGCTGCGTCAGCGCTTGAAGGAGGGCAGTGCGGAACGCGATTTGGTCGAGGTCCTTCTCGGTTGGCGCTATGGAGCCTATATTACTCGCTTGGAAAATGATTTGCAGAGTGTTGAGCAGGCTCACAAGGAAAACATGCGTAACCTGACCATGCAGCTTCTGCAGGCTCGCAGTCAAATCAGCGATATGGAACATGAACGGGAGAATTTGGAAAAATCTCTGAAAAAGACACAACAAGAGCTAGATGCTGCACGGCAGGAACTCGCTCGCCTCACGCAGGAATGTGAGCGTCTTCAACAGGAGCATGGTACCCAGAGCGAGGAGCTGGAGCAGGCTCAGCAGGCCATACAGCGACTACAGGAGCGCTTGAATGTCGTCGCCCATGAGAAGCGCCTGCTACAAGATCAGATTAATCAGTTGCATGCGCACAATGCTCAGCTTGTTGAACAGATCAATCTGTTACAGGGCGCAGAAAACCCGTGAAGGCCGGCGTAGGGCAGACAGACAGACAGACCGCACCGGCCTCTCTGGTGTGGGGAGAGAGCCATCCTGCTCACTAGCCGACAGCGAGACCGCGGGCCGGTGCGGCCTGCTTCCCCACCTGAAGATTAGTCAGTCCTCACGCTCTCCGTCCGCGAGCAGCTCGCGCTCTCGCTGCTGCCGATGGCGGCTGTAGAGGGCGTAGTCCCAGTCCAGATAGGCTTTGGGGAGCATGTCCTCAGGGGTCCACTGATGCTGCTGCCCGTATTTCCCCTGGTATTCCTTGAGCGTTTCGCCAACGTATTCAAAAGTGATCTGGCAGATGCGGAAGCCGACGGGGACGACAATCGTCGTCATAGTGTGGTTGCTGATCTCCATTGTCCAGCGACTGATATAGCCTACATCCCCCACGCCTGCGCAGCGACAGACCGAAAGGCCCGAGCGGGCTACTGTGCTGCGGGCATACATTTTGCCCAGGTAACCATTGCGCCCGCCGATGATCTCTTGTGTATGAGCGAGAATGGTGGTTCCTGGGCGAATAGCAATCTGACCGTTCTTGGCGCGGCGCGGCTCTCCCCAATAACGTCGGATCTCTTCCGGGTTATCTAGATGCAGGATCTCGACATTGGCATCGCCCTGAAAGTACCACTCACCCAGACGGCAATCATAGGAATTGGTTCCTAGCTGGCGCTCGTCAAAAGGCTCGATGACAATATTGCCGCGTGCAAGCTCCTCTTTGATACGCTTATCCGATAGCAGCATAGATCGTCATTCCTCCGCACTGGATGAACTGGCTCTACTGACCACCCACCGTGGTAAGGGCGCGGCTGCCTTCCCAAGCGTTAACCGACAAGTGCAAACCGCCGGCATACCTGACCATGCTGGCTTACTGATGCTGAGCTGGTCAGAAGTTGGTGGGAAGAAGAGCGATGGTGTAGCTGCTATGGTATCACATCTGAGCTATTTTGTCTGCGCGCCTGACCCCCCTGGCGTGTCTAGTCCCAACCACCTTGCCTGGTGCTGAGCGTCTGCCAGATGCGTTCAATCAGTTCTTCGCTGGCCTCCGGTGCTCTCAGTGTCTGAGAAGTGAAGGGGAAGAAAGCCTGATCCCGGCTATGCTGCTTGATCCAGCGAGTGATAATGATGATCTGGTCGATCTCCGCCTGTCCCACGGTAGCGGGGGGCTGCTGTAGCTGGGCCGCCCTGGCCAGTAGCCTGCGCAGTGTGTAGCGGGTAGCCTGTTCCTCATGTGGAGCACGCTGCAGCTCAATCAGGCGACCGTGACGGATCAGAAACAGTTCGTTCTGGCCTTCCCAGGCGGAAGGATAGGCAATCAGAAGGTTGTGAGTGGCAATGGCGCTGTTGATCAGGCGCTGGCTGATGAGCACCTCCTCTGTGCTATGGAGCATGTCGCGCAGAAGAGCGGCTCGCTCGTATTGCAGTTCCTCGGCAGCTTGCTCCATTTGGTGGCGTACACGGACTAGCAGTTCGGGGCGCTCCCCTGCCAGAAAGGCAGAAACCTCCTCGATAAGCTGATGATAGCGGTCTGCAGCAAGCTGACCGGTGCAGGGAGCCAGGCAGCGACCGAGGTGGTAACGGAGACAGGGCGTGCTGGGCGCTGCCTCGGGTGGCAGGGGCCGAGTGCAGGTAGGTAGAGGGAAAAGACGCTGTAGCAGCTCAAGTGTCAACTCGACGCTGCGCCCGCTGCGAAAAGGGCCAAAATAGCGAGCACCATCAGTCTCGGACTGACGAGTAATGGTGAGACGTGGAAAGGCATGCTGCACATCGATCTTGAGAAAAGGATAGTGCGCGTAATCACGTAGTTGGATGTTATAGGGGGGCTGAAGCTCCTTAATCAATTGAGACTCGACAAGCAGCGCCTCTAATTCGCTACCCAGGGGACGTGTCTCGATGGCCTGCACTTGCTGGAGCAAGCGCGCGATCCTGGGATTGAAGACAGACCGCTGGTGATAATAGGAGGCCAAGCGTCTCCTCAAGCAGCGAGCTTTGCCCACATAGAGCACCTGACCCTGACTATCCTTCATCAAATAGACACCGGGTTGCGAGGGAAAGGTACAGCGCCAGGCCGGATTGAGTGGCAGAGTCTCCAAGCGCGGTGAGCGAGAAGAAACAGCGTCGCCGTCCTTTTTCTTGGCCATACTGGTCTCGATCTGCCGAATTGCTGCTTGCTCGGTGGACTGTCCTGGCGTGCTGAGAGGTCTAGCGCTCCTAGGGGCCGACTGCTGGCTCAGCCACAGGGACCTGATGAAAACCAGAGCTGTGGCTTCGGCATCGGCCAGGGAGCGATGGGGAGGGGTCAAGGGAAGGTGTAACCGACTTGCGAGAAGCGCCAGGCTGAAACGACGTTGGTCGGAGAGCAGATAACGGGCCAGGGTCAGGAGATCGAGCCCCTCGAGGAGCCAGGGCAAATTGCAGCGAGTCGCCTCATGAGCAAGAAAGCGCCAGTCGAAGGTCAAGTTATGTCCAACGAGAATAGCGCCCTTGCAGAAGCGCAGCAACTCAGGCAACGGTTTTTCGATGCCAGGCGCTGCTGTCAGACTGCGTTCGTCAAGGCCAGTCAGGTGCGCGATGGCTCTGGGGACAGGTCCTTGAGGATTTACCAGGCTATGGAAGTGCCCTCTTATCTCCTCCTTGTGCAAGCGGCGCCAAGCGCCAAGTTCAAGAATGCAGTCCCATCCCAGCCTCAGCCCTGTTGTCTCGGTATCCAGGGCCACAAAGTCAAGGCTTGCCAGTTGCCGACCGATCAATGGGTGCCAGAAACGCTCTAGGTTCGGCCTTCCTTTAGTCTGAAGGCATTGCACAAGATCCCTCTCATCCAGCGACTGGTCTGCCGCCTGGAGCCCAGTGTCAATGTCCCATAAGAGACGGCTAAAACTGACTATCGGCTCAGGTTCCTTGAAAGACGGCACTGATCACCTCAGCGAGACATATGGTGTTGCTAACCAGCGGCTCTTTCCTGGCAAAAGTCGGAAAGAAGTACAAAGCCTGAGGACAAACGGGCGCTAACCCCCAATGCTCTCTGTGCCAGAGAGAATAGCATGAGGGCCATCTGCTGACAAGAACAAGAAGAGAGCGAGGGAGCCACTTTTGGACTGCTCAGGCAAGCCTCAGTAGAGCCACAGCGGCTAGAGTTACAGATGATCAATCCTGGCTCATCGGCTCAGCAACGATGCAAAGCCTGCTCAGTCTTGCAGAGTAGCCCCCTCTCCATAAGATGGTATACTGGTCCTGTGCCGCTCATCAAGACAGCGGCCCTCTTCGACTGCTGATGGCTGGCTGGAACTGCAAGATCAACGACTGCGCTACTAGCGACGAGAAGCAGGGCGCGAAAAGAGCGATGACCGATCAATGCCACTGGCAAGAGAGAAGCGAAGGATAGCAATAGCCATGGAGATTCCAACGTTCCAAGATGTCCTACGAGCCAGGCAACGAATTGCTCCTTATCTAGCGCGCACCCCTCTGCACAGCTACCCGGCTCTCAATGAGCTGCTCGCGGCTCAGGTCTATGTCAAGCATGAGAACTATCAGCCGGTAGGGGCCTTCAAAGTACGTGGAGGCATCAACCTCATCGCCTGCCTCACACCCGAGGAGCGCGCCCGTGGAGTGATTGCGGCCTCCACTGGCAACCACGGTCAATCGGTAGCCTATGCCGCTCGCCTCTTCGGAGTGAAAGCCCGGATCGTCGTTCCGGAGGGAGCCAATCCCGGCAAAGTAGCGGCTATGCGCGGCATGGGAGCTGAAGTAATCTTCTATGGCCCAACCTATGATGAAGCAAAAGCTCACTGCGAGGAGCTGGCCCAACAGCATGGCTATCGCTACATTCACTCGGGCGATGAACCATTACTGATTGCTGGAGTCGCGACCCTGACGCTGGAAATTCTGGAAGACTGTCCTGACCTGGAGGTCCTGATTGTCCCTATCGGCGGTGGCAGCGGTGCTGCTGGGGCCTGTTTGGTAGCGCAGACCATCAATCCTACCCTGCGGGTCATCGGTGTCCAATCTGAAGCGGCCCCTGCAGCTTACGAAGCCTGGCGCCGAGGGCAATTAGTAACCGCGCCTAATCGCACCCTCGCCGAGGGGCTGGCTACGGGAGTCTCCTTTGCCCTTCCGCAGCGCATCCTGCGCCAGTATCTGCGCGAATTCGTGCTTGTCTCCGATGATGAAATCCTGCGTGCAATTGCCTGGATGGCTGAACTGGCCCACACATTGGCCGAAGGAGCGGGCGCTGCAGCGCTTGCGGCAGCTTATCGGCTGCGGGAAGAACTACGAGGGAAAAAAGT
>NZ_JADGHT010000127.1 GCF_019683755.1 Thermogemmatispora sp. | reverse complement strand
GTTAATAAACGTCGGCGGGTAATAGTAAGGAGAGCCAGGCGGCCAGGGTGAATAGAAGGTCGTCGGGTGCAGCTTGCGCAGCACATGGAAAGTGCCTGTTGGCGTCGGCAATGAAGGTCTACCCGAGGTGATCGGCGTATTAAAGACCTGCTTCCCATTTTCATAGGCATAGAGCCACTGCTTTGACAAAATGACAACGATCACTTTGCCGCTGCCAGAGGGATTGGCCTGGCTGCTACTCTGGGCTTTGACGACCAGGCCGCTATAGATGTAGAGCGGGGCACTATTGAGCGGGCTGATCCGATACCAATAGGGACTGCCCCAGACGTTCTGTCCCACCACGCTCGCATAGACGGTTACGCTCGTATTCGGTGCATAGGTTTTGACAACTGGATATTGCGTGCTCGGGCCTCGACGCACATTCGACCAGTTAATAGTGATGCCCTTCCAGGTGGCTGCGGCCTGGGCGGTCGCACTAGCGCCGGGGAGGGGAGCAAAAGAGAAGGTCAGTGCCGCGAGGGAGGCGAGCAACATGATCAAGACAATATGTTTCTGCAAAATTGCTCGCATCATGTCCTCCGATTGGTCAAGCGCAGCTGTGCCTGCTGCTCCCAGTATACGTAAAGCTCAGTGAGCTAGCAAGAGCTGCAGATCATCATGTATCAACCTATTGCATAGACAGTACCTTCTGGCTAGGGATACCTCTCCTGAGAAGCAATAATCTGCAGCAAAGAACTCTGTTTCTTCCAGAAGACTATCTTCAGCAGAGCAGTTCGCTTAAGAAGCAGTCACGGAGATAAAGAAGGACGCCCCGCCCAGCACGGGCGGGCGCCCCTGCTGATTGTCATCATGATTGATGTGACGATGTAATGCCGCGTGGCAGGCGGCTCCTGACCGACAAAGGGGTATGTTGCATAAATTCGTGCTGGTGCCTTCCTCAGTCTTACGCTCCACCACTTTTGCAAGGGCAGTCGGTCGTCCGTGACGAAGCCATGACAGGCAAGACAACCGGCGTGAGCGGGCGGCAGGAAGACGAAGTAGCCAGCTAGCCAGCCCAGACAAGGCAGGAAGCCACCTGGCCAGGCCCAGCCACAGCAATCACCAGCTAAAAGAGCGAGAGCTGCTGTGGAGGCTCGTCTTGAGGGCGAGCGGCTGGCGCACTGGCAGCGCCAAGCTTTCCCTCAGCCGCCAGGCGCTCGGCCTCAGCCAGCACCACCGGGAGCTTTTTAAAGTCCTGGCGAATCGTTTCTTTCAGACTAGCCTGGTGGAGGCCAGCCGCGGGATGATACATCGCCATGCAAATATAGCCATCCTTTTTCTGAGCCTTACCGTGGATCGCGCTGATCTTTGCCGTACCAAAGAACTTGGCCATCGAGTAGCGCCCCAGTGTCACTATGACCAGCGGCTTGATAGCGGCAATCTGGCGATCCAGATAATCGTTGCAGGCGTTGATCTCCTCGGGGAGGGGATCACGATTGTCGGGGGGACGACACTTCACCACATTCGTAATAAAGACATCAGAGCGCTTAAGGTTAATACTCTGCAGCAACTCATCGAGGAACTGGCCGGCGGGTCCCACAAAAGGCCGTCCCTGCTTATCCTCATGGTACCCTGGCCCTTCACCGATGAAGAGGATACGGGCATTTGGAGGACCTTCGCCTGGGACAGCCTTTGTTCGTCCCTTACAGAGGCCACACTTGGTGCAAACAGAGACCTCCGCAGCTATCTCCCGTAGAATCTCCTCTGACGACATAGATACCTCTCTAGTATGAGACCTTGCTATCGGCGCAGGTCGCTTTCGGATTGACAACCATTATGGAATGTTTCAGCCCTCGTCGCAAGAGGCATAGGACCTGCAGGTACTTCTGGCCAAAACAGGCGTAGAGAGACAGGCAATCTCTGCTCTGAGGTCTGCCGCGGTAGCTCTATAAAGGCTTCCCGCCTCCTTGCTTGCTGGTTGTAGCCAGCCATTTGTAGTCAATGCCTAGCGGCCCAACCAGGTCGAGAGCGGCAGCTTAGCCAGATCAAAGGGGCAGTTCTCTGCTGACAGCTACAGCGACAGCCGGGCCGAACCAGTGAGCCAAAAAGCAAAGAGGAGGGTAGCCGGCTGAAAGCTGCCTCCAGCGGGGCACCCTCCTTTAACAGGCGCTGATGAAGTTTTGCCGGCGCTGGCGAGTAGGCGCCTCAGGTACTGCAGTCGGCGGTGGCTGCCAGGTCCTCGCAACGCCTGTCCTCTATCGAGCAGGCTACCATCGGCGCTCGTTGGAGCGAGGGCCGAAGCTGCTGTCGCGCCGAGAGCCACCCGAGCCACGGCCCGAGCCGCCCGAGCCACCAGGGCCTAGTGGGCGACGCTGGCCACCGCCGTAGTTGCCGCTATTATAGCCAGGGGTGCGGCCACCACTACTGCGCTCAGAGTAGCCGCCGCGATCGCGTCCACCGCTGCCATAGTTGACATTACGGCCGGGAGCGGCCAGATCGCGGTCGCGTCCGCCGCCATAGCCACCACCACCGCGGCCCGAGCCACCACGGTCGCGTCCGCCACCACGGCTGGCAGCGCGATCACTCTCAAGCTCGGCCTGCGAAGGCAACTCACCGCTGAGAGCAGCGCGCCGTGAAAGATTGATGCGGCCCTGCGAATCGACCTCTATCACCATCACCGTAATCTCATCGCCCACCGAAACCACATCCTCGGGGCGCGACACCTGATAGTCAGCGAGCTGCGAGGTACGGACGAGGCCCTCCTTACCAGGCAGGATCTCAACGAAAGCGCCGAAGTCGACCAGGCGGCGCACTGTGCCTGTATAGATACGACCGACCTCCACCTCCTCGGTCAGAGCACGGATCGCATCCATCGCCTGCTGCATCGACTCGCTGGAAGTGGCGGCAATATTGACCGTGCCGTCGTCCTCGATATCGATCTTGGCGCCGGTCTCGTCCTGGATCTTGCGCACCGTTTTGCCGCCGGGGCCGATCACCGCCCCGATCTTGTCGGGGTTGATCTTCATGGTCTGGATACGCGGAGCAAAGACCGACAGCTCCGGGCGGGGAGCATCGAGGGCATCTAGCATCTTCTCCATGATGTACATGCGGCCCTCGCGCGCCTGCTCCAGGGCCTTAGCCATGATATCATAGCTAATGCCCTTGACCTTGATATCCATCTGGAGAGCAGTCACGCCATCAGCGGTACCGGCGACCTTAAAGTCCATATCGCCCAGAGCATCCTCGATCCCCTGGATATCGCTTAGCACCGCCCACTTGCCGGCACGTTCACCCTCACCAGTGACCAGGCCCATCGCCACGCCGGCCACAGGGGCATGAATTGGGACACCAGCATCCATCAGAGCCAGCGTTGTACCGCAGACCGACCCCATTGAGGTTGAGCCATTGGACGAGAGCACATCGGAGACGGCCCGGATCGTGTAGGGAAACTCCTCCTGAGATGGGATCACCGCCAACAGGGCGCGCTCGGCAAGCGCACCGTGGCCAATCTCACGGCGGCCCGGACCGCGCAGCGGCCTCGTTTCGCCGGTCGAGAAAGGCGGGAAATTGTAGTGATGCATAAAGCGCTTGCTCTCGCTGGGAGTCAGACCATCAAGGATCTGCTCCTCACCCGGCGACCCGAGCGTCACCACACTCAGCACCTGGGTCTGACCGCGCGTAAAGAGGGCTGAGCCATGCGTACGCGGCAACAGCCCGACCTCACAGGTGATCGGGCGGATCGTCTTCAGATCGCGGCCATCGGGCCTGATCCCATAGTCCAGAATCTGATTGCGCACATAGGTCTTCAGTTCCTTCTCGTAGAAGGACATAATCTCCTTCAAGCGATCAGGATACTGAGCCCCGAGCGTCTGCACTAGCTCATTCTGGACCACAGTCAGCGCCGCAGAGCGAGCCGTTTTATCGGGATGGTTCACCGCCTGCTCCAGGCGCGGCAGCACGAACTCAGCCACCTGGCGCTGCAGCTCCTCATCAACAGGAGGCGTTTCGAAAGGTCGCTTGGCCACATTGACGGCCTGCATGAGCTTCTCTTGCATTTTGATGATATCCTGGAGGGCCTCCTGGCCACGGATCACCGCCTCCAGCAGGATATCCTCAGGAAGCTCTTTGGCACCGGCCTCGACCATCATCACCGCGTCCGCCGTACCGGCCACCACCAGATCGAGACGGCTGCGATCCATCTGCGACTCCAGCGGGTTGATCACCAGCTCGTTATCGATGTAGCCCACGCGCACAGCGCCAACAGGACCCGCAAATGGGATGTCGGAGATACAGAGAGCAGCCGAGGCACCGATGATTCCCAAGACATCGGGATCATTCTCCTGGTCTACCGAAAGCACAGTGATAATAATCTGTACATCGTTGCGGTACCCTTTCGGGAAGAGGGGGCGGAGAGGGCGGTCAGCGAGGCGGCAGGCAAGAATGGCATGCTCGGAAGCCCGCCCCTCACGCTTAATAAACCCGCCGGGGATCTTACCGGCGGCATACATGCGCTCTTCAACGTCAACGGTCAATGGAAAAAAATCGATGCCTTCACGAGGCTCTTCACTGGCTACGGCGGTCGCCAGGATTACAGTATCGCCATAGCGCAGCAACACTGCGCCATTAGCCTGCTCGGCCACTCGTCCGGTTTCAATGCTCATGACGCGACCGCCAATGACGGCTTCTTGACGATGGATCATAGTTCCTCCGACTACTATACACCCCTTGGCTGGACCGTAGACCTGGAAACTCTCCTTGCTTCACGGGGACATAACGGGGTGTGTGACAGACAACTGACCGACTACTACTACTACTTCTACTCTTGCTCACAACGATAATCTGAGTGTAATCCCCTGCCTCTGCTCTTTCCTGACTGGCTGTCTGACTTCCTTCCGAACCGCTACAATGAGTGAGCGAGTAAGAAGAAGGAAAGATACCGCGCTGCTTTCAGCCCTTTAATTGAGAACACTTGCGTTGACCGGGCGATCGATCGCTCGACCATTGATCATCCACTTACGATGCACAGATCATCGATTTTACCGTGACTTCACTACCAGTAGCGGTGCCTCTCTGGCCAGCCAGCTAACAGGGCGCTAGTTGGCTGGTTACCAATCCTCTACTCCTGCCTAACCAGGTCCCTTAGCAAGTGGAGGGCGCGGTCCTGGTGGGGAGAACATGCTGCCGCCTTCTGATGCTCTCTCTGCTTTCGCTTTGGCAAGGCAAAACGAGATAAGAGAGACTGCTCTTGTATTTGCTGTTTGTGGCCTTGCTTACGGCGGTAGCGTATGACCGCCCACAAGTAACAGCCTGGCTCGACAGACGGCACTCAACAACAGTGAGACAACACAATTACAGCATAATCTGATCTCAGACCGGATGCCAACATTCACAGCCTGGCCTTCAGTGTGAAGCTTACCACAGGCCATTAAGGATACGAGGGCCGACCTCTTCATTTCCGCTGCCTGGTTGCGTTCTCCCCTACCCAGGCTAGAGAGCTATAGAAATGAAACTACTGCTGTCTCGGCACGGCCAGAGACCAGCCTCAAGCCAGCTCTGCCCAACGTGAGAATCTAATCGTGCGCAACGACAGCCCCAAACTGGGGAGGAAGGAAAGAACGCCACTGGCAGATCTCAGGCAGCTTAACCGGCTGAGCGAGCGGTCGGCAAGCACCATACGAGCAAGAGAATACTCTTGCTCTCGTTGTCTTCATCCTCCTGCCGGCCTACTGCTTCCACTCTCACCTTTGCCCTGCCAAACAGAGGGACGTCCGCGAGACGAGTCAGCGAAGGAGGAGCAAGAAGCCATGCCGACCGACCGCTTGCGAGATGAGGAGCCTGTCGCTCTCGCTAGTGGCGCAGACCGAGCTTTGTGATCAGTGCGCGATAGCGCTCCGGGCTTTTACGGCTCAGATATGCAAGCAAGCGACGCCGCTGGCCAACCAGCATCATCAGGCCGCGGCGGGAATGGAAATCGTGCTTATGGATCTTCAGATGCTCGGTGAGCTGATTGATACGAGCTGTCAGTAGCGAGATCTGCACCTCGGGTGAGCCGGTATCGGCCTCGTGGATGCGAGACGAAGCAATGATTTCAGCTTTATCCTCGCGAGTCAATGCCACCCTCTGTTTCACCTCCTCAGCAGGCTCAGGTGAGATTACCATCAGATGTTCAGCAGGTTTAACAGATGTCCGGAAGCAGGTTCCTCAACCTGAGAGATCGAACTAACCCTGGATGATACACCCATGCATTATATCACGCTGGTTTGCCAGCGTCTAGATACCCCCTTGGCGCGGGCCATCATGAGCAGTTGACTTTCTGGCTCACTGTGAGAGAGCTGGCATAAAGCACAACCTGCAGATCGTCCCAGATCAGGGGCAGACTCAGCGCAGTGAGCCTTGCTCAGTTGACAGGGCAAGAATGGCAAAGGGGGCGAGAGGGTGCGCCCCTCGGAGCTGCTGCCCCATGATAGATGGGAACCATCTGCCGTAGGCGCGCCCTCTCTTGAGAGACCAATTCCAGAGACAGCCTCTCCCAGCCACTTACTTGATGGTGACTTTGGCCCCCACCTCTTGTAGCTTGGCGGCAATTTGCTGGGCCTCTTCCTTGGAGACGCCCTCCTTGACCGGCTTGGGAGCGCCTTCGACCAGCTCCTTGGCTTCCTTGAGGCCGAGATTGGTCAGCTCGCGCACAACCTTGATGACCTTGATCTTTTCAGCGCCCACCTCGCTCAGGATCACGTCGAACTCAGTCTTTTCCTCCGGCTGAGCTGCCGGGGCCGCCTCAGCCGGGGCGGCGGCGGCGGCTGGTGCTGCTGCTACTGCGACCGGAGCTGCACTGACTCCCCACTTTTCTTGAAGCTGCTTGGTCAGCTCTACCAGCTCCAGGACATTCAACTTCTCAATCTCTGCAATAATGCTCTCAACGGACATGGAGCAACCTCCTTGGACTCCTATGGTCTCAGAATAGATTCCTGACTAAACAATACTTGTACTGCCATTACTCGGGCTGTGATTGCTGTTGCTGTAGCTGCTCCGCGCGTGCCTGCAACACGTAGCAGAGATCGCGTAGCGGCGCAGTCAGCAGGCTGTAGGTTGTAGAAAGCGGCCCTTGTAGGCCACCTACTAGCTGCGCCTGGGCAGAGGCTTTGCCACCGCTGATCTTGGCGAGTGTCTCGACACGCTCAGGCGTGAGTGTGCGTCCTCCGAGGATCGCCGCCTTGAGCACCACAACATTCGAGTTCTGCACGTAATCGGTGATCGCCTTGGCGGCGGCTACTTCATCATCGTAGCCGAATGCGACAGTTGTCTGACCATGAAAGAGGTTGGGATCAACCTCTGTCATCTGGTTGCGCTGGGTGGCCAGGCGCAGCAGCGTATTTTTCGCAACCTGCACCTCGACATTCAATGGGCGCAGTTTGCTGCGCAGTTCATTCATGTCCTTGACCGACAGCCCCTGCGTCTGGATGAGAATAGCAATCCGCGAGCGCGCCAGTTTGTCGGCCAGTTCTTCGATCTTTGCCGCCTTTGCCGGTGTAGGCATGCCGCTCTCCCCTCCTTTCCTTTCGAGTGATCTTTTTTGCTCTCCCCTGCGCAACAGCCGAGGCCTGCTCTCCGCCCGGTTCTCTCTGCCGCGCGAAGAGGGCGTTTATGCCACCGGCTCCCTTAAGCAGGGCGGGCCTGGGGATGAATGTGATGGCTTGCAAGTAGCACCAGGGCGTATGGACCTCAGTTGCCAGTCGCGCAGCTTACAGGAGAGCATAAGAAAACGGGCCTTCAGAACTGCACCGAAGGCCCGGAAGCAAGCTTACGTTGGTAGCAGCAGCAGTGGATAGCTCACACGTGCGCGAAAGAAGCGCGGAAGCAACTCGACTGGACATCGAGCTGCCAATAGAGCACAGATCGCACGCGCGTCGTTACCCTTTCTTCTCTCTGCCCTGTCCTGTCCTGCCAACGCCAGATCCACTCACTTGGTTGGTAGGTTGGTCAGAGACAGAACTTGCTCCTCGGCAAGCTGATACCGGCTGGTATCATTTACATGCCCCGGGCATACTTGCTGTCTTCGGTCGCAAAGGTTACAGGCTGCTCAGATTATAGGCAAGAGACGCGGGCAGCGTCAAGACAGAGCTTCTAGGCGGACGCTGAGGGCTTCCTTTCTCTCACTGACTTGTCCTCAGCCAGCTTCATCCCCCCAGAGTACTGAATTGAGACGACCCCGCTCATTATAGGGCCTGGCCCCAGCCAGGAGCACTTGCTAGACACGCAAGGATAGAGCTGACTGGAGATCCAGCGGCACACCAGGAGACATTGTCGAGGCCAAGACAATATTGCGAATATAGGCCCCCTTGGAGCTGGCTGGCTTGGCCCGCATCACTGCATCAATCACAGCCGCTACATTTGACAGCAGGGCCTCGTCGCTAAAAGACAGCTTGCCCGCTGGCACATGCAGCAGTGCTGTACGATCAACACGGAACTCCACGCGTCCAGCTTTGGCCTCACGGACAGCGCGGGCCACGTCCATTGTCACAGTTCCTGTTCGCGGATTAGGCATTAAGCCGCGCGGACCAAGCTTTCTACCGAGACGACCGATTCTTGGCATCACATCCGGCGTGGCAATCGCCACATCGAAGCCCAACCAGTCATTCTCAATTTGTTTGATCAAGTCATCAAGGCCGACGAAATCGGCTCCAGCAGCTTCAGCCTCGCGAGCCTTCTCACCTTGAGCAAAGACTAAAACCTTGACCTCTTTACCGGTACCCGCCGGCAACAAAGCCACTCCGCGCACCATCTGATCGGCATGTCGCGGGTCAACCCCCAGGCGCATATGCACCTCCAGGGTTGGATCAAACTTGACATAGTTCATTTTCTTGAGCAGGGCAATGGCCTCCTGGGGCTGGTAGAGTTTGCCCGGCTCAAGCAGCTTCAATGCTTCGAGATACTTTTTCCCGTGCTTTTTTGGCATGACTATAAGCCCTCCTTGTGGCAATCTACCGCAGTGACTGACGGGCACATGTTTGATAGGCTTGCAGCGACCCTGCCTCAGTGAGAGACCCGGTCGCGCCAGCCAGCCGGAGCCGAAGCCTCATCCGGCGCCAAATACTGGGAGAAGCAAGGCCAAGATGCACATTCCTTTCACCCTCTTTAGCCAGGTCGATAGGGGCCAACGAGGGCAGCTTTCATCACTACTGAGTGCAGCCCAGAAAGACAGCTCCCCCTCTCGCTGCCTGGCAGCTTACCCGCTGGCTCCGGCCTTCAGCGGGTGAGGGAAGAACGAGCAGCCGAACGACGCCATCGCTGCTCAGACAATAGTGATCCCCATGCTGCGGGCCGTGCCCTCAACGATGCGCTCAGCGGCCTCAATATCATGGACATTGAGATCCTTCATCTTGAGTTGAGCGATCTCACGCAGCTTTGCCCGATCAATGGTAGCGGCCTTTGTTCTGCCAGGGGTACTAGACCCCTTTTCAATTCCTGCCGCTTGCTTCAACAAGAAGGTCGTGGGAGGCGTGCGCGTGACAAAGGTGAAAGAGCGATCCTCGTAGATCGTCACCTCGGCGGGGATAATCATCCCCCGCTGGCTTTCCGTGCGCGCATTGTACTCCTTACAGAAGGCTACAATATTAATGCCCTGCGAGCCAAGCACCGTACCGACCGGCGGCGCGGGCTTAGCCTCACCGGCAGGCAGCTCCAGCCTGATGACAGCTTTGACACGTTTTGCCATTGTAACTCCAGCTCCCTCAACAAGCGACAATCGCAAAGTGAGTGCATGCCCATGCCAGCCCAAGCCAGCACCTGGCACGGGCGACGACGCCAGGGCTTGACGGCGGGCAGCGCCAGAGCGATTCCGGTAGAGCCGGAGCGCCTGGCGAGCGGATCAGCAGAGTGGCCCGTTGAGCGTCGCCTTTCTTCTTGTTGTATGCATGAAAAAGTGGGAGGTTTAGCTCAACCTCCCGTTTCTCTTATTGATTGTTAAATCTTCTCAACCTGGAGGAAATCCAGGACCACCGGTGTCTCTCTCCCAAAGAAGGAGACGAGCACCGTCACTTTGTTGCGATCCATATTGATATCACTGACGGTCCCGATAAAATCGGTGAAGGGGCCGTCAATGACACGCACACTCTGACCTTTTGTGAAGCTGATTTTTGTCTTCGGTTTCTCAGCCTCTTCAGCAACCTGTTTCAGGATCGCCCTGACCTCATGTTCCTGAAGAGGCACCGGGCGCGTTCCTGAACCGACGAAGCTGGTGACCCCCGGCGTATTGCGCACCACGTACCACGATTCCTCGGTCAAGATCATCTCGACCAGCACATAGCCAGGGAAGACTTTGCGCTGCACCGTCCGCCTCTGCCCCTGCTTGATCTCCACCTCTTCTTCCATTGGCACGACGACCCGAAAGATCTTGTCGCGCATATTCATTGAGGCAATGCGCGCTTCGAGATGGCTCTTGACCTTATTTTCGTAGCCGGAGTAGGTGTGGATCGCATACCAGGCGCGCTCTCCAGCACCAGGGCTACCTGACTTCGACAGCGCGGCGCTGAACCGCGATTCCGAGCCAGCCCGTTCCTTTGGATTTGGGTCATCAGCAACCATGGTATTTCCCTCTTGCTTATTGCCCAGCTAAACCTAAAATCCAACCCACTGGCATGTTAGCTGCCACTGGGAGGTCTTTATCCTTTGCCGTCCATTCCACAGAAATTACAACACCGAGGCGCGCGAATCTATGCTCTCCCTTTCGTATCCCTTCCCTTTTCTCTCCGCAGGCCAGCGACCTGTACTCCCCTGGCTTACAACGCCGACAACAAAGCGCGGACCCATTTGTCCCCAGGCCACAGCGTCTTTTTGGAAAGCCCGATGCCACCACCAGCAGGGCCAGTCGGTAGCCGGCGTTCGCTAGCTAACCTAACGTCCGTTCTACCTAACTATCGAGCAGTACCGGTGATCAGGCGGAACAGTTGGAAGAGGCCGATATCGACCAGCCCCAGGACAATACCGAGGGCGAGGGAGAGCGCAATCACCGCGATTGTCATATTGCGCGCCTCCTCAAACGTTGGCCAAGTGACCTTATAGCGCAGCTCGTAGTAAGCCTCATAGAGGAAGCGAAACACCTTTAGCTGGCGCAAACGAGCAAAAACGGACGGCCTCTGTTCGCGGCGCACCTCCTGACGGCCCTCACGTCGCTGCGTCATCGACTTCGACTCCTTGCGGGCAGGAGCGTCCTTCTCGCCGCGGGGCTTGGTTTGCAGAACCTCGCTTGAAGCGGAAGTAGCCTTTTTCTTGTCGGCCATTTTATTTGCCACGTTGACCCTTTCTCGATCAGGAGTGATCGTTGCCCGGCTATCATCTGGTCTCGCGATGGATCGTGTGCGTGCGACAGGTTGGACAGAACTTTCTTAACTCCAAGCGATCAGGATGAGTGCGCCTATTCTTCGAGGTATGATAGTTGCGATGCCGGCAATTTGAGCAGGCAAGAGCAACAATGATGCGATTCTCTTTGCTTTTGCTAGCCATAGTTCTCCCCGTTCCGGGCTGCTACTCTCTCTCGGCGGTTGCAGGAGAGGTCGCTGACCGGCAAGTCACTCAGGTATAGATGCACGAAGGCCGGGAAGGTCCTGAAGGACAGCCAGGCGTTCATCGATTGCCACTGCTGACGCCAGCCATAAGCTTTGCTCAGTATGCACAGCCAAGCTCGTTCTGGCTGCCCTTCCTGACCACCCAGTCAACTGCTATTGTTCCACGCTCGTCGCGACTGGTTGCTTACTACTCTTTGGGGCCTGGCAGCGCGGTGGCTCGTCTCCTATTTGCTGCTCAAGCCAGGTTACTCGCAGGGAACAGCCCTAGTGATCTACCGACCATGTCTGTGATCTGGCTTGAGCAGCGCGGGCTGCCGTACCACTCTTGCTAGAGCGAACCGGCGAGTACCAGGAGCAGTCCAGATCGCGAGCGCTGGTTAGCAGCCATGAAGGCACTGAGGCCTCAGAGACGGACCAAGCGAGGAGGCAGGGAGCAGAATACTACTCCACCACCTCGGTGCAGACGCCTGCGCCGACGGTGCGCCCTCCTTCGCGAATGGCAAAGCGTACCCCTTCCTCCATCGCCACCGGATAGATCAGCTCCACCGT
>NZ_JADGHT010000126.1 GCF_019683755.1 Thermogemmatispora sp. | reverse complement strand
ACTCTAGTCAATGGGTCATTCTACAATGAAAACAAGAGGCTAGCCGGGATCTGTGGTTAGAGAGCGGTGCTGGATCGCTGACAGCGTACCTGGCGCATCAGGGACGAGCATCCTGGCCGGAGGGATTGGCCAGACGCTCCCCTGCCGGATTGCTGGTCTATGTCGCTGGGAGAGGCTGCGAGCACCGAGCGGGTTGCCTCTTGCAATGGTAGATCTCAATCAATGAACGTCGATGGAACCGGCCCCGTCAAAGGGAGGATCAAGGATGGTAAGCTTTTTGCAGTGTCTCCAGCTCAAGCGGATTGCCTCGGCAACAGCCATCATCGTCAGCCTCCTCGCCAGCCTGCTTCTCTTCGCAGCACCGGCATCAGCGGCCACCACTCCAAACAGAGCCAGCTCTCGGCCAGCCAGCCAGTCTCGGGTTCCGATGATCGTGCGAGGCTTCGATCAGGCTGTCGCAAGGCAACATGGTTACCACATTGTCATGATCAATGGGGTGGCGGCTTCCGTGAAGGATGGTTCTGTCAAGCCTGTCAATCGCCTCACCGGAGACTGTGGAGCATCCTGGATCTATCTGGATGCCGCAGGCCATCTTGAGTATTACTACGCCACTGGTTTTGATAGCCTGCCTCTCCCTGCGGTTTTCTTTGGGTGGTCAGTGAACGTCTATGGCCCCGGGGGATACAACCGGGCTTGGACATTCGGTGGAGGCATCTTCTCAACTGCCTGGTCCTCTGGGAACATCTACGCACGTGTGAATCTTACAGGATTGTATACCGCGATAGTCGACTCAAGTAGCAGTTGGGTGATCCTGATCGATGGAACCATATGCGGGTCGCTTGGTCCTGTATCCCAAGTCGAAGTTCCTTAAGATTCCACCGTGCCGATGTCTAGCAGTCTATGGTCGCTTGCCAGGACCCGACGCCTAAGGCGAGCCAACCCAGACCTTGCCCTCCTGCTTGGAGTATGACCTTGCGTGGGCGCTGTGGGGCTGTGTTTCTTTCACAGGGGAGAGGAGAAGGACAGGGCAATTCTTTGGTTGCCTCTCAAGGGCGACAACGACTACCGGTAGTGCGAGAGGCCTAGGCCCTGGCGCCACCAAGAGGAGCGGCTTCTTGCCACGAAACAGGAGCATGCCATGAACGAAGAGCTTAGGAGAATAATTGAGCGAGTAGAGCAATTGGACCCAGTCGTGCAAGATGCTATTATCAAAGAGTTCCAGAGGATCGTCGAAAGGCTAACCAACATGTCGCCGCGGGAGGTGACGCTCTGGGATGAGCAGCAGTTTGAAAGCTTTACCAAGCACGCACGCATGGTGCTGCATCTGGCGAAGGAAGAAGCCCGGGGTCTCAGCGCTCGGGCCGTGGGGCCCGAGCACCTGCTGCTGGGATTGGTGCGTGAAGGAGAGGGGGTCGCCGCCCGCGTACTCAAGCAGCTCGGGGCTGGGGTCGACGATCTGGACCGGCTTGTCGCCTGGGTATTCAAGCCAGACCCGATGCGCGGTCTGGGCCGGGTCGCCACGCCCGGTGATTCACCGGTTGAAGGTGAGCTACCGTGGACAGCGCGAGCCAAACGAACCTTCGCGTTGGCAAAGGAAGAGGCTCAAAGACTGAAAGACGAGCACATCGGCACTGAACATTTGCTGCTTGGGTTGCTTCAGGACGAGGACAATCTTGGCGCAGGGATGCTGGCCATGCTGGGGATCGATCTCGCTGAGGCGCGCAGGCAGACGTTGCGTGCCATTGGTAAAGGAGAGTGAGGCCATGCTCTGAACGGCGATGCGCGCCGGTTTCTCTCCTCCGCCGGAAGGCCTCTCAACAGCATTTTCCTCACATCCTCTAAAGGAATGACTGTCTGGCTGCTCATTGAGCCGAGCTGGCAGCAAGGGCTGCTTACGTAGGGCCGGTGCTAGCAGCGGCAGACTCACAATCCTGCCGCCGGCCTGCTCCTCCAGCTTTTGACGCTGCTCCGGTCTAAGCTGAAGCAGCATTCCCTGTAAGAAACACTCAACCTCGCAAGAGGTAAAACACAAAACCTCCTGGCGCAGCTCACCTGGCTGACCATGCGCCTGCAAGCGTGTCAGGGGTAAGGGAGGCTCAGAGCGCGTTCCCAGCACAAGATGAAAGGTGAGGCGGCGCGTGCTCCACCAGAAAGCCAATGGTAGCATGGATTTCGGGCGTCATCATCAGGTGAGCTGCGTCAAGCACCAGAACCGTCTCGTCGGTCTAGCTTGATGTCAATTCCTTATCGATCGACCGGCGTCCAGGCAAGGGTAGCGAACGCTCCACGAGACACGGCTGACAGGCTATGATGAGCAGAATGGGACCCGATCGTCAACGAGAGGCGTGCCATCTTTCAAGGCACGCCTCTCGTCGTCATGGCGAGATGCTCCAAGCTGTGAGGACCAATCAAAGGAGACCTGTCCAACCGAGGGCCCCTGACTCATCAGCCGCTGGCGTCTGACGCTCCTCTGTCTGGCTGGCTGACTCTTCTTCTGTCCCAGCGCCTTCAGGCAGCGTTCCCGGGCGAACAATGAATAGAGGAAGCACACTGCTGGTCAGCAGTCGCTCAGTGACGCTGCCTGACAAGAGCCGGGCCAGACCACGGCGCCCGTGGGTGGCCAACGCAATCAGATCGAAGTGCTGGGCCGGGTCCTGTGCATCCTCAGCCGCAGCATGCTTGAGAATGACACCAGGGACATCGCTCCCAGCGATCACTGCGGATGTGATTGTCACAGCGGGGTCGACCAGTTGCTCCTGGCGCATACGCTGCATCACCCCCTCCAGGTAGCTCCTGGCTTCCTCCTGGAGCTGCTCGTGCAAGCCAGGGTCCGAGAGACGCGCTCCCCCCAGCGTCCTATAGTCAGGAACATCGATGACACTCAACAACTGCACCAGGCTCAGTTCGGGGGGGGCAAGCAGCGACAGGAGCTGCAAGGCTGGCTTGAGAGCGGCCTCGGCGGTCAGCGAGCCGTCCAAAGGCAGCAGCAACCGCAGCGGGCGCCCTGGCCGTGGGAACGGTAGCAGCGGTCCCTGCTCATGGAAAACCAGCAGAGGGGCCGGGCTACGTCTGACGGCCTGCTGGGCCATGCTGCCGACAAACCAGCGTTTGAGTCGACTGGCGGTGTGGGTGCACAGGATGATAAGATCCGTTTGTTCCAGACGAGCTGCCGAAAACACCGTGGCGGCTGGAGGGCCAAAGGCCACCTCCTGCTCGACGGGCAGATGCTCAAGGGCCTGTGCATAGTTCTGGACGGTCTCGTCGAGGTAGCGCCTGGCCCTGGCAAGCTCGTATTCTGCCAGGCTGCTGGAAGGGTCAAACAGCGTGCTGCTATCGGCGAGTACCCCCGGGGGAGGCCACTCAATCACGCGCAGCACTGTCACTGAGCCCTGGGCCACACGTGCTAAATGGGCGGCGATCAGTAAGGCTCGCTCAGCGGCGGGGGTGCCGTCCAGGGGAACAAGCATGCGGCGAAACATGGGTCTGTTGCTCCTTTCCGCTCTTATGAAGCCAGCGGCGCCAGTGAACCGCTCTGGGCTGTTGCTCCTCCATTCCAACAGCGCCGCTCGGAGCTTACTCCAGAGCGCGCCAGAGGCGCTGGCGGGAGACTGCCGGCCTTTGGCCGTGAGCCTGACACTGTGACCTTGGCTATCCTGCCTGGCTCCTCCTGGTTGCTGAGCATACCCGATCCATCTCACGAAGAGATTACAGAAGCGCGTGCTTCCCTCACAAACGGCTCTCTTGATTGAGAGCAAGAGAAGAGCCGAGAACTGGCGTCCTGGCCCCGCTGAAGCAGGCTGGCCGCGCATCCTATACTCAAGCGCGAAAATGGGACATCGCCTGAGCGAGGCTGTGCCGACCCTAGCGCTCCGGCTCCTGGCTGGTGCTCTCTTGACGCTGACGCTGTCTCACCAGCAGAAAGCAGGCCAGGAACAGGAGATAAAGGCCCAACATGGCTACATAAAAGCCAGCTCCCAGCACGCTGAGCTTGATCTCTGCTGACAGCGGCGACCCGCTGTAGAAATCGAGCGCATCTTTAGCGGTCACCAAAGTGATCCCGCCGAGCAGCACAACAGCCGCGATCTTCCAGCCAATATGCTGACCAGGTGCTAGCCAGCGCCTGAGAGCCAACAGCGGAACGAGCACAACGATCGCCAGCAGGCAGAGACCCTGGCCTCCCAACAGGCCGGTTTGCCAGCCGCTAAGCACTAACACAGGTTCCCCTGGGCGACTGAGCGTGGTATAGCGCCAGGGAAGAAAGACGGAGAGCAGCAGTGCGAGGACTCCCAGGACGAGTAGCCCCTCACCAAGGCTCACTCGGTTAAATCTGAACCAGCTCTGACGGCGCCAGAGCGAGGAAAACGGAAGCAGGTTCTTGTGGCTCATGGGATAGGCTCCTCCAGAGTAACAGAGGCTGATTACGGAAAAGAGCCGCGGCACGCATCACGCCTGAAGCTGGCAAGCTGGCCTCTATTTGCTCGCTGACTACGCCGCACCGGCGATGATGCTGCAATAAGCTGAGGCGGAGAAAAGCTCGCTGCAAAGTCCGCTTCGCACCTGGGTAGCAACACAACAGCCCACCGAGCCAGTGAGCAGACCTTGCAGCGCGATATCCACCTGCCTGTATACTTGTATACTTGCTTGTCTGCTTGCTATCTCAGCTCAAGGAAGCGCAACCCTCGTCGCCAACGACCTTCCCTGCTAAAGGTCCGTCACCGCTAACCTTGCCTGCACGCAGGCGAAGCAAGACCGTGCTAGCACCCTCGCAGATGACGCGGGGTGGTCACCTGCACCGCGAGGCTTGCTATCTCCAGACCGTCGAACAAAGGCGAAAGTCTCCTCCGTGCAGAACGCGCTGGCTTGCTGTTAAAAACTCAATTTGAGGAATAATTTGTGCTTGATGATATAAATCATGCAGCCTCCTTGCGCTAAGCAGTTATAGCGGTGCCTCTCAGCGCAACATGCGGAAAAAAGCCGCCGAAAGGCCCAGAGCAACAGCGGAGTATAGTAGGCAGCCGCCAATATCGGCGAGGGGGGCGCTGCCGACGCTTCCCTGCAGCATGGCACTGCGCAGCAGTTCAGCGACCATATAGGAGGGCGTAAAGGGAGCGACTTTAGAGACGATATCGGGCAGAATTTGCAGGGGAAGCATGATGCCTGTCAGAAAGGTCATGAGCAGGTAGAGAGCCTGACTAATAATATTGCCCAGCTCGACACGATCTATGAAAGAGGCAATGACCTGCCCCAGGAGGAGAAAGACCAGTGAGCCAAGGACAATAAAGAGCAGCGTCAGCGGGGCGTAGAGCCAGTTAAACTTGAAATTGAAAACCAGGCTGCCGACAAAAATGGACAAAATGCTCTGGATAACGATCATCAGCACCTGAGTACAGGCGCGAGCTAACATCACCTCCCAGGGTGCCGTTGGAGTCACCAGGATACGCCTGAAGATGCCACGCTCACGCCAGGTGATCATCGCTGAAGAGTTACCCATGAGACCGGAAGCGATAATATTCATCACGATGATCCCAGGCAATAGCCAGATCGAATAAGAGACGCCGCTGCCGCCCGGCAGAGGGATAACGTGCTGACCAAAAATGAAGCCGAAGAGCAGCAGCAGGCCTAGTGGTACGAGCAGATTGAAGAAAAGCAAGATAGGGTTGCGAAAAGTCATAATCAACATAAACATTAGAAAAGTTAAAAAGCGGCGCATAATTGTTTCCCCCTTCTCATGCTGACCAGATAGGGCGGCGCGAGTGCAAAGGCGAGCCGGACCAGGAGCCTGTCGGTGCTAATCCACAGGCCCGATGCTGCGCCCTGTCAACGAGAGAAAGACGTCTTCCAGGTTAGGCTGACGGATCGAGACGTTTTGCGGACGGCGGCCTATCTCCTGGCCAATCTTCTCCAGCAGAGCCAGAACTCGCTGCGGATCAGCGGTCTGCACACTGATTAAGCCATCGTCACTGCTCACAGCCTGAACACATTCCGCAGCCTCCAATTGCTGCAGCTTCTCGGCTGGCAGATAGAGGCTGGCACGCACTGTTGAGAGATTGCCCATACGCTCGATCAGCTCGCGCGGTGTCCCCAGCGCCAGAATCTTGCCATGATCGATGATCCCTACGCGGTCACAGAGGATCTCGGCCTCCTCAATGTAGTGTGTCGTCAAAATGATCGTCTTGCCTTCGCTGCGCAGGCGGCGAACAATATCCCAGATCTGATGACGCGCCTGGGGATCAAGCCCGGTGGTCGGTTCATCCAGCAAGACGATCTCAGGCCTATGGACGATCGCAAGCGCCAGCTTCAGGCGCTTCTGCTGTCCCCCTGAGAGCGTGCTCACCCGGGCGTTCTGCTTGTCGGCCAGATCAAAGCGCTCCAGCAGCTCCAAGGCCTCGGCTCGCGATGGGAAAGTATTGTAGAGCGCACCATAAAACTGTATGGCCTCAGTAGCCGTCAAATCGATGAAAAGCATTTCTTCCTGTAATTGTACTCCTAATAAGCTCTTCACTTTACGCGTATGACGAGTAACGTCATAGCCATTGACAGTGATGTGCCCGTCTTGAAAACGGATCAGTCCCTCAATGCACGAGAGCAGAGTAGTTTTCCCTGCCCCATTAGGGCCGAGCAGACCGAAGCATTCGCCGCGATAGATGTCCAACGTGATTCCATCGAGGGCTTTGAGAGTGCCGTAGGACTTGTGCACATTCTCTATGGAAATGATCGTTGTACTGTTCCTGCTCACACTACTGACCTCCTTCTATTGCTGGCTCTCCCTGTGACCCTTCTGACCGGGCTTCTGCCAGGAGAGCTGGTAGTCGTAGCTCATAATATTGACCAGCAAGACGCTCGGGGCCGATCAGTACCTGGGCCAGCGCTGTTGCGCCTCCAGCGAGGCCCAGGAGAGTGTTAACCGCTTCGATGGGGTAGGCAAGGCTCGTATGGCAGCCCAGCCCAAGTAGCGCCGCTGCCAGGTAGAGGCGCTGGATGGCGCTGCCTGCCAGCATATTCTGGATGCGGTACCAGCGGGGGCCGTAGTGGTGCGCTCCTTTGCGATACTCTCCTACTGGAAATATGTGTATATTGATATGATAGGCGTTATGATATCCTGTATAAGAGACTATCTGCTGTAATTGTATGCGACTATCACCTGATCTGACAAGCTGTAAATAGGGAGAGCCAGGCATATAAGAGTAGATGCCGGGTTCGATCCCCTGGACACCAGCGACAATGCAATAGAACGACAGGCGAGGTAGATAGGGTTCAGAGGGAGCGATATCGCTGTGGAAGCCACTTCCCGCAGCATAGAGCAGTTGAGCGCACTGCAGCTCGCTGATGATCCCGGGCTGAAAGGAGTAGCGCGTTGAATGGCGCAGAGGCGTGCCTCTAGCTAACTCCAACTTGAGATCGTCGCTCATCGCAATGGTCGCTCTCGCTTCCTGGTCGCTCAGGTTTGCCTCTGCTTCCTGACGAAGGGAAGCAGTGGGTGGGAGGGAGCGACGGCTCCTAATGAGCGAGGCGCGGTGCAGGGCTGCTGAGAGCGGCAGGTTGCTCAGGGGCTGGAAACCTGCCAGTTCGGCTCCCGCCCTGGATGGGAAGGCAGCCGCTTTCTGGCAGCGCTGCAAGGGAGCGCACGGACCGCGAGGCGTGGCTCCAAGGCTGAAGACAATGACCGTGCAGTGCCATCGCGGGATGATCAGGTGGGGCGCGCCGTATCAACTGCACCAGTCGGGGAGGCTGTCAGAAGTCAGTCTATCTTCAGGCCCTGAGCCAGTTCCTCTGATCTGCTGGTCACTTCAGGTGCACTGCTTGCTCTAGCGATGCACTCACCCATACTGGCCAGAGACGAACTCTTACTGGTTCCTGGGCTCCTTCCCTACCATGGCCAGACTAATAGTCCAGTGGCTGAGATTATCTACGCCGAGCCAGCGCAAGCTAGCCTGTCTCCTCCACGGGCCTGACAGTCCGCCAATGCTGATTCTCCTCTGTTCTAGGTGTGATCCATACTCCGATTTCTCTTCCCGGCCAGACCAACTATTAGGGATACCCAGCTCCGCGATCCTTTGGCAGGCTTCCCATTAGAAACCGCATACTGACGACGCACCTGCCCTGTCGCCGTATCGAGTCCATAGACACCTCCCTGGCTCGCATAGAGCGTGGAACCAGCGAGCACCAATTGGGGTGGTAAGGTCGTGCTAAGTGTTTGCATGCTCGCTCTCCTTCAGAACGTCGGGACCAGCAGCATCTGAGCGAACTCCTGGTCTCCGTACTCTCTTGTTGTCTCGCGCAGTATCCTGCGACCTATTCTTATTGCCTCTCGTCTATGATACCATAGCGGTCCATCAGTGAAGGAAGCTGCTTCTCGTGAAGAACCTGCCAATGAGGAGAATTTTACATTATTCCCTTTCCTTGAAGCGCTAGCATTGGCTGCCTCTCTGTCGCGATAGATGCAACTAAAAAGGCTACGACCTGAAACCTGCCTTTCCCTCTCCAGCGAAGCAATCTCCCACAAGCCCCATATCCATGCTCTGATCTTTCAGAACGAAAAAAAGGAACCACTGAGCCAGCGCCAGTCTGTGTCTACCTCAACCCGCAGCGTATCAACGGGCGGCCAGACTCCAGGCTACTTGGCCAAAGGCGCACAACTGGCGGCATCGACCGCATTGCACCGATAAACGGCAAAGAAAAGAGATCGGCAGATAGGCAAAAACGAGGGAGCAGCAGCACCGTGAGAGACGGCCTCGGGTGGCGCTGTTCCCTCATTTGTCTCTGCTTCGCAGGTGCGAAAAGCGCTTGCAAGGGTTGCCGCTCTCATCCCCAACTGGCAAAGGTCCACTTGTGAAGAGAGTGCCACAGTCTCGTCTTGAATCCACTCCGCCGCCGCTCTGGCTTTGGATGGACGGCCTACCTTCCGCTCGCCTGTTCTTGCGGGCTAACTAGCAGAGGATCACAAGCCAGGCTTGGGTTCTTTCTGGCTGGGCAGCACCGGCCTGACGAGAGTGCAGCACGGGGCGGCCAGCCACTAGCCGGCGGCGAGGGAGGTCTCTCGGAGAATGTCCGAGGTCGGCTTCTGTCCCCAGACGGTCAGCAGGGTCCAAAGCGCGCAGAAGTCCTCGGCTTGCATCTCGGCGATGGCCTGTTGATACAGGGCTTCCAGTGTCTCTTTGTCGGCTATACCCATCTTGAGCAGGAAGGGCTTGACGAGATCCATAGCGACCAGGAAATCCTTGAAGACAGGGTAATGCCCTTCTGTCCCCATTGACCATTCGATGACGCTGGCGCGAAGCCGCACCTGCTCAAAACCAGCCTGCCGGATCAGGCGCGGCAGCACCGGGGTGATGCCAACATGACGCCCATCGGGCGAGAAGCTCTGACCAGCGCGCTTGAGCGCTTGCGTACCGAGAGAGCAGAAGTGTTCGAAGGTCGGGCTGGTCGTGAGAGGCTGCTCCGCTTCAGTGCAACGCAGGATGCCACCAGGCTTGAGCAGGCGGAAGCACTCGGCCAGCAGCCGTGGCCAGGCTGCCGGGGCCATGAAGCTGCATAAAGCCCGCCCGTTGATCAGGTCAAAGGAGCGATCGGGAAAAGGGAGAGGTTCCATGACGTTGCCGACCTGGAAATGAACGTTGGAGAGGCCACGCGACCAGGCTTGCGCGTTGGCATACTCGACCACTGACGGGCTGATATCGATGCCGATGATCTCCGCCCGTGGGAAGCGAAAGGCCAGCTCTAAGGCCCAGCCGCCGGGGCCACAAGCCAGGTCGAGGACGCGGCCTGTCTCGGGGAGGCTGATCCCCTCCTCGGGTAAGAGGCCACCCATCGCCTCGGTAAGCAGACGATCTTGCTGCATCAGACGAGCCAGCTCAGCAGCTTGCTCGGAGTCAAGAATGTAGGTGTGCTCGGAAGGCGCCGAGGACGGAGTGACCTGGGATGACGTCCTCTGGTTGGCTGGGACTTCGGCTGCATCCGGGTCGTTCATGCAGACTCCTTTCTCGATGCTTGCTGGTCGTTCTGTTCTCTCGGGAGGTGGGTCACGCTACAGTTGCTGTTACTGCCTGTTTCTAGTATAGTCGATTACGCGCTCGATGTTTGCTCTCTTTCTCATGCCTCTGGAGGTAGCTCTTCCGCCCCAGCGACGGCGGCTGATGTTGGCGGCGACTCATCCTGCAGGGACTGGCGTGATGCGCCCGACCATCTGCTTTGCTAATCTTCCTCCTCCTCTTCGACTTCGTCAGCCGCTCCCTCCTCTGCCTCTTCTGGGCCTGCAACAGTAGCCCGGAGACCTTCTCGAGGCGATGTGCTCTCGACAGAGGAAGCCACCTGGAGATTGTTAGCCTGCAGGAAGTCTGCCAGGTTCGTAAAGGCCCGCAGGAAGAGCGGCGTTCCTGCGAACGAGAGAGGAGAGACTGGACCAAGCGTCATAAAAGCATATTCTCTCAGGGCCGGATCGAAGGCAGATTGTGGGTCGTGAAACTGCTGATACAGATGCAAGCTTTCTCTGTCGCCGACGATCTCGCGTAGCCGCTGGTACTCGGTGCCCATGCTCAGGCCGAAGCCCAGGAAGAGAACGCGTAGCTGTTGCACTACCTCGCTGTCAAGGCTCGACAAGGTCTGGCTGAGAAACATCCAGCCCAGTCCGTACTTGCGCGTGGTGCGCACGGCATCGACGATACGACGTTTCAAGCGCTCTAGTCGCTCTTCTGAAGGCTTGTTGTGAGGGATAAAGCGATGAGCCTCATCGAAGAGGATAAGCGCATTTAAACTCTGGTTTCCCTTATAGTATTCTTCTGCGCTTCTTATCAGCTCACTGATGAAGCGATTCAGAATGAGGGGTTTGATCTTGTTATCCCAATCGCTCTGACTGATGCCCTCGGGGCGTTGGGAAGAGAGGTCGATGACGACCAACGGGCGTTTGTCGGTGGAACCGCCTCGAAGGCCTTCCCGAATGATCTGCCTGGGCGTGCGTCGACCTCGGTCTGTCGCCTGGAAGAGCGCGGTGATGCGGTTCCAAATCCGCAGAGGACCTGGCTGGCTGAGAAGGTCGTCGGCCTTTGCAGTGTTGATCTCTTCCAGCTTTTTCTGAATATTTTCCTGTACTCGCTTAACATTCTTTTCTTGAGCGTAGATGTTGCCGATCTGTGTAGACAGATAGTTGAGCGCTGCTTTGAGCGCCTCAGCATTGAGCCGAGCAAGCGTATATTTCTGCTTGCCATCTGGCCCGCGCTGCCTGAAGAAGGTCTCCAATTGCTCCCTGGCGGCCTCCTGATAATTGGAGTAGCTGATACCAAGCTCGGCGAAGAACCTGGCTTCCGTAAGGAGTTCAAAGAAGGTCTCCCAGCCGTCGAGCTGGATGGACTGGAGCGTATAGACACGAGGAAAGCGCCGCAGCGGCTGGAGCACAGCGGGACAGAGCACCTGGCCCATCTGCGTAGGGGCCTGCGTCAATTGCATATCCTTAGAGAACTCACCCTGGGGATCAAAGATCATCAGGCCCATTGAAGAATGGCGAGCATAGGCCAGCATGATCATCTTGGCCAGCACAGATTTGCCAGAGCCTGTCTTGCCGAAGATGCCAAGGTGATAGGCTTCTCCTGCCCCATCCTCGCCGCCCCCGAAGTGTTTAAACCACAGCGGCAGCCGCGGCGTTGAACCGTAGACCGTCCCCAGGTAAAACAGGAGCGGCTGATAACGCGCCAGCAGCGCTCTCAAAATCTCATCATCGGCGATATAGATGGGGGTTCCGGTCGGGGGTACCGTGCCCATGATCGCTTCCTGATAGCGCTCGCCGCAATCGGAGAAGACAGCGCTAATGATCATCTCCCCCTGATGGGTATCCTGGCGCTCGCTGATCGGATCGACCTTTCCGCGCTGGCGGATCAGGCTGCGCATCGTTGGATCTTCATGCCAGATATTGCGCATCTTGACCTCGGTAATCTGGCCAAAGGCGTAATGGTCGCGATTCTCCTGCCGATAGCGAAAGAAGGCCAGCTCACCGACCAATTTTTTGGCTGCCGCGCTGCCCAAAATCTCAAGCGAGAGCTGACTCGTGGAGGATGGGGAGCCAATGACCCCGATACGCTCGGCCTGGCTTAAAAGCTCGTGGAGACTCTTTGTAGAAGTAGAAGGAGGCATCGTCCTATCTCCCTGTGTC
>NZ_JADGHT010000125.1 GCF_019683755.1 Thermogemmatispora sp. | reverse complement strand
GGAGAAGATGCCAAGCATTGAAAAGTGATGGTTGTACCATTATAAAAATAATTTAAAATTGAATTTTCAGAGATCCTATTGAAAGGATAATCACCAAAACGACGAGCAACCAAGCACTGGGCCCAGCCGCTTTTGCGGCAGCCTGTTATATGACAAACAGCTAATAGACCCAGGCCTGGTTGCAATCCCAGGACCATGTAGCTGCGAATAAGATAAAATCTCATGGGGCAGCATCTGTACTCGGGTTCCGAGAAGGGCCAATGTATTCAAAGTCGTAGTGTAGATCTACTGTGATACTATAGCGATCTTCGAATTGCTTAATGATGTTGCTGCAGGAAGGACAAGGCTCACGCTCTGTATAGAGGTAAACCTGCACTAACTTGGAACTGGAGCCTTGCTGTTGCATCCGATCAAGCTGGCGCGCAAGCTGATGGAGCGCCTTATCCTCCGAATCGTACAACGGGTGTTGTATGTTACCAGTATCAGCAAATTGGAAATCAGTAGGGTTAAATAGCCGCTCATTGTCGGCCACGGCGGGTGCGCTTTGTATCTGAATATAGGGCCTCGGACCCTCGGTAGGTATATGAGATACAGGGCTATTTTCACCACTTATAGCCCAAGTTGTGCCATGAGTACCATCTTCTAATTCATATCTGATAAAGCAAACATTGCGCCTTGGCCACGACCAATCCCTTACTACTCTGTTAGAATATCTACCTGCTTGTCTATAAGCTTCAACGATTCCATTTCTAAACTTCTGTGCTTCCTCAAAATCAGCAGAGACCTGGTTCCCGTAGCGCGCTCTGTACTGGTGAGGGACCTCGTAGGAGTTGCCTTGGCTATCGGAGATGAACCTATTACCATCGTTGCCCCCGGGGCCTGGACGCGCCTGCTGCTCAGCCTCGTTAGCGGCCTGTTGCTCGGCTTCATGGAGTGCTTCCCGCTCAGCTCCCTGGGCGCCTTCTTCTCCAGCTTCTCGGGAGAAGAGGGCAAGGAACTTCTGCAACCCTTTTTCTGCTCCCTCTAATATCAGCTTGCTCCCTGCCTCCAAAAGCTCCTTGAGGATGGTCTTTTCGAGAACCTTAAAGACTCCTCGCATGGCGAAATTGAAAATGTCGAGCTCAGGACAGAAGAGGGTTATGTCCTGGTAGAGAGTGAAGGCGATCATGAAGACAGCCCCAAGACGCTCTTGCGGCAGGGCATTGGGGTCATAAAGGATGGCTGCGGCGTTAAAGAAATCTTCGATGCTAAAGACATGATCTGCCACATTATTAAGCAACCTGGCCCCTTGGTTGGTGAGCCAAGTCATCGCCTGCTGAGTCTGGGCAGCCCACTGGGCCAGCGCCGGCTCAACCACTGCCAGCGCAGCGAGAGCATCGCCGAGCAATCGCCCTAGTTCTTTCTCTTCCTCCTGGGCATCGTGCACCAGACCGCTGAAATTAAGTTGGAAAACATCCTGGAGCAGATTACCGGTGGTGTGATCCAGATGGTCGAGAGTCTGACGCAGATCCGCACAGACAGCATGAATGGGCGCCTCCCCCTCACGGACGATCAGGTCGGGAGTGAGCTGATCCATAATGTGGTTGACCAAGGAGAGGAAGGGAGCTATGACTCTGTCCGCATCGCGAGCACTGGCTCTGAGCTGGTCGGCAGCCTGCTGGTGCATATCGGCTAGCTGCTGCAAAGAGTCAGTGATACTCTTTGTGTACTGATGCTGCTTCAGAACTATGCTGCTGAAGGCCTGAGAGGCGCGCGAACCAAGCACGTCAGAGACAGCGCTGCCCTGCTGATGCAGATGGTCATTGGCGTCGGCATGCTCTTGTACCAAGGTCCGCCAGTGCCTAGCCGCCTCTTCCAGCGGCTGGGCCATTGTTTCAGCAAAGATAGTAACTGGATTCTCAAAATGAATGCGCGTAGGGCCGGCCATCTCAGAATGACCTCCTTCTTTGCGCCCTGAGGGACGAGGAAAAGCTCTGCTTACTGCTTGTTGGAGGAGGAGTAATCACTGAAGGTCTGAGCAAGGTCTTGGTCAAGCTGCTGAGCAGCAGTAGCGGCACTCTCCAAAAACATGCAGATCCGATCGCGGATCTCCATCGAGCGATTCAAGAAAGCGCGAGCCCGCATGATCTGCCAATAAGCTTGCTCGTAATACTCAGAAGGAAGCTGCTGGCTAATGGAGTTGATCTCATCGAGTAGAGAAGGCGTACGCTGCTGCAGGTGCTGGGTGCGTTCAGAAATGCTTCGGGAAGCATAAAGCAGCCGCTGGGGAGCGAATAGGATAAGATCAGACATTAGAATCCTCCTTTGCTATACTCAGCGTACAGGATCAGTTAGCCAGGCTGGACTGGCATTCATAGCCAATGGCGCTGAGATGCGCTCAGGAGTCGGTAGGAGAGCGCACTGCTCTTCATGATGATCAGTATATTCCTATTCACACTTAGCATCATAGCATGAGGTAGGGAGATAGAGCAAGTACTGCCAGGATGGAAGTAATATTTTTCCTTATGTTGAAAGGGTGTGGCATATGAAAAGGCTGTAGCAGAGTGTCAATGGATAGAAGAGCCTTCTACGATTACATAAAAATGGTTAGAAGGCAAAGGATTAGGAAGACTGCGAGGAATATCAGAAACAGCTCTCATAAAACTGTCTCTGGGGCTCCCAGAGGAGGATAGCGAATGTGACGCTCAGCCGTAGAACGAGCTCTGCAGGTGGAAGCCAGAAGAGGACGAGGCCAAGGAGCCAGCTAAGACAAGAGAAATGCGAGGCCCAGATACAACCTGGACCTGCGTTCTCTCAAGCGTCAAATGCAGACTGCAGAATTGCCCAGACCCTGACTTGCCCGTTAAGCATAGGTCCTACCAGCTAACAAGGCCCTGATTAAGCCACTCCGTGACTTAGAGGCACAGGAGGAGAAAGCCGGCCTTTGTCTACTGCTCCCTCTGGTTGGCTGGCCTTCCTCCTGGACCCTGCAATAACGCAACAAACGAACGCTATTCCTGGTTACTTTCCCAAAGACAGCGCCGCTCGGCCAAAGCAATGCTCTCCTCTAGCTGGGCCATCACAAAATCACTAAGATGACGATGCCACCAGTCGAAACGAGGCTGGCGCGGATCATCCAGATGGCCGTACACAGGAGGGTCTTCCCCCTCACTCAGACGGAAAAAGCCGAAAGCCGACTCATAGCGCTGATAAAAGACAAAAGCATCATCGGGCAAACGAACCGGCACACGATCTGCTTGCAGCCAGGCCCGAGCCTGCTTTTGCAACGGCAAGAGCGTGTCGGTCGAGATCGCCAGCTCGCCCAACAGACCACTGTGATGATGACCAAGCCAAAGGAGCAGCTCGCGATAAGCCGCTGGTAAACGGCGCTGCAGTATGCGCTCCAGCTCGGCTATTTCCTGCTCAGAACATCCCTCAATAGGACCCGAAAGCAGCCCTGCCATCGCCTCATAGCGCGCACGCACACGCCCCAGATAACCGCCCGGCGGTGGGGTACGACGGGTCAGCGCTTCCTCCAGCGCCGCCCGACGCCTCAGAGCCTGCTCAAGCTCTTGCTCTATAAAGGTCACAAAGCTCTTCCCCGTAGGCTCCCAGGCACTTGGCTTGTCGGCCAGACGCTGCCAGCTATAGACAGGCGGATCATCTCCCTCACCGCTTCGGAAGAAAGCAAAGCGGTCATAGCCCTCGCGCCAGAAGATCAGCGCGTCTGGTGGCAGCGCATTCACTAGCGTCGGCAACCGCAGCGGCTCTCGCTCCACGAGATCGCCCCGTGCCCAGCGCTGATTAAACTCAAGATGCATCCAACAGCAAGAGATACCATCGAGCAGCCCACCGCTCCAGTGCCCAAGCCAGAGCAGAAACTCACGATAGGCTGGCGGAAAGCGCAAACCTAGCTGCTGCTCTAGCCAGTTTGCCCACGAAGGATAGCAAGGCTGCCAGCGCCCGTAAAGCTGCGGATACTGCCGCACACGCGCCTGCACTCGGTCCAGATACATTCAGCAACGACTCCTTTCCTGACCAGCACTCAGCAGACGCCACTTGCTCATCGCAGGTCGACTCATCCACCTGCCACGACCCCGCTCCATCAATTCAGGCAAAAAAGAGGAGACGGCCACGATAACTGGTGCTGGAGGATGTCCGGCGACTCCTCTGATCGACTCGCTTGGTTCACAGGCTGGCTGCCCAGCTAGAAAACTGGCTCGAAATCGTAGTTTACGGTCAGCTCAACGTGAGGGAACATGCGCCGGAACTGCCTGATCAGATCCTCGCACGCTGAGCAGGGCTGACGCTCACTGTAGAGGTGTACCCTGGCTTTGACAGAACAGACCGGCTCGCGACGCGGATTAAAGCGACGAGCCAGCTCATTCAGCAGCTTATCCTCAGCATCGGCCTCATGGAGAGCTGTCCCAACCGTGTGAGCCAGACGGATGGGAAAAAAGTAGCGCGCCTCGGGAGCTGGCGTCGGTACCGTGCCCGGCAGATCACGCAGGCTGCTCTCTGCCACCAGCGTCCCGCGCTGACCTGGCCCTAGCTCGTACTCGGCAAAAGCCCAGTTACGACGCGGCCACGGATCAGGCCGGTCCCCGGCTGACTGCGATGAGCCTGCCATCATTCTTCCTCCTTAGCCTGAAAGGCACTCATCAATCGTTCCTCTCTATTCTAGCTCGCTCTCGCTTTGCACAAAAAAGAGATCCCTTCATGCCTGACCAGGCAGGTCATCCTATGATAATCGTCATTGCTATCTTTTCCCTGCTTCGCTGCTCTTCTTCCCATTATAGGGTAGCAAAACGGGAGAGAAATGACAAGCAGACAGTGGAGGGACAGAGCAGCGCCTGGGAGTCCAGGCCCAGGCGCTGAGAACTATCAGACGACTGCTGATGCAGCTCAGCGCTGCGTCAACGGCACCTCGATCAGCAACGGACGCGCTGCCTCCTGCGGCAAGGCCAGCCGAGCACACAGCACCTGAGCCAGCTCCTCAGGGGTCGCAACGCGCTGACCCTCAACATGGAAAGCTCGGGCCAGGGTCACAAAATCGGGTGGCTCCAGGGTTGTCGCAATGCTACGTCCGGGGAAGCGCTGCGACTGATCGTTCTTCACCGCCGTGTAGCAGGCATCATTAAAGACAATAGTCACTACCGGAATACGCTCCTGGGCCGCCGTCGCTAGCTCACCCACATTCAACAAGAAGCCCCCGTCGCCACAAAGCGCCACCACCGGACGCCCTGGCGCCGCTAACTGAGCTCCCAACGCCAGCGGCAGGCCCGTCCCGATGGAACATAGCTCGGAGGCATGAATGAAGCTGCGTGGCTCGTATACTGGAAAAGCCTGAGCGGCGGCATAGCCAGCCAGCGTCATATCGGCCACCACAATTCCCTCACGTGGCAAGACTGCCCGCAACGCCTCCAGCCAGGGCATAACCTCGCCATAGATCTGCTGCGCTCGCTTGCTCAAAGCAGCGCGCACAAGCGCCACCTCCTCGCGGCGATCCTCGTAGGCCCCCGCCTTTTCCTGTAGTCCTGCTAAGAGAGCGATCAAGGCCTGACGGGCGTCGGCGACCAGGGCCACGCTGACCGGATAACGGCGGCCAATCTCGCCCGCATCGATATCGATATGGATCAGCTTCTCTGGCAAAGGTAGACGGCCCGTCTCTGACTGCCCACTCCGGCTACGCTCCAGAGCTGGCAATGTTGTGCGCTGCATCCCCAGCTTGCTGCCCACAACCAGCGCCAGGTCGGAGCGGCTCAGCAGTGGGCCAAGCGTGCGCGACGGGGCGCCACGCGTCGTGATCACCAGCGGGTGATCGTTAGGCAAGACATCATGGCTTTTCCCCCCGAGCACAACCGGCGCCTGCAGCAGCTCGGCCAGGCGCAACAACTCATGATTGGCCCCGGCTGCGCTCACTCCGGCCCCGGCCAGAATCACAGGCCTCTGCGCTGTGCGCAACAGCTCCAAAGCTGCCTGAAGCGCCTCGCTATCAGGAGCGACTGCTAGCGACTCCTCCTCCTCTAGCCTGGGCAACGGCATTGCCTCCTCAGCTTCCAGCACATCAAGCGGGATCTGCAAAAAAGCGCCGCGAGCCCGTCCTGTGCGCATCTGGCGCAGAGCCTCGGCAATAGCCTCTGGGATCTCTGCTACACGCTGCACTTCATGGCTCCAGCCCACCAACGCGCGTGCCAGCCCTAGCTGATCCTTCAGTTCATGCAAGCGCCCCCAGGAACGCCCGCCGGTCTCACCCGGCAAACTGGTCGCGATCACCAATAGCGGCAGCGAATCAGCATAGGCGTCGGCCAGCGGCGTGGCAATGTTGGTCACGCCTGGCCCCGTGATCACCAGGGCCACCCCAGGACGCCCGCTAATCCGCGCATAGCCATCGGCCATGTATCCCGCACCCTGCTCATGGCGCGCCAGCACGTGACGTATCCCTGGCTCATCGTAGAGCGCATCGTAGATCGGTAGATTGTGTACGCCAGGAATGCCAAAGACAACCTCAACATGGTGGGCGCGCAGGCTGGCGACAACGGCCTGCCCGCCAGTGAATGATAGCGTTGGCTGCATTGCTCCCCTGTTGCTCCTCGGTGATCTTCCTTCGCACCCCGCTGGAGCTGGGCCTCACCCGTGGCATCCAGCCCGCTAGCAAACCCCAGACCCAGACAGCTCCCAGCGCAATCTCTTTTTCAGCATCCTTCTCGCCCAGAGGGTAAGTAAGAGCGAAGACCCTGCAGCGTCACAACGCTCACAAGCTAGCTCTCCCTCTGCCTTCTCGTCCGCGAGACGGTGCGCTACTTCCTTATCATAGTACAGGCTACTCCCCGGCGCCAGGCCCGCCAGGAAAGGCAGCATAGGCAGGCCATGCCCTATGCTGTATAATGAGCAACAAGCCAGCAGCTTTCGCTGCAACTCCCTGCCGGCCTTTCTGAAAGAGATCGAAGAGTCCTTCGCCCTAGTAAGCCTTCCGCAAGCAAAAGGAAGGGGGGACCAGCATGAGCAGGCGCCTCGCTCAGGTAGTCTTATTGCTTGCCCTGATCGTCGTTCTTTGCTTGTTCTGCTACAAAGCAAGCGGCTCCGCTCAACTTACCACCTTTATCGGGCTTGCCAGCGGCATCATCGGCGTCGTCCTTCAGTTTCATGAGGCGCGAGGTGGTCTCATTCGGCTCCTGAAGGCGCTTAGAGAAGACCTGGCCACGCTACTCGCGCAGACACGCTTCTGGGTGATTGTGACGGCGCTGCTCCTGCTGGTCTTTATCGGCTGGAACATTCTTCCGCGCATCTGGCCACGCGCTCCCTCATCCCCAGGCTGCTCCTTGCCACGCAATAATCTGGCCACCTCAGCCTACATCGGCGTAACCAGTGCCCCCGATGGCCAACTTGTCGGTATCAGCGACGGCTCCATCATCTTAGACAGGACTCTGCCCGATCTGCCTCGCAAGCAGGAAGCAGCCAAGCAATATAGTGCTGGCAACCTCTCCGAGGCGCAGTCGCTCTGGCAAAGTGCCATCGAGCAGGTGACGAACGACGCCGAGGCTCACATCTACGCCGAGAATGTCACCGTCGAGCAAAGCGGCTTACCTGCGGTTACCCTGGTCGTTGCCACGCGCTTCACCCCGCAGTATCTCGGCGGCGCGCGCGATATCCTCCAGGGGGCCTATATCGCTCAGCGCCTCTTTAATGATACCCATACGCTGCGCCTGCGCCTCTTACTGGCCAACGCTGGCAATGGCGATGCTCTTCAGGTGACTTGTCAGATCATCCGGGCAGCCGGAGCCAGCGCGGCCTCCGCCAGCAGTGCGCCGCTAGTGGGGATCATCGGCTGGGAGCTCAGCAGGGATGTCAGCGAAAGCGTCACACTGGTTGACCAGGCCCATCTGCCGATGCTCTCGCCGACTGCCTCGGGCAACGACCTGCGCAACCTGCCCTACTTTGCGCGCATCGCCCCACCGGATGCGCTGCAGGGCGAGGATGCCGCGCTCTATGCCCGTCAGACGCTGGGGGCGCACCGCGTGGCTCTCTTTGAGGATCCACGCGACAAATATAGTCAGAGTCTGGCCTCCTCCTTTCGCCTGGCCTTCGAAGATGCGGAGCATAAGGTAACGGCCACTGAGGAGTACCGCGTTGGTCAACCCTCCACCCTACCATATCTACTGTTGCAAGCGCTGCATACCCAGCCTGACCTGATCTATTTTGCAGGCTATTCGGCTGATGTCAGCGTACTGCTGGAGGCGCTGCCGCCCTGTCAGCCCCCCTCGGAAAGGGCAACGGTAGCCTGTCCCCTTGTTTTGGGGGGCGACGCCCTCTACATCTATGGCAACTATGCCCAAGAGGCGCGTCCTGCCTTTCGCAGTGGGCGCCTCTACTTCACAGCTTTCGCCTTTCCCGATGAGTGGCAAGGGCAGACCTTGCCCCAGATGCAGACCTTCTTGCAGACCTACGCAGCGAGCTTCGGGCCGACGCCACCCGGTCACAGCCCCTACGGCTACACCCGACCGGACGCCGATAGCATGCTGGCCTATGATGCTGTCTCTGTCCTGGCGGAGGCCTGCTATCGCCTTTTCCAGCAAAGTCGGCCCTTGACAGGGCCGCGTGTGCAGCAGGCACTGCTCCAGATTAGCGGTAGCCAGGCCTGGCAGGGCATTACTGGCATGATTGCCTTTGGCAGCGATGGCAACGTGCTCAATAAGCCGGTGCTCTTGCTCCATCTGGACCAGGCGGGCCATACGCAGGTCAAACAGGTCTGGGGCTGCCTGCTCCGCGCGAAATGCTCGGCCTGAGCCTGGCGAAAGCCTCGCTCGCTTGTGGCAAGCGCTATCAAGCTGAGCGTTCGCTTGCGGCACTCCAGCTAGTGCCCATGCTAAGCGGCGAGCGGCTGACGACGGCGACAGCGGCAGTGCCCGGTCCGGTGTTGAGGGCCAGGGCGGCCCCCAACGGATACAGCGGCAGCTCGCCGGAGTAGATAGTCTGCAGCTCGCGGCGCAGATCGTCGGCAGCCCCTGGGCTGGATTCGCCTAGGATGATGCTTTCGATGGGGCGCATGGTCCTGACCAATTGAGCGATGTGACGGCAGGCGCGTCGCCGGCTGCGGGCCAGGCCTGCGGCGACGATGTTTCCGCGCTCCAGCACCAGAATCGGTTTCAAATCGAGCAGATCGCCCAGGGTTGCCAGCACCCCATTAAGGCGCCCGTTGCGGCGGACGAACTCCAGGGTGTCGAGGACGCCTAGAAAGTGCGTGCGTGCTAGTATCTCCTGGGCGTGAGCCCGGATCTCGACTAGCGTGCGTCCCTGACGCGCCTCCCTGGCGGCCTGCAGCACGGCTGGTAGCATGCCGATAGCGGCGCTTTGCGAATCGATGATCTCGATGGGCACCCGACGCAGTTCGTCAGGGAGCAGCTCGCGAGCTAAGTGCGCAGTCTGATAGGTGCCGCTCAGGCGCGACGAAAGCACGATGACTAGAATACCTTCGGCTCCCGCGGCGATCAGGCGGCTATAGGCCTGGACAAAGGCGGCGGGTGAGGGCTGGGAGGTATGAGGGAAGATCGGCGCCGCCTCTAGGCGGCGAAAGAGGGCCGCACTGTCGAGGTCGACGCCGTCAAGGACAGCCTCTTGGTCGAAGAGAATGACCAGCGGCACAATAGTGATACCGAGTGATGCGGCAACAGTCGGCGGCAGTCCCACCGTGCTATCGGTGACGATCCCTATCATTGTTGCTGCTCGCCTCTTCTCAGCTCCTTCTTGTTGCGTGTGGCGGGCTGACCCTCTCTTCTTCCTGTGCGACTGGCTGGCCGGCTCGTACTGAGATCGTTCCTTAATCGGGCGTATTGCGATCGTAGAGCAAGCGATAGAGCAAGGCCTTGGGCTGGCGTGCGGGACCGTGCTCAGCGTCGTCGGGCAGCGGCGCGGTCAGGCGGCGTAACAGAAGCAGGGCGGCCAGCAGAGGTGGAATGAGCTGCTGGCGCTGGGTGCGCTCATGCTCGCGCAGGCAGAGAAAGGTGAAGAGCAGGATGGCGGCCAGGCCGCTCAAAGGTACGACCTTGCTCCGCGTTGTTGTGGTGCTGATACTGTGACTGGCCCAGGACCTGCGGGTAGCTGGCGCGGGGGCCTGGTGGTGGGAGAACAGTGACCAGAGTCGCCAGAGGACACCACTGGCCAGGGTCGAGAGAGCCAGCAGGCCGGCGCGGCGGTTGATCTGCAGGGCGGCCCCCAGGAAAGCGCTCAGGCCGCGCCCGCCGTTGAAGCGCAGGAAGAGCGGCCAGCACTGGCCCACGACGCCGCAGACGCCGGCCAGTTCGGCCACTTCGCGCGGGTAGCCCAGGCGGCGGCAGATGCTAATCGGCAGATAGCCTTTGGAGGCGTCGAAGAGCGCTGCCGGTATTGCCCAGCGGCGACCGCGCTTGCTGCTGCTGAGCAGATTAGAGACGCCAACGTTGCCCGAGCCGCTCTGGCGCAGATTAACGCCGCTGCGCCGCCCGAGCCAGTAGACGAGCGGAAGCGAGCCGTAGAGATAAGCTGTTAACCAGGCGAGTACGTAGCGCGAGCGGACGGAGCGCCGCCAGGCGGGGGCCTGTTGGCGCGTGACCTGGACGGCCCGCCGGCTGGCACGGCCCAGTGAACCAAGGTAGCGGACGTAGCGCACGTAGCGGGTCGACCGGCCCTGTCTGAAACGGGTGGTCCGAGCGCGACTGCGACGGGCGGGGCTGCGGACTTCTCTGATGAGAGGGCTGCTCACAGGTTCGCGGACCTCCTCTCCTGCTGCAAGAGCCGTAATACTGCCTGACTGGCCCTTCAGCGCCCAGCCAGGCGCCTGTGACCGGGCTGCTCCGCTGCGCTGACGGCGCTGTCATGAGCCGCGAACAGGATGGGATCGCATCGGTCATGAGTCCAGATAGCTGTGTTCTTGAACTGTCTGTTCTGTTGTTCATGGAGGCCGCCGGCGCTGTGCAGCCTCACAGGCCGCGTTTTCTATCATTGTACCGGTAGAGGTCGCTTCCCTGCAAGCGTTGCCGGGTCAGGACAGGCAGGTGCTATCTCAACCTGGCTAGGCGGGTGAGTTGTAGCAGGAAGCCAATACTAATGGGCGCTGGCCAGAAGGGGATCAGGCCAGCTCTTGCCGGCCTTGGCCCCTCCTGGCCTGGTGCCATCCTCGTTAGAGGGCTGGCCTGTGCTCGTCAGGGGATTGGGCATAGCGCTGTAGCTCGCGCTCTCGTTCCTCCCAGTCTGGCAGATAGGCATGCATGAAGAGTTTGAAGACCCGGCCATGATTGGGAACGAGCTGATGTACGAGTTCGTGAACGATCACCAGCTCGCCCAGAGGACGCGGCAGCGTCAGCAAGGTGGGATCAAGAGCCAGCCAGCCATTTGGGGTGATGCGCCCCCAGGCATCGGGCATGCGCTGGAAACGCACCTGAGGCACCTTGACCCCGATGCGCGCCGCCCAGTAGCGCACGGCCCAGCGGAGTTCTTCATCGTCGTACCAGTATTGCGGTTCTTCAGGGGATTGTCGCTTCGATTTCTTTTTGGGCGCTTTCATGCTTCTTTTACTCGCTCCAGACGTAACAGTTTTGAGGCAAGGCTCACCGCTAACGTGACCCCACACACAGGATACAGCAGGCGATAGAGTTCGGCGCGCAAGTGGCTCTCTTGGGAAGGATTCCACTCATAGTCAGGATAGCGCTTAAAGGCCTCATCAAGAGCCTGAGCCTGCTGTGGACTGGCGGTGACCACCTGCCGGCGCAGCTCCTGGTAGATAGCAAAGGCGTTGCTACCTAGGCCCAGGCGTTGACGCTCCTCGCTGGCGTGCAGATATTCCTCGGCCAGCTTCTCGTACTCGTCGAGGGCCTGCTGCGTGGCAACATGGCGCGCCTCGTACTCGCGCGCTACCTCTTCGGCGCGCTCGCCGATCGAGACCAGGTGCGGCTCTTGCCTGGCTTTGGTTTCGACGGTCAGTGAGAGCAATTTACGCAAATTGATTATCTTTGCTAAAGAAGAGAGACGGCTATTCTTGAGGGCTTGCAGTCGTTCAAGGCTCAGCTCACGCACGGCCTCCGGGGCTGTTGGTGCGCTGCTACTAGTGCGCGAGCGCAGTAGGGCCTTGGTCTTGGCGGTCAGCTCGTGGTCGACAGGAACCAGGTCGAGGTCGCGGCGGACGATGGCGTACAGCTCGGCGAGCGCCTGGTAGTCTTCC
>NZ_JADGHT010000124.1 GCF_019683755.1 Thermogemmatispora sp. | reverse complement strand
CCCTGTTTGCTTTCCCCACCCTCGTTCTTCCCTTCATCATAGACAGCTTGCTTGCTCATCCCGACAAGACGATGTTCATTGCTACCTGTATTCATGCACTGAAGGAGGAAGACAGCTTATGACTCTCACCTGCCGGCCCAGGGCTGACCGCCGGTGGCGACGGCCCTTGACCCCGCGCCAGTGGCAGATCGTCCTCTTGCTGCGCCGCGGCCTCTCCCGCCAGGCTGTGGCCGCCCAACTGGGCCTTGCCCCTCACACCGTTGCCGTTCACCTCTCCCTGTTGCGCCAGCGTCTCTGTCTCGCCCGCCGCAGCGATCCACTCGCGCATGTCCCCTGGGAGCAGTGTCCGCCCACGCTGCTGCCGCCCGAGGGGTTGCCTCCGCTGCCTGGCAAACCAGCAAGCCAGCCCGAGGCGCCCACCCTCCCCGAACGGCGCTCATCGCCGGCGCTCAGACTGCGCGGACTGCGCCGCTGGCAGGTGCTGCTCTTGCTCCGGGCCGGGCTGACGACCACGGAGGTGGCCAGACAGTTGGGGCTGAGCCGCAACACGGTCTATGCGCATCTGGAGCAGATCCACACCCGGCTAGGGCTGGGGCCAGCACTAGCGCGACTGGCCGTTCTGGACTACATTCCCTGGGAGCAATGTCCGCCCGAGCTGCTCGCCTGGTGTCAGGACGAGCTACGCCGTCTGGGCCGCTCGGGCCAGACAGATTGCTCAAGCGGAGAGGAGATCTCAAGCAGAAAGGAGGAAACCGACCATGAAGATCCGTCAGCGCTCACGGCCCGGCCTTGAGCTGGTGCGGCGCCTACGGGAGCAAGGGCCGACGCTGGCGCCCGTCTCCAACGGACAGGGCGAGTCGCCGGCAACCTGGCGACATCTGGAGGAAGCGGTCGCGACCCTGGGTCAGGCTGAGGAGCAGGCCGAGGCGATGGAGCATGTGAGCAAGGTCTGGCAGGCCATCGCGGCGGCGCGGAGCCACCTGGCAGAACTGCCGCCGGCGCGGGCCTGGCAGATCCTCCTCTGGCCCTTCCGCCGCGAGCTGGCCGCTCTGGCGCTGGCCTCCTCGCCGGACGAGGTCGACGAGGCCGCTGCAGATGAGGCGCCGGCCTACGCTCTGCTGCAGACTGCCGACGGCCCGCCTGACATCTCCGCTTGGGCCGAGGAGGACCCGCCAGACCAGGACGCCGCGACGCGCCACCTCGGTGACTGGCCACGTTTCGTGGAGTCAGGCTGAGCTGAGACGGGCTGGCGTCCCGATCTGGCTGGCCGGTTGGCCTGCCGGCTAGACTACTCGCTCTCGAAGCCGAAGTCGGAGAATTTCAAGGTACGACAGTTCTCCTCGACGACCTGACGCTTATGGGCCGGGAAGCCGTCGGGGAAAGTGGCCTGGATCTCCAGGGTCACCTCAACTTTGGCCCCGGGCAGACTCAGCAGATGCTCAATGACCTCGCTGACGATGGTGTGAGCGCTGCTGGCGAGGTGCCGCGGATCGACCGCAACGGCCCCGTAGAAGCGGCGCTGTGGTGGCTCGGTGGCGACCGTCGCTGAGCTGCCAGCGACTGTATAGGCGGCGCTGGCCGACTGGCTCTGCTCGTAGAACGCAGCAGGTGAAGTCTGTAGCGCCGGCGCGGTCCCTGGCACGCTGCCAGCGGGAGCGGGGGCGCTCAGGGTGCTGGCTGCCGCCTGGGCCAGGCGGGCGCGCTCAGCCTCGGCTCTGGCGCGCGCCTCGGCCTCGAGCTGGGCGGCGGCCACCTCCGCCTTGACCACCAGGCCGGAAGGCTGCACCTGCTCTTTGCTCATAGGCTGACCGGCGCGCAGTCCCAGGTAGCGCTGACGCTCCTCATCCCAGGTGTCGGCGTAGGCAAAGCTATCGTCGCGCCACTGGGCCAGGCCCACGCCCTCGGCAATGGCCTGCAGCAGGACCTCGGGACTCTTGAGGCGCTTGAGATAGAGATAGCGCCCGTAGAAGTCCTGCAGCTCCTTGACGCTGACGTGGTTGCCGCGCCAGAGCGGGATGCTGTCCAGCTCCCGGCGCAGCCAGGTTGGCGCGTAGCGCTCGACGAGCTGTTCGCTCTCGCGCAGGGTGAAGCTGATGGATAGCGCGATTTGCTTCGGCTCCTGGCCGGTCATCTTGAGCTGACGCTCATCCAGAAGGATGCTGCTGCTGTCGCGGGCGTTGCTCTGCTCGGGGATGAGCAGCCAGCAGTAGCTTTCGGTGATGCGCAGATCAACGGTCTGGTTGGCCTCCTTCTGCTTGCTCTGGGCCTGATTGAGCTGGGCCAGGTCCAGATTGAGGCTCTCACGATCGTCCCAGATGCCTTTCCAGGCCAGAAACTCGCGCACGCCCTCCTTGAGGCCCTCGATTCGGTGGCGATCAGCGGCCAGGAAGATCAGCGTATTGCAATACTGGCGGCGCCCATTGCCGTGCTCCTGGAGCAGGCGCAAGGCCTCTCTGTAGGCCGGGCTGTGGCTATCTTTGGCGCCATGACTAAACTGCGGCTCCAGAATGACCAGGGCGACGCCGTTGTTCTCGTCGGGCACCTCGGCGCTGCTGGAGGGAAAGATATGGATGCGGGCAAAGGCTCCGCGCTGTTTAGGGCCGCTGAGGCTCGCGTGCAGGCGCCGCTCAAGCTCCTGGCTGATCTCGTAGTCCTGGACCTGGAGGGCGCGGTCCTGAGCCAGGCGCGTGATGCTGACGCGCGTGTCGTACCAGTAGCGCTGGCCATCGTACCAGAGGTGGGTTGAGCGATTGGAGAGGTGGCCCAGCGCGTCGCTGAAGGCCGAGATGTTTTCGCCGGGCATGACGCAGCCCAGCTTGATCTCGCTGACGGTCAGGCCGCGATTGGGACTGTGGACGGTGGGCGCCGTGCCCAGGAAGAGGGTGCGCGCCACGCGCCGGCTGGCGCCGCAGTGGCCCAGGTTGGGATACTCGCCGTCGAGGCGCAGCGGCAGCGAGTCAGGCCCGTCGACGTCCCTGGCGATCACCGGACGCCAGTTGTCTTCCAGGTAGTGCATCAGCTCGTCCTGGACGATGGGGGCGTCGATGGGGACGCTGCCGGGCATGATGAGCGGATTGGGGTCGTTGCGCTCCCAGAGCGTGCGCACGACGCTGGCCATCAGGCGCAGGACGCCGCGCGTGCGCTGGAAGCGTTCGAGGGTCGACCAGGCGCCGTAGAGGCGGTCGAAGAGTTCGGGATGGATGGGGTAGGCGCGCCTGATGCGGTCTTCGTAGCTGGCTTCATGGCTGGCGCTGGGAAACTCCTGCTGGTACTGCTCGTAGAATTGGACGAAGGTGCGCGCTACGGCGTCGCGGGCCTTGAATTGGTCGGGAGTGACCAGGTCTTTAAAGAGGCGTCGGCGCACGATCTCAAAGCTCTCTTCGGGACTGGCGGGACTCCAGGGGGCTTCGATGCGGCCAAAGATCTGGCTCAGGCGGGCCAGGGCCTCTTTGCCGCCCTGGCCGCCGGCTTCGCTGTCGGAGGCGGGCAGCGAGGCGACGAGCTGGACGAGCGGCGTGCTGCTGACGGCCTCGCTGAGGGCCTGAGCAAAGCTGAGGTTGGCCTCGAAGGTGCCGGCGGGCAGGTTGGGGTTGTGATAGAGCTGGCGCAGGTGGACGATCCATTCGTCGATGAGGATCAGGCAAGGGGCGGCGGCTGCGAAGATCTCGCGCAGGGTGTCGGAGCCAGGGCTGACGCCATGCCGGTCGGCTTCGGCGACGCGCTCGTAGCCGGCCTTGCCAAGCAACTGCCAGGCCAGTTCTCCCCACAGGGTGCGAATGGTGCAGCCATCCGGCTTGTGCTGGACGTCGCTGGGAGAGATGGCGTGGCCGACGATAACAACGCGCTGGACGCTGGGCAGGCTGCTGAGGTTGACCGCTGACAGCAGGCTTTCGACGCCGGCCAGCTCGGAGGCCGGGTAGCCAGAGAAGAGGTGGTAGAGGGCCAGCAAGGAGTGGGTCTTGCCGCCGCCAAAGTTGGTCTGCAGGTTGATGACGGGGTCGCCGCCCTGGCCGCTGAGGCGGCGCAGGACGTTGGTCAGCAGGCGGCGCAGGCCCTCGGTCAGGTGGGTGCGCTGGAAGAATTCGCGCGGGTCCTGGTATTCGGCTGGGGCACTGCCTTGTACCACCTGGGCCAGGTTGGCGGCGTATGTGGCCAGGCTATATTCGACACCGATGACGTCGGGCCGCGGCGTGATGATGCTGCGCCAGGAGGGCAGCCCGGCGACGCCTTTCTCGGCGACCAGGGCCGAGGTGCGCCGGGCCTGCCGCTGGGTCTGCTCTTCGTAGCGCCGGCGCATCAGCTCAGACATGAGCTGCTCGCATTGGTCGGCCTCATTCCTGGCGGAGACCGCTTCGAGCAGGCGCTGTGCGCTGTCGCAGGCGCGGTAAGCGTCGCTGGTGTCGAACGGCTCCTGATGGGCCCAGCGGTTGCGTGTATCGCGCAGCTCGCTGACCAGGCTGCGCTCAAGTGGTCCCAGCGTCTGCGCAAAGACCTGGTTCCACTGGTCCCACATGATGACGAGCAGGGCCTGGACGTCACGCAGGAGATCTTGATCCTCGGTGATGTGCTCTTTATGCAGGGACTGGGCGGCCTGTTTGCGCCAGTTGGTGCCATAGGTGTTCTGCATCTCGCGCTCGACGAAGGGCCTGAGGCCGTCGCGGAGATAGGTCAGGGCCTGACCGACGTATTCGTGGTTGGTGCGTGGCATATAGGGGGTCGCTCCTCTCCAGTTGCTCGCTTACTAGACGCTCATCAGGCAAACGCCAGGGTCATCGTCTCTCCCAATAAGGGAGAGACGGCAGCCAGGCACACTTTTGGCGCCCGGTTTTGCGCATTCTCTCCTTTCTCTGTGATTATTCTGGCAGCAGGCTCCCCTGTTCGGCAAGCTCGCCCCTGCTGTAGCGAAAGGCTTTCTGGCTGATGTCTGGCCAGGCGCTGGCCAGGCTGTTGTAGGGCAGGGCCTCCTGGGCCCAGCCGTGGCGCTCGCAGATGCTGTAGAGGCGGTAGGCCAGTTCAAGGGCTGACGCGGCCAGGTCCTGTCTCTGGCTGAGGAGCCTGGCGGCGTGCTCTTCGCCGCCGCCCTTGAGGAGGGCGTGGGCCAGGCGCAGGGTGAATTCCCAGGTGGTGAGCGGCTGGCCGTCGTTGAGGCGTTCGCGCTGGGGCAGGTCTTCGCCGCGCAGCAGGCGCACTTTGCCGCCGTGGGAGTGCACGATGCCGCTCTCGCTCAGGCGCTGGATAGAGATGTTTTTGGCTTTGGAGAGGGTTTCGGCGCTGCCGAAGTCGCCACTGACGAAGCCGAACTGTTCGAACCAGGCGACGGCCCAGCGGGTTTCGTTGTCAAAGTCGCCTTCCTGGGCGGTCAGGATTTCGTCCAGGACGCGGTTGATGAGCTGGAGGGCGGCACGCACGCTGACGGGGCTGCCGTCGACGTCTTCGACGCGGCGGTAGCGGGAGTAGATGGCCATGCCGGGACCGATGCTGGCCTGGGCCAGGTCGACGGGGGCGATGCCGCCTTGCTGCAGGTGGTGAATGGCCTGGGGCAGCTCCTGGCGCAGCTCGCGCAAGAATTGCTGGCGCGAGGCGATGGGGGCCTTCTCGGGGCGCGGGCGGCAGACGAGCACGATCGAGGAGACCAGGGCGTTCGATCCCTGCCCACGTGGGCGATTGGCGAGCTCCGTGCGGATGGGCCAGGTGCCGGTGATGGTGAAGCCGGCACTGATCAGGCCCTCGAGCATGGTCTCCCAGCCGGTGGAGGCTACCAGGGCCGTGCCGTTCTGGCCGTTGGCGGCTTGTTTGCCGTTGCGGCGCCGGGCCGCGCTCTGAGGAGCCTGGCCCTCCTCGGCGGCCTCTGCCTCGTCGTCTGCCAGCGGCTCGGCTGCCTCCTCCAGCTCCTCGTCAGGCGCCTCGTCCCCGGCCTGCTCGACATCGGCCTGCTTGAAGGCGTAGTAGAGGGTCAGGGGATAGTCGGGATGCTGGGCGGCGCGCAGATTGGCGAAGACGCGGCGCAGGCCCTCCTCGAAGAAGCGGCGGGCCTGGTCTTTGTCGCCTCCGTGGCGGTAGGGCGAGGCGATCAGCTCGCCGCCCTTGGGGGTGAGCAGGGTGGCGAAGAGGTCGGGATAGATGGGAGCCAGGCTACGCCGCAGCCAGACGTAGAAGAAGTCTGAGAGGTCGGCGTAGCCGACGTTGTCGTAGTAGGGCGGGTCGGTGGAAATAAGGGGCCGGGCGACGCCATTGACCGCCGCGCTGGCCTCGCACTGCCTGGCCACGCCGCGGGCGCTGCAGGGGACGGCCTCGATGACCGCGGCCACCCAGTTGATGGCTCCCATGAAATTGCCTCCCGAGCTACTGAAGGGATTTACTTCACTGAAGTCCCAGACCATAGGTATGGCTTGTCTCGAGAACGTATGACCAGCATTTTCACGAGTAACGTCCCATGCACAAATGGTAGAACATTTATCGGCCAACCGATCCACGGCCAGCGCCAGGTAGGTGGCCAGGGCGTCGGCGTAGGCGACGGGGCCGCTGCCGCCCTCGCGCAGGGGGCGCTCATCGCCAGCGCTGGCGGGGTCCAGCTCGCCCCAGGCGGCGCGTGCCTCGGCCAGCACCCGTTCGCGCGCCTCGGCGATCAGGTCGCTGAAGGTGGTCAGGGCCACAAGCTGGCGCGGCGTGAAGAGGTCGCCGAAGGTGACCATACCATAGAGTATGGGAGCCATGTAACGAGGTGCGTAGGATAGCTCTTGAGTGGGCTTCCATGAAGCGGGCTGCTCAATGACAGGCTCCCCTGCGGGGGGCAAATACACCCGCTGGTGTGGGCCTTCCGCCACCAGGGCCATACACTGATATCCCATACGTCCAGCACGCCCCTCCGCCCGCACATACTCCAGAGGGATCGTCGTATCACAAACCACACAGCGGGCGCCGCGGCGGTTCACCGTCCCCGCCGGCGGCTCACCCTGGCCCGTGTCTCCTGTGTGCACCACAAAGCGCACCCGCGGCGGCCTGCTCTCGCGCTCCACCAGCGGCTCTACCCAGGCCTCATGCCCCCGCTTCTTCGAGAGCCACCATTTGCTCACGAGCGGCATCTGAGCCCCGCAGGCCGGATTTGGACAGGTCACCGTGCGCGCCCACAGCCAGGCGATGACCGTCGCCTCGCCGTTGCTGTGGCTGGCCCCATTGGCCTGACTGGGCTTTCGCTTCCTGTCGGTGGCGGGCTGCTCTTCCAGCGCTGACGTCGGCAGAGGCACGCGCGGATAGAGGTGGCCGATGCGCCGCTCGGCCTCATCGCGCAGCCAACGCCCATAGGCACGAATATCGGCGGCCAGCCCGCGCGCCCCCTCCCACTGACCCGCGAGCAGGGCCTGACGCGCCTGCGGATGAACCGGCGGGCGCCCGGCGAAGCGCGGCGGGATCTCGATCAGCGCCTTATTGATGAGCACAGCCACCGGATTGAGATCGCCGGCCTGAGCCTCCAGCCCCAGGCGCAGCGCCTCCAGCGGAATCGAGCCGCCACCAGCAAAAGGATCGAGCACGGGAGGCGGCGCTCCGTTCGTCGCGCGGCGGATCTCCTCGCGGGCCTGCGCCAGCACCTGCTCATTGGTTGTATTCTCCCAGATGACCAACTGGCGGATCAGTTCGAGAAGCCGCTCGCGCTCCTGCTCCTGGCTGGCCTCATTGGGAAAACGCTCCGGGTGGGCCGACGGATCGTCCACCAGCGAGGCAAACAGCACGGCGCGCGCCGTCGCCAACGGCTTACGCGACCACCACAGATGCAGCGTCGAAGGATGACCATGACGCAGCGACTTCTCCTTAGAGGAAGCCTCATTAATAGCCTTCAGCGGCAGCGCCACCTCAATCAACTTCTTCTTCAGCGAATCACTCATCGCAGACGCTCTCCTTTTGCCAAAAGATCAGCGATCTTATAAAAAACCCCGCAGGCCAGCCGATCAGGAGGCTGCTCAAAAGGCTGGCGCACATACCAGACCGCGCACTGCGAGCCCTCCACCAGCACCAGCGCTAACACAAAGCGCTCCGGCTGATTCAGCGCCGTCAGAATCTCATTGCGCGTCACAAACACCGTCGCCGCCCCTTGCGTCCGACCCTTCACCTCAAGAAAGCGCAGCGCCCCCGTCTCCGGCACACGCGACTCAATATCATAGCCCCGATTCTCGCGACTCACATCGCGCGGCTCATAGCCCAGCGCCCGCTCCACCTCCATCACCGCCGCCATCGCCAGCCGCTCCACCTCGGGATTGCGCTCCAGCCCAACCTCATCCTCCGCATCCGCGCCCGCCCGCTCGGAGCCAGCCGCCGTCTCTTCCACCAGCGCCCGCCGACGCTCCGCCAGCAGACCCGCCGGCACCACCAGCGCCGCCCCCAGCACCCGCGGCGGCAGCGGCGTCAGCGTCCGCTCCCGCTCCAACTCCTCCATACGCGAATTCAGGCGCCCCTCAAGCTCCCGACAGCGCTGACGAGCCTGGTCCGCATTCAAGCGCGCATTCACCTTCCCCTGCCGCTCCGCCTCCGCCAGCTCAGCCGCCCGCTTATCCCAATAAATGATCTCCTGCATCAAGCGCTCGTGCACCGCCTGCCGCACCCGCTCCACCTGCTCCAGCCGTTGGCGGCGCACCTCCTCCAGATAGCGCGGCACCAGCTCGCGGATCGCATACGAGCGCGCCCGCTCCTCCAGATCCTCCTGCAGCCAGCGAGCCGCCAGCACATCGGCCAGCACCCCTTGCTCATCTTCTTTCAGCGCGCGGTAATCCAGGAAAGGCGCATAGCCTGCCGGCTGCATCTCCCCCCGGGCAGTGCACTCCACAAACAGCAACTGACGCGCCGCCACATGGCGCATGCCCGAGGCATCGACGCGGCCATCCTGAATCGTCATCTCCAGATAAAAGAGCACCCGCGGCTCCCGGCCCCCATCCTGCTCATCCAGCAAGATCGCCCCCTGCTGCAACAGCTCCCGATCCTCCTCCAGCACCAGATTCAGCACCGCCTCCAACAACGGATGGCCCGGACACAACAACTCCGCCGGCGGCTTCCCCGGCAGCGTCATCAGCTCCTTCTCAAACGTCACCCGCTCATAGCGCGGCAACAGCGCCCGTCGCAGACCCGCCGGCGAGCGCTCACGGATACGCTGCGGCACATGCGTCAGCTCATAGCGGCCTGGCTCACGGCGATAAAAGCGGCCCCCGAAGCGCTGAAAGGCCGTCAAGAAAAAGGAGGCCACAAAATGCGGCTGCAAACGCCGCGCCTGGGCCCGCTCCATCTCCTCGCGCACCTGACGCACCCGCACCACATCCCAGACCTCATGCGTCAGCGCCCGCTCCTCAAGCAAGCGCTGCAAATGAGAACGATCCAGGGCCGTCTCCACCGTCTGCTCCAGGCGGGCCCGCACCTCGGGGCGATCCCCATAGCGGATGGCCTCCACAATCAAATCGCGCAGCGAGCGCTCACCAAACTGCAAACGGCCCAGCACATCGAACACCTGCCCACCCAGCGCCTTACGCTCCTTATCCAGCTTTTCCAGCAAATGATAGTATACCTCGCCCTCGCGCGTATTCAGGGCCACCAGATTCCACAAATGGCAGGGATAGGTCTGCCCGATACGATGGATGCGTCCAAAGCGCTGCTCCAGGCGATTAGGATTCCACGGCAGATCGTAGTTCACCATCAAATGGGCCCGCTGCAAATTGATGCCCTCGCCCGCCGCATCCGTCGCCACCAGAATCAACACCTCCGGGTCCTGCGTAAAAGCCTCCTGAACCTGCCGACGCTCCGCCCGATCCATTCCGCCGTGGATCGCCACCACCGCCTCAGCGCGGCCCAGCAGACCCGTAATACGCCGCTGCAAATAGAGCAACGTATCGCGATGCTCCGTAAAAATCACCAGCTTACAGCGCCGGCCCTCAGCATCAAACATCGCCTGCTCATGCTGAAGCAAATCCGACAACTGCTCCCACTTACGATCACGGCCACTGCGGCGCACCTCCTCAGCCAGTTGCTCCAACTCCCGCAAGCGCTGAATCTCCTGCTCCAACTCGGCCATTGTCCGCGCCGCCGTCGCCAGATCCACCACCCTCTCCTCCACCTGCTCGCGCTCAGCATCTGGAGCATCCTCCTCCAACTCCGCCAGCTCCTCCTCATCCAACAGCGGCACCTCCTCGGGCAGCTCCACCGAAGCCATGAGCCGCTGCTGGTGCAGCTCCGCAAGGCGCCTCTCCAGACGCGAGCGACGCCGATGCAACGACTGATAAATGGCCTCTGGCGACGAAGCCAGCCGGCGCTGCAGAATCGTCAGCGCAAAGCCCACCGTTCCCTTGCGGCCCCCCTGCAAAGCATCGGCGCGATTAAACTCCTGGCGCACATACTCCGTCACCTCCCGATAGAGCCGCTGCTCCAGAGGAGAAAGCTCGTACGCCAGCGTCGACGCATAGCGCTCCGGAAAAAGCGGCTTCCCCTCGAAGGTATAGAGCTGCTCCTTTAACAAATGACGCATCAAATCGCCAACCGCCGCCGGCTTCACCCCAAAACGGATACGACCCGCGAAACGATCGGGATCGAGCAAGCGCAGAAAGAGCTGAAAATCCTCATCCTTGCCATTATGCGGAGTAGCCGTCAACAGCAACAAATGCGACGTGCGTGTCCCCAGCAACTCACCCAAATGATAGCGCTTCGTATACTTCACCTCATCGCCCACGAACGTCGCCGACAGCTTATGCGCCTCATCGAAGACCACCAGATCCCAGGACGTCTCTTCCAGCCAGGGCCGCAAAGCCTCATTGCGCGCCAGCACATCCAGGCGCGCAATCAACAGCGGCATCTCCAGAAAGGGATTAGCCGCTAAAGAGGCCGCTGCCCGCTCCTTCGTCCAAATCTCAAACGGCAACTGAAACTTACTCTTCAGCTCATCCTGCCACTGCTCCACCAGATTACCCGGAGCCACAATCAAACAGCGCTGCAAGGCGCCACGTAGCTGCAGCTCCTTAATCAGCAGGCCCGTCATAATCGTCTTCCCAGCGCCGGGATCATCCGCCAGCACATAGCGCAGCGGCTGGCGCGTCAGCAGCGTCTCATAGACCGCCGTAATCTGGTGCGGCAGCGGCTCAATCAGCGACGTATGGACCGCCAGCAACGGATCGAAGAGGTAGGCCAGCCGGATGCGAAAAGCCTCCGAAACCAGACGGAAGCGCTCCCCATCGGCCTTGAACGACCAGCGCTCCTCGGCGGGCACCACCGTCAACTGGGCCAGCCGCTCAGCATAGAGCAGCTCGGAACCAAGCTGGCCGTTAGCATCGCGATAAACCACCTCAACCTCATCCGGACCATGCGGCTGAACCGCAAGCAAGGTCACCACCTCATGAGGGCGCAGCCCCCGCACGCGCACATTGGGATAAAGCTCATTCACAGCAGCCATCGGAGACACACCTCTCTCCAACCTGACAGCGAACAAAAGGAGCGACAACCATAGGCCATCACCCATGCCTGCCTTTCCTCTCCCCCTGTCGACCGAGCACACGAGCGCGCCTTGTCTCCCAAGCGAACCTGAAGCCGCTGGGAGTCAGGCAAGGTCGGCGGAGCCAGACGGGCCAGGCCCCCATGCCGGGTCAGTCGCGGAATCCAGCGCAGCCTGACAACCAGCCAGGCAGCCAGGCAGCCAGAGGCCACAACACCGCTTCTTGGGGAAGCAAGCTGCACCTGGGGGAGAGCCTCCAGCACATCAACACGCGATCCTATCTAGCGATTGGATGGCCATTGCATACAAAAGAACGAAGCCAGGTGCGCAAAAATGCGGGCGAATTTGCTCACCATCGAGCACCCCAGATGATACGGCAGAGAGCGCAAGACAGCAAGGAGGAAATTCGGCAATAGAGAGGAGAGCTTTCTTAACCCCAGCCACCCAAGCCAGAGAAGGGCCAGGACAGGAGCAGCATGGCACCCACGGCTACCCCTGCCTGGCCCCGTCCAACAGACCAACTGGGCTGACAGCAGGCGGATCAAGAAGGAATCTCTATCTGCAACCTGCGGGCGCGCCGCATCTGCTCCTCCAGCCAGCTCACCACCACCTCCAACCCCTCACCGCTGCGCAAATTGGTAAAGACAAACGGTCGCTCCCCACGCTGGCGGCGCGTATCCCGCTCCATCACCGCCAGCGACGCCCCCACATACGGCGCCAAATCGATCTTATTAATCAAGAGCAAATCCGAGCGCAGAATCCCCGGTCCCCCCTTACGCGGCATCTTCTCCCC
>NZ_JADGHT010000123.1 GCF_019683755.1 Thermogemmatispora sp. | reverse complement strand
CCCCTCTTCTCCTCCCCTCTCCTGCTCAGCCCGCTTCCCAGGCCTCGCCAGCCCCTTCCCCTGAAAACTTTCAGCAGGGTCTTGACAACCGCCCGGCTCCCAACTATATTCTAATTTGAAACCGCTTACGTAATCGTTTGCGGTACCGATTTCACCACAAGCAGGAATGCAAGGATGCTTCCGCTCCCTCCCCAGCCTGCAGAACCTGCTTGTCGGGTTCTGCAGGGCGAGGAGCGGTAGCCAACCAAAGTCGTGCAAGGAAAGGAAGCACGAAGGGTATGACACCGCACACCTTTCGACGACAAAGCTTGTGGGGACGTAAGCACCTGCTAGCGCTGCTGGCCCTGCCCGTATTGCTGCTGACGGGCCTTGTTGGCAATCAGGCGCGGGTCCACGCTGCCAGCTACTGCCAGGTCACCTACACCGTGGTGAGCCAGTGGCCTGGCGGCTTCAGCGTCAACCTGGTGCTGCAGAACACCGGCAGCAGCACCTGGAACGGCTGGACCCTGACCTTTACCTTCCCCGCCAGTGGCCAGGCTGTCACCCAGGGCTGGAACGGCAACTTTAGCCAATCGGGCCAGAACGTGACGGTGACCAACGCCAGTTGGAACGGGACCGTCGCGGTCAACAGCTCGGTCAATCTAGGCTTCAACGGCACCTGGACGACGAGCAACCCGACCCCGACGAACTTCGCGGTCAACGGCAACGCCTGCGGCGGCAGCAGCGGCGGCAGTGGCACCCCGACGCCAACGCCGACGCCCTCGCCCACCCCGGGCAGCACTCCAACGCCGACGCCTTCACCAACGCCCACCCCGGGCGCCACGGTGACGCCGACGCCGACCGCCACAGCAACCCCGGCGCCGACCAGCACGCCATCCCCGGCGGTCCACGTTGACAACCCCTATGCGGGAGCTCAGGGCTTCATTAACCCCTACTGGGCGGCAGAAGTGAAGGCGGGCGCCGCCAGCGTTGGGGGCACCCTGGGCCAGAAAGAAGCCCAGGTCGCCAACTACTCCACCGCGGTCTGGCTGGATAGCATCGCAGCGGTCACCGGCGGGACCGGCTATCCGACCAACCTGGCCGGCTATCTGGATGCGGCGGAGCAGCAAGCGGCTTCCAGCAGCCTGCCGATCGTGATCACCTTCGTGATCTACGATCTGCCCAACCGCGACTGTGCGGCGCTGGCCTCCAACGGTGAGCTGAGCGTCTCCAACAACGGGCTGGCCATCTACGAGTCGCAATTTATCGACCCGATTGCGGCCACCTTCAGCCAGGCCAAGTACAGCAATCTGCGCATTGTGACCATCATCGAGCCGGATTCGCTGCCCAACCTGGTGACCAACCTCAGCATTGCCAAGTGTGCGGAGGCCAACTCGAGCGGGGCCTATGTGCAGGGGATTCAGTACGCCATCAACAAGCTGCATGCCATCCCCAACGTCTACATCTACGTTGACATCGCGCACAGCGGCTGGCTGGGCTGGACCAATAATTTCCAGAACGCCGTGACGCTGATCAGCAACACGATCAAGGGGACGACGGCGGGGGTCAACAGCATTGATGGCTTTATCAGCAACACAGCCAACTACACCCCGACCACTGAGCCGTACATGACGGCCAATGAGCTGATTGGTGGGCAGCCGGTGCGCTCGGCCAACTTCTACCAGTGGAACAACTACATTGATGAAATGCCCTACGACATCGACATGCGCAATGCCTTCATTGCGCAGGGCTTCCCGAGCACGATCGGCATGCTCATCGACACCTCGCGCAACGGCTGGGGTGGGCCGAACCGCCCGACGGGGCCGAGCAGTGCCACGGACGTGAATACGTTTGTGGACCAGACGCGCATCGATCGGCGCTACAGCCGGGGGAACTGGTGCAATCAGCCGGGTGGCATTGGGGCGCGTCCGCAGGCCAATCCGGCGCCGGGCTTTGACGCCTTTGTCTGGATCAAGCCGCCCGGGGAGTCGGATGGCTCCAGCACGCTGATCCCGCAGGGGCCGAACAACCCGACGGGCAAAGGCTTTGACCCGATGTGCGATCCCAACTATGGCGGCAACGCCATGAACAACTATCAGCCGACGGGGGCGATGCCGAATGCGCCGGTGGCAGGGGCCTGGTTCCAGGCGGGCTTTGACACCCTGGTCCAGAACGCCTATCCGCCCTTCTAAAGCGGCCAGCGGCGCAGGAAGGCCGGGAGAAAGCGCCGGAAAATCTCAAGGGCGGCCCCTACAAGGCCAATCTCAGAGGCTCCAGGCGACCAGGCAGATAGACCTCTTTCTCCCGGGGACTCCTCGTTCGGTCAGAGGCGGGTGCCGTGGCTGGCTCTTCCAGTCCAGTCGCGGCACCACCTTTTTTGGCCTGCCTGTCTACCCTCCTTCGGGGCGGCTCCCTGGCTCCTCCCCTGGTTTCCCTACTTGCCCTTGACAAGTGGTGTGGCCTGGGCGTACCCTGAATATGGGTGACCGGTCACCCACCAAAAACGGTAGACCCTCAAGCGGGGGCAGACGCTGTCAAGGAGCCAGACCATGCCGAAGATCGTCGACGAGCAGACGCGCGAAGCCACGCGCCAGCGTATCCTGCGCATAGCGGCCCGGGAATTCGCCCGCCTGGGCTTTGAGCAGGCCAACATCAACCTCATTGCGGAGCAGGCCGGGATTGGCAAGGGGACCATCTATCTCTACTTTGAGAGCAAGAGAGCCTTATTTCTAGAGATGCTGCGCTTCATTGCTCAGGCCCACCTGCAAGAGATCCGTGCCGCTCTGGCGGCCGGGGAGACCGTGCAGCAGCGCCTGGAGGGCCTCTTTCTCGCCTTTGTCAGGCTAGCGGAGCAAGAGAGCGATAGCTTCCACGTCTTCATGAGCGCGCTCTATGGCGTCAACCGCCTCTTCCAACAAGAGGCGACGGCCCTACTGAGGGAGTACGTCGCGGCCATTGCCCGTCTGCTCGCCGAGGGTCAGGAGCGGGGCGAGCTGAGCGTCCAGCAGCTAGAGGCCAGCGCCCTGATGGTGCTCTCGGTGACCGAATCCTACGTCCTGGCGGCGCGCGTCCTGGGCTACCCGGCCTCCGTGCTCGCGGACCAGGCCGGGGCGGTGGCCGACTTCATCCTGCATGGTCTCGCACCCTCAGCCCGCCGTCCCCCTGAGCGGCAGGAATAAAGCGCGGTGGCGCGTCCTCCTGCTGGCTTTTTGGCGCTGATTTTGACTGACCACCCACCCATTATCATAAAGAGGAGGCAGATACCGCATGCTGAGCGAGAGACTGATCATCGGCCTTCGGCGCTGGGAGCGTCGTGGGGGCCGGGAGCGTCGCGAGAAAGGAGTAGAGCGTCCTTATCTGCTCTGGAAATGGCTGCTACTCAGCAGTGCCATTGGTCTGGTAGCTGGTCTGGGGGCCATCGCCTTTTTCGAGGCCATTCACCTGGCGAGCGCCTTTTTCCTTGGCGTGCTGATTGGCTATCGACCGCCTGATCCGACTGGTGAAGGCAGTACGGTCTGGACGCCATTGTGGGGTGCAGCTCGTCCCTGGCTGCTGCCGCTGGTGACGACCGGTGGAGGCCTGCTAGCCGGCCTCATCGTTTTTCTCTGGGCGCCCGAGGCTGAAGGGCACGGGACCGATGCGGCCATCGCGGCCTTTCATCAGGGCAGGCCGATCCGGGCGCGTGTTCCCCTCATCAAGCTCGTTGCCTCGGCCATCACCATTGGCTCCGGTGGTTCTGGCGGGCGTGAGGGGCCTGCCGCCCAGATCAGTGCTGGCTTCGGCTCCCTCCTGGCGACGCTGCTACATCTTGAGGTCCACGAGCGCCGTCTGGCGATTGCCACAGGGATCGGCGCCGGTATTGGAGCCATCTTTCGGGCGCCGCTTGGGGGGGCCGTGCTGGCTGCAGAGATCCTCTACAAGGACGATCTAGAGGTTGAGGCCCTCCTGCCGGCGCTGATCGCCTCCATTGTCGGCTATAGTGTCTTTGGGATCTTCTCGGGCTGGAGTCCCATCTTTGCCGTTCCCGCCAATCTGGCCTTCAGCTCGCCCCTGCAGCTCCTCTGGTATGGCCTGCTGGGAGTAGGCTGCGGCCTAGTTGGGCGGGCCTATGCCACGGGCTTCTACGGCCTGACGGCCCTCTTTCACCGTCTGCCGCTCCCGCGCTGGCTCAAACCCGCCCTTGGCGGTCTACTGGTGGGTCTCATCGGCCTGGCGGTTCCCCAGGTACTGGGCATGGGCTATGGCTGGGTGCAACTCTGGATGCAAGCAGGCCTGAGCGCCTGGCCGCTCTGGGTGCTGCTCGCTCTCCCCTTCCTCAAGATCCTGGCGACCGGCCTCTCCATCGGCTCCGGTGGCTCGGGGGGCATCTTCGGCCCTGGCATGGTGATCGGGGCTGCCGTGGGGGCAGCGTTTTGGCGCCTGCTTAGTCCCCTGGTGCCAGGCATAGCGGCGCTGCCTGCTCCGTTTGTGATCGTGGCCATGATGGCGCTTTTCGGCGGGATTGCTCACGCCCCGCTGGCGGTCATGCTGATGGTGGCTGAGATGACGGGCAATCTCTCGCTCCTAGCTCCGGCCATGCTGGCTGTGGGGATAGCCGTGCTAATCGTCGGTGAGCAATCGATCTACAGCAGTCAGTTGAAGACGCGCGCCGATTCGCCGGCCCATCGCCGGCGCTGGGCCTTTCCGCTGCTCTCGCTGCTCCAGGTTCGTCAGGCCCTGCTGCCTCCTGAGCCTGTGCTGCTAGGCGCTCTCACGCTCTCTCAGGCGGAGTCGTTGCTGCGGAAGTGGCAGGTTGCCAGTGCGGCGGTCATCGATGAGCAAGGGACCTGGCTGGGCGGGCTGACGCTGGCGCAGGTGCTGGCCGTGGAAGCCAGCGAGCGGGAGCGGAGGCGCGTGACGGAACTGCTTGAGTCGCGGCAAGTCCTGGCGGTTGCGCCCACAGATCCGCTGGATCAGGTGCTGGCCATGCTGGTGGACCAGCGCTACGACTGGTTACCGGTTGTGGAGGAGCGCGCTGGCTCCCGGCGCCTGCTTGGCTATGTTTCCGCTCGTTCGATCCTGCAGGCCTATCAAGCGGCGCGCACGGCTCGTGTTTCGTCCGCTGAACCTAGGCCTGGACCGTTTGCATCCTCTCTTGTGGTGCAGGCCGGGACAGGGCGGGAGAGCGACCAGCTCCTCTCAGGAGAGGGCTGAGGTGAGAAGAGAAGGCGAGAGTCGCGCTTGTCGCTGGCGAGTGGCGATGCTATAATCCTTCTGACGAGAGCTAGCAGCATTGACAGGCAGCAACGCAACCTGAGAGCAGCCGTCTGATCCCTTCCCTGAGCGGTCTGGCGGCCTGCTTGCGTGGGAAGCGGAGGAGTCATGACAGCGCACGATCCTCAAGGGGCGCCGGAGCAGACGCCAGGGCAGCCAGTGCCCGCGTCCTCGACCTTTCCCCCAGGCATTGCTGACGTCACCTCTGTGCTCTTTCGCCAGTTTCTCGACCTCCTGCCTGATGCCCTCATCGTTGTAGACGAGCAAGGGCGCCTGGTCCAGGCCAACGCCCAGGCCACGGTGGTCTTTGGCTATCGTCGTGAGGAACTCCTTGGCCAGGCGCTGGATCTCCTTCTGCCGGAGCGCTTTCGCGAGATCCACCGCCGGCATGCGGCCCAGTACTTCAAAGCCCCGCGTCTGCGTCCGATGGGCATTGGCTTACATCTCTTCGCCCGTCACAAAGACGGGGGCGAGTTCCCGGTAGAGATCAGCCTCAGCCCCTTGCGCGTCGGCGACCGGCTCTACGTCATTGCTGCCGTGCGCGACATGACAGCCCAGCGGCGGGCCGAGCGAGAGCGCGCGCTCCTCCTCCAGAATCTGAGCCTGCAAGATGAACTACTGAACCAGGCCTACGATGCCATCATTCTACGTGACCCGCTTGACCGCATCCTGTTCTGGAATCGGGGGGCCGAGCGCCTCTACGGCTGGTCGGCCCAAGAAGCGCTAGGGCGCATCAGCACGCGTCTGCTCAAGACCGACTACCCCGGAGGGCTGGCGGCGGTACGCACCATCTTAGAGCGAGATAGCCAATGGGAAGGAGAACTGACCCAGGTCTGCCGTGATGGGCGCCTGGTGATCGTTGAGAGCCGCCAGGCCCTGGTACGTGACCAACACGGCCAGGTCCTGGCCACCCTGGAGATCAACCGCGACATCAGCGAGCGGCGCCAGCGCGAGCGCGAAGCGCGGGCCTTACTGGCGGGCCATCTCTCACTGCTAGAGCAGCTCTTTGAAGCTCTCCCCTTTGCCGTGGCTCTGGTAGCCGGAGAAGCAGCCCGGCTGCTCCTCGCCAATCAGGCTGTGCGTCGTGTCTGGGGGGCCGAGTGGCCATTAGGCCAGCCATTTCTAGACTTTCTTCAGGAGCATGCCATCGTCGTCAGCGACATGCGCGGCAAGGCCCTGGTGCCCGGAGAGCTAGTCACCCTACGCGTCCTACGGGAGCAGCGGGCCATTGCGCTCTATCAAGAGCAAATTCGCCGCGCCGACGGCTCGGCCCTGCCCGTCCTGGTGAGCGCCCTGCCGCTGCGAGTGCCGCCGGAGGCGCTGCAAGGCGAGCTGCTACGGCAACTCGCGCCGGGGGAGCCCCTGGCTCTGGTAATTCACCAGGACGTCACACCGCTCAAAGAGGCCGAAGAGCTGAAAGACGAATTCATCAGCATCGCGGCCCACGAACTGCGCACGCCCCTGGCCGCCCTCACCGGCTACGCTGAGATGCTTCTCCGTCAGACCGAGCGCGGGCATGGTCCCCCGCTGGCCCCCTGGCAGCGCGAAGCCCTGGAAGAGATCCAACAAGGCACGGCGCGCCTGGCCAGCCTGACCGAGGAGCTACTGGACCTCAGCCGTCTGCAAGCCGGGCGCCTCCAGCTCCAGCGTCTGCCAGCGGACATCATCCCCCTGGTGCGCCAGGTGGTGCGGCGTTTGCAGCAGACGACCGAGCGCCATCAGCTAGAGGTGCGGGCGCCGGCGGAGCCATTAGTAGCCCTCATCGACCCCCACCGCCTGGAGCAAGTCCTCAGCAATCTCATAGAGAATGCCATCAAATACAGCCCCCAAGGCGGCCCGATCCGCGTCAGCGTCGCGCGCGACGGCGACCATGACGGGCAGGCCCCGGCGGTGTTGATCAGCGTGCAGGATCACGGCATCGGCATCCCGCGTCATCAGCAGGGCCAGATCGGAGGCCGCTTCATGCGGGCCGAGAACGCGCGCGCCTGGGGCATCGAAGGCACAGGCTTAGGCCTCTATCTGGCCCGGGCCCTGGTTGAGCAGCATGGGGGGCGCCTGTGGTTCGAGTCGGAGGAAGGCCAGGGATCAACCTTCTTTGTGCGTCTCCCCTTATTGGGAGAGGAGAGCTGTGAGTCGCCAGAAAACGAAGAGACCACAACGGCGGCGCCCCCCGTTGGAGAGGCCGGGGCCTGATCCTGACCAGCCTGGCAGCGACCAGCTTTGCTGGTATCCTCTCGCCTTCACAGACGAAATGAAGCGCCTGGAGCAGAGAACACTCCAGGCGCTTCATTTGGTTGGGGCTTAGCGGAGACCTGGGCCTCAGCGGAATGCGAGCAGCTAGCGGCTAACGGTCGTAGATCACCAGCATCACCAGGCCGCCCATCTCGCTCTCATTCTGCCCCGGGTTCATCAAGTGCGAGAGAATATGACAATGAAAAGGGTAGATGCTGCCCGGGGCGGCCCAGGCTGTAAAGATCAGATCGTAGGTCTCCCCGGGAGCCACCTGCAACGTATCGCGCTGATAGGGCTGAGTTAAGGGATGACCATCCTGAGCGATGACCGTGAAGATGTGGCCGTGCAGGTGCATCGGATGGATGCTGAGCGTATCGGCCCCGATCAGGCGCAGGTGTACGGTCTGGCCATGTTTGACGTGCAGCGGCTGAACATCCGGGAAACTCTTGCCATTGATGACGTAGTAGCCGCCGGGCAAGGTACCGATGAAGGCCGTGTAGTCGACGTCGGCATGCACCGCCGTACGAGCCTGGGGCGAGCCGGGGCGCGGATCAACGATAAAGGCTCCGTAGCAGCCCCCGGCGACCTCGTTGACGTCGTTATAGTGGCTGTGATACCAGTGGGTGCCGACATCCTGGTCGTGGACCGTGAAATCGTAGACGTAGCTCTGACCGGGCTGGATCGGCTGCTGGCCGAGGCCGGGAACACCATCCTGTTGACTGGCTACCTCCAGGCCATGCCAATGGATGCTTGTCGCCTCGTGGAAGTGGTTGATCACCGTGATACGTACATGGTCGCCGGCGGTGACGCGGATCATCGGCCCCGGCACGGTGCCATTAAGGGTATAGGCTGGGACCCAGGTGCCTTTGACGACCTCCCACAGCACTTGCTCGGCCACCAGCGTGAAGTGTTTGGCGCCATCCGGATCGCGCACATAGGGAGCGAGCTGGTTCCCCTGGCTCTGGGTGGCGCGCGGCAGAGCCGCGGCGGTGGCGGTAGCATTGGCGTCCTGCCCGCTTGTATTCATGCTGCTCATGCCGCTCATGGCCGTGCCCTGCTCCGAGCTGGAGCTGGCGCTGCCACCTGGGCCGCCACTGGCAAGAGTACTGCCGATGCCGAAGCTGAGGACGGCCACCATAATCAGCAGGGCGGTCACCAGCACAGCCAGGGGCGCTATGATGCGGCGCCAGGGATAGGCGGGCGTCGGCTGGCGACGGCGTACAAAAAGGACCTGGCTGTTCCCAGCGGCGAGGTGGCGGTAGGTCTCTGGGCGGTAGCTGCCGGCCTCCAGGATGATGGGGCCTGGCGCTGAGGCCTGCTCGCCCCTGGCCGGAGCCGTCGCTGTGGCTTGCGGCTGTGATCTCTGATCTTGGTCTTCGAGAGCTGTCTTTCCCTCTTCTGGCGATGCCATTCTGCTGCCTCCTATCTATGAACAGGGAGATAGTTGCGCTTCCTTCTCTGATCTTGCTTGTTGTCTCGCTGAGCGTTCGCCCAATCTGTGGGCGGTGGGCCGGGCCGGCTTACGGCTTCGGCTCACATCAGCAACAGTAGCGCTGCCAGGTGTCAGCCGGCTCACAAAGCCGGTTCCTCTTCTCTCAGAGCCATCACAGCCGGACTCAGCGGGTTAGTCGCTGCCTCACCAAGCCATCGCTGGCTGAGATCACGCCTGTGTCGCTGGCGGCTGGCGGCTGGCGACTGGCGACTGGCGGCTGGCGACTGGTAGGATTATCTTATAGTCATGATTAGGGCACGCTGGAGAAACGGGCCGCGAGGGGGCCGGTGTGATGGCCCTGTGATGGAGGTGGAGGAGGCCGAGAGCGGCTTGTGAGAACGATAGGCTATAGTCCCTCTTGGAAGCGGTGGAAGGAAGCGAGGACGAGGGAGGAGAAGGGCGGCTGTGGTGCCAGGGCCGGCAAGGGGAGGGAGAAGGCCAGCTCGGGTGCTGCTACCCGCCGCTGCTCCTCCGAACGGAGCCAACCGTTGGGGGCGAGCAGCGGCGGCCAGCCGGGCCGCCCGTCTGACTGGAATGATCGGTCTCGCTTGTTCGCTCTGATACAGGAGGGAGGATCACCTATGAAAGTCATCGGCATCTTAAAGCCACGTTCCGTCACGCAGATCCCTGAGCCGCCACTAGCGCGCTTCCTCTTTGCCGACACGCGCATGGCCTGGCTCTGGCTGCTCGTGCGCCTCTATGTTGGCTACGAATGGCTAACCGCCGGCCTGGAGAAGCTCACTGGCTACAACTTCGCCTTCGGGGCTGGCTTTGGCCAGCGCAGCGGCAGCCCCTGGGTCTTCAGCGGTCATGACGGCCTTGCCATTCAAGGCTTCGTCAAAGGAGCGCTGGCCCTCAGCAGCGGGCCGCACCCGGCGGTGCAGGGCTGGTACGCGGCCTTCTTGCAGCATATCGTCCTGCCGAATGCCGGCCTCTTCGCCTACCTGGTGACCTTTGGCGAGGTGCTGGTTGGTCTGGGCCTGATCTTCGGTGCTCTAACGGGCATAGCGGCCTTCTTCGGCGTCTTTATGAACCTGAACTTCCTGCTGGCCGGCGCCGTGAGCATTAACCCGGTGCTGGGCACGCTGGGCCTCTTCCTGATGCTAGCCTGGCGCATCGCCGGCTACTATGGACTCGACAGCCTGCTGCTGCCCCTGCTAGGGACACCCTGGACCGGCTCACTGCTGAGCCGCCTGCGGGCCCAGCGCACGGAGCCGCTGGAGGCGGGGGCTGGCAGCCACTAGCAGACAGTTGCGCTCGCTTCCAAAGCCGAGGGGAGTGCTGACCGCACCATCCAGGCGGCTCCCGCCTCCAGGCCACCAGCGGACTGGAGAGCGGGGGCTGCCTTGGAGCAAGAGAGAGAGCCAGGACCCGTCACCGGGCCTGGCTCTCTTATGAACCTCACTGAGGCAGCAGCCATCTCAGACCGAAGGCCAGCCCGACGGCCCTCAGAGATCCTCGGGGGCGGCCAGCATATACCCGACGCCGACCTTAGTACGGATATAGCGCGGGTGAGCCGGATCATCCTCCAACTTGCGCCGCAGGCGATTAATATTCACCTGGAGCATATGGCTCTCTCCAACATACTCCGCCCCCCAGACGCGTTCTAAGAGCAAGTCCTGCGTCACCACCCGTCCGGCATGCTGTGCCAGGTAAGCCAGGAGCCGATACTCAGTAGGAGTCAGCGCGATCTCGCGTCCGGCCCGCGTCACCTGGTGACGCGTATCATCGATCGTCAGATCGCCGATCGTGATAATCGAGCGCAACCCGCTCACACGCTCGCCGCTGCTGAACTGAGCACGGCGCAACACGGCCCGCACACGAGCCAGCAGCTCATCAATGCTGAAAGGCTTCGTCAAATAGTCATCGGCGCCCAGGTCCAGGCCGCGCACCTTATCCTGATCCTGGCCGCGGGCCGTCAGCAAAATGATGGGCACCCCGGAATACTCGCGCACCCGCTGGCAGACACTGAAGCCATCCAGGCGGGGCATCATCACATCGAGCAAAATCAGGTCCGGCTGCTGCTCCTTGAACACGGCCAGAGCCTGTTCGCCATCGCCGGCGGTCAAAACGGCGTAGCCTTCCAGCTCCAGATTGCGCGAGACCAGGCGCAGCAGATGCGGATCATCGTCGACACACAGAATCGTTGTCTTTCGCACCATGCTCCTCTCTTCCTCCTCGTGCGAGCGCGTGATGGATCGAGCTTCTCTGCTAGTCAGATAGGCTCTACGAGCCGGGCGAACCGGCGAGAGCGGGAGCGGCCTAAGCGCGCGGCTGGCCGAGCCTGCGCTGAGCCAGGCAGGTCTCAGGTAACGGGGGTCAGAGCTGGCAGCAGCACATGAAAGCGGCTGCCCTGGGCCGGCTCGCTCTCGGCCCAGATCTGGCCGCCCTGTAACTCGACCAGATACTTACAGAGCGTCAGGCCCAGGCCCAGGCCACCGCCCGGGCGCGCCAGACCGGTATCACCGCGATAGAAGCGCTGGAAAATCTGCGGGAGCTGTTCCGGGGGAATGCCGCGTCCCTGATCGCTCACGCAGATCTCGATCGCCGGCGCTGGCTGGACCGTTCCAGCCCCCGAGGCTGGCTCTGGCTGTGGACGCAGGATCACACTGATCTCTCCCCCAGCGGGCGAGAAGCGAATAGCATTCTCCAACAGATGGTCAAGGATCTCGCGCAGGCGGCGGCGATCAGCCAGCACCGGGGGAATGCTCTCCGCTGGCCTGCCCTGTGCATCAAGAAGCAATACCCTAAAGACGAAGGTTCCCACCTGCTCGGGAGGCAGCCGCTGCTCTGCAGCGAGCAGCGCTTCCTGCACCACGCTCAGCGGATCGACAGCGGTCGGCTCCAGGCGTAACAGGCCGGCCTCCAGCTCGCTCAGCTCCAGAAAGCGATCGCAGAGCTGGATCAAGCGCTCACTGGCCTCCTCCATCGCGCTCAGCAATGAATGCCGCTCGCTCAAAGGAAGGCGGCGCCCGTGGCGCTGGAGCGTTGAGACGGAAGCGCTGATGACCGCCAGCGGACTGCGCAGCTCGTGGCTGAGCGTAGCCAATAGCTCGCTCTGAGGACCAGCCGTTCCCGCTCTGGCTGACTCGCTGGAGGGCCTGTTTTCCTCGGCTGAGCGGGCCGCCGCACTCAGCAGCTCATCGACCAGGGCCTGACGGATCAGGGCAGCCACCAGATGCTGATTGGCCCCGATCACGGCTGTACTCGCCTCTAACCAGGCTTCGGTCTGAGCTGGAGCCGGCTGATCCGAGCGCCCCAGCAACACCAGCAAGGCGGGCCAGGGGGCCGGGGCGGTAGCCGGGGGGGCCACTCGGATTCCCGTCGCTCGCCTTAAGGA
>NZ_JADGHT010000122.1 GCF_019683755.1 Thermogemmatispora sp. | reverse complement strand
GTGTGGCTTCGGGCATGCGCTCGACCTTCCAGAACTCGGCCACGGTCATGAGTATAGGCATCTTCTTTAGCGTGGTGACAATTGGTCTGGCCACGGCACTGCCCCCAGCTCTCTCCTCGGGCTTGACCGCTGCCGGAGTCCCTGCGGCTGTAGCGGAGAAAATTGCCCATCTGCCGCCTACCTCGGCCCTCTTTGCGGCCTTCCTGGGCTACAACCCAATGGCCACCTTGCTGCCCGCCTCGGTCTTGCAGCACATTGCACCGGCGCAGCGCGCTCATTTACTGGGAAAAATGTTCTTCCCCAATTTGATCGCCTCGCCATTCATGGTGGGCCTGCGCTCGGTCTTCTACCTCTCGCTAGTGCTCTGCCTGGTGGCCGCTCTGGCTTCGCTGCTGCGTGGCCGGCGCTACATCCATGATATTGAGGCTGGTAGTGCTCTCGCGAGCGAGGCCGTGCAGTCTGTTCCCCTGCCTGGCGAGAAAGGAATGAGGCAGTAAGAAGGCAGAGGCCAAGAAGCACAAAGTGTCAGTGCGAGACGAGGCAAGGTAACCATTGCCGCTCTCGTCTCGCACTCCTTTGTTCCGGTGCGGGATGGCGTGGCTCCCCTCCGATGTGAGTTGATCGGCCTCCATTCTCCGCAGCCCGCCAGCTCTCGTCGGCCTCTTTCTTCTCCTAGCAGGCCTTATCGCCCTCTCGCTGACGGCAGCGTGCAGTCCCTACCCTAATCCTCGTTCAAGCGCAGGGTCCGAGCCACAGTCAGGCGCGTCACCAGGCTCACTGTCATGGTCAGAGCCAGCAGGCAGATCATGACCAATCCTGCGAGCAGCACCAACAGGGCCGGTGGAAAAACAAGCTGGACGGCGGGGACGCGCTGCGAGACATAGAGCGCTGTACCGCCAAGATCGCTGCCGGGGCCGCCGCTGGGGGCCCCAGTGAAGATCAGCGCCGGCACCACTAGCCAGGCGAGCACAAGACCGAAGAACGTTCCCAAAACGATCGCTCCCACATAGATCAGGCCCTGTTCCCAGGCGAGCATAGCAGCCAACTGGCGCCGACTGCTGCCCAGGGCGCGCAGGAGAGCAAACTGCAGCAGACGACGACGTGTGCTCTGCCACGAAGCCAGCAGGTTCCCCACGAGAGCGAGCACGAGGGCAGCGATCACTCCACAGGTCAAGATCCCCAGAAGATCCAGATAGAGTGGCTCATAGCGCAACTCCTCTAGCAGCGTGCGCCGATCAAGGACCTGGGTCAGCTCTACATCGCTACTGGTCAGCAGGGAGCGGAGGCGCAACAGGGCAGAGGCAGACTCCGAAGTACGCAGCCACACGTAATTGAGCGGCAGCAGGTCGCTTCCGGCGGCCAGCGCCGGGCCTTCGAAGATGGTCGCATAGGTCTGGTAGTCGACCAAAACTCCACCGGCGGGCACCCCATTGGCGACGTTGCCCTGCGGGCTGGAGAGCACAGTGGGCATGGCCTGCACCTGACCAACGACGACAAAAGACGTCTCGATCGGCGGAGAGCTGGGTGTGGCTGTCACTGTGAGAACCAGTGTCGAGCCAGTAGAGAGATGCAGCGACTGAGCCGCGGCCTCATCGATGATAGCAGGTACCAGATGATGGGCCTCGCCCCAGCCACGGCGCGTCTGCAGAAGCGCCATCAACGTTGGGAGTGCAGGATCAGAGCCTTGTCGTGGCCAGAGAGCTGCCTGCGTGAACGTTGCACTATCGACGGCGCGCAGCGCGATAGGAAGCTGGAGCGTACCACCAGCACTGGCCGTCGTGGCGAAACCCAGCGAAGCCGCCAGCACCCCCGGCAAACGGCGATACTGGGCAGTCAGATCGCTGAGATCGTCAAGGCGTCCAGGGAAGGCCAGTGGTCCGCTGAAATCCGCCCCCACTGTATAGATCGAAACATCAATCGCACGCTGAGCCTGTGAGCTGAGAAAAACCAGGCTAAAGACAGCAAAAGCAGTCGCCAGGGCCAGCAGGAGAGTCATCCGGGCCGGCTGCTGCGGCGCGCGTGCCAGGTGAGCCACAGCCAGAAGGGGAGCGGCGCCGCGTCTCCTGGCGGCTAGCTTGCTTGCCAGCATCAGCAGCCGTGGCAGCAGGCGCAGAAATAGCAGAATAGCTGCCAGGAGCAAGCACACGGCTCCTAGCAGCGAGAGGGGGGAGAGGAGAAGCAGACGTAGACGCGCATCAAGCACATTGCTATTGACAAAATAGGCAGAAAGGCCGTAACCAGCCAGCATCAGGAGCAGGGCCACGATATCCAAATGGAGGCGGCGCCAAAGCGGACGCTGAGTAGTCCTGGCTATTTCACGGCGCAGACTGACGATATTCGAGCGCAGAGGACGCCACAAGGCTCCGAGCAAGGCAGCCAGTCCCGTCAAAGTGGTCATCACAGCTGGCCAGCCCAGAGAAGGCAGGAGCGCAGGCCAATCCTCGACCACGAGACTCGGGACACTCGGGCTAGTGGCCGGCAGCAGGCGAGCAGCAAGCAATTGTACCAGCAAGCCGGAACCGACAAGGCCCATCAACAAGGCGAGGATGCTCAACGCCAGTCCCTGCAAAGCAAACATGCCAAGGATCTGACTGCGGCTCAGGCCGCGGCTGCGCAGCACCGCAATCGCTTCGCTTTGGCGATCGACCAGCAATTCAGCAATCATACTCACAAAGAAGAGCAGCAGGGCCGTAATGAGTACCAACACAGCCATAAGCGGGATACGGACCAGTGCAAGGCGGCTCTGATATTGGGTGAGGATATCGGAAGGCAGAAAAGCTGTCGTGCCCATAACGAACGGCTCTTGGGTCAGCGCGTCCGGACTCTCTTCTGCGCTGCGGTTAGCCACATCGAGCTGCAAGCTATGGACGCCGGAAGTAATCGCCGAGAGCTGGTCGATCGTGATCTGGGCTGGCTGTAGCTCATAGAGCCAGCAAAGTACTGGTTGCATGGTGAGAGGGACAGGATTATTCTCGCCTTGCAATTGCTGATAGAATCTGTCGAGCACCGTAATCACGGTGGTCGTATCGGCCAAAGCCGTATAGTCGGCCCCCTCGCCGTTCAGGCCGATCCCCTGGTGATCAGCGCTCAGAAAAGCCTCCTGGTGCCAGAAAGGATCTTCATCCAGACTGAGGCCATGATACTGATTGGCAAAAATGCCGGTAACCTGAAGTGTAAGCGTGCGGACGCGGCGTAGCTCGAAAGGGACATTCCCAGGCAGTCCTGGAAAATTATAGACGAGCTGAATCGCCAGGCTTTCGCCGACATGAACCTGCCAGCGCTGGGCCTCTTGCTGACTGAGGGCAATAGCCAGGCTGGCGCCGGTGGCGGTCACCTGGCGCCGGGCCTGAGCCGGCGTCAGCGCTGGAGGCAGGTTCCCCTCCACCAGTGTCAGATGCTGAGCGGCCTGCTGTATTGGTTGCGTAACAAGGGCCAGATTATCGATAGCTGGACTCAGGCGCCGACCATCGCGCGCGATCACCTTTTGCCAGGGGATATCAAGCGAGAGATGCAAAGGCCCGACATAGGGACCAAGATACTGCTGAACCTCCTGGTCAATGGAGCGGGTGATGTTCGCCAGCAGAGCGGCGTTGATCTGCTGAGTGGTAGCCTGCACGATCACCGAGCGATTTTGCGGATTAGCCAGCAGCACTGTGCGCAGGCCCGCCGTCATAGCCACTGTTGAATAGAGCGGCCCAGCGGCCACGATCATCACAGCAGCCAACATGCCCAGCCAGGCAACGGCCAATAAGCCTCGGGTGCTGCGCGTCCGCCAGCGGGCCAGGCGCAAGATGGAAGAAAGAGGGCCTAGCCAGCCACGCCGGGGTGGTACGGGGGGCTGTGGCGAGGACCTCCACACAGGCGAATAGCGCTCAGGAGTGGCCATAGACTGCTACCTCCTCTACTCATGGCTGCCGACCAGCTAGCGCAAGGTGCCATCGGAGATTTCAAGCACGCGGTCGGCCAGGGTGACCGCCTCGGGATCATGAGTAGCCATAAGCAGACCAATACCGCGCTCATGGGCCACCTCGCGCAGCAACTGCATCATCGCCCGAGCTGTTGTCGTATCCAGATTGCCCGTCGGCTCATCTGCCACGAGCAAACGCGGCTCATGCACCAGAGCACGGGCCAGAGCCACTCGTTGCTGCTCGCCGCCGGACAGCTCAAGGCCGCGATGGTGCAAACGGTGAGCCAGACCGACACGTTCCAGGACCGCTTGCGCACGTTGGCGGCGCTCCCGCGGCTCCATATGTACCAGCCGCAGAGGCACCTCAACGTTCTCAAGGGCTGTCAAGGACGGAAAAAGATGAGCATTCTGGAAGACCATGCCGACGGCTTCACGCCTCAAGCGAGCGCGAGCCTGCTCTTTCAGGTGACGCAGGCGTTGCCCGAGCAGAATGACCTCTCCTTCCGTTGGATCATCGAGGCCAACCAGAATATTGAGCAGTGTCGTCTTACCGGAACCGGAGCGTCCGCGCAAGACCACAAACTCCCCAGCTTCGATGCGCAGCGTCACCCCGCGTAGCGCCTGAACCAGGCTGTTCCCGCTGCGAAACTCGCGGCGCAGGTTGTACGCCTCGACCACCGCTGACGCCGGCACCGAAGCCTGAAAAGCTCCCCCGTGCTCCAGTGGTTGCTGATCGAAACCCAACTGCTGTTCCATCAGCGCGCTTCCTCCCTTCACTCGGCGCTATGAGTTCTCGCTGTCGGTTCGCCGTTGAGCAAGCTGCCGACAGGCCAGAGTTCCACGTGGTCATTGGCAATGACCACCTCGGCGCGGCCATGAAAAGGAATGCGCTCCAGGGCCTCCTTAGGAAGCTGAAGCCGTCCCACGCGATCGATCAGCACTGACTCACGATGCGTTGCGCTGGGCAGAGCGATGACAGCGCTGGCGGTAGCCATGTGCGCAGGAACGCTTGAGAGAGGCGCCTCACGGCGTACCGTCTCCGTACTTGTACGGCCATCGCGAATAGCGATCACCCGGTCCACATTGGCGGCTAGCGTTGGATCGTGGGTGACCAGCACAATAGTTAAGCCCAGCTCCTGATTAAGGCGGCGCAGGAGCTGGAGAATCTCCGCAGCCGTCTGAGTATCCAGCTCGCCCGTCGGTTCGTCAGCGAGCAGCACCTGGGGCTGGTTGGCAAGAGCGACAGCGATCGCTACCCGTTGCTGCTCGCCGCCAGAGATCTGGGCCGGGAGGCGATGGGCGGCCTCCTCCAGGCCGATCAGGCGCAGCAATTCACGGGTCCGTCGCAGGCGCTCGCGGCGGGCCACCCCGCTTAAAAGCTGCGGCAACTCTATATTCTCCTGTAAGCTCAGCTCCGGCAGCAAATTGCGCCCGCTCTGTTGCCAGACATGGCCAACCACAAAGCGTCGGTAGAGCAGGCGCTGACGCTCATTCAGGCGAGCGAGGTCATAGCCGGCTACCCAACAACGTCCGGCGCTAGGGCTATCGAGTCCCCCCAAAATATTGAGTAAGGTGGTCTTGCCCGAGCCGGAGACCCCCACCAAGGCCAGCATCTCGCCGGGCTGAACCTCCAGATCTAGCCCCTGTAAAGCCACCACCTCCAGATCTGCCACCTTATAGATCTTCACCAGATTATCACAGATAATGACCGCTGATGTCGATGTCATAGAGACTCCTTTGTATTGCAACTCACCTCACCTAATCCTCGCTGACTCGCAGCACCTGGCTCAGTGCTGGGCGTAAGATGGTGCGCATCATCATTCCCAATGCGAGCAAGAAGAGTCCCAGCAAAAGAGCCGGAAGCACGGGGAGCCAGGCCGGTATGGCGAGTTGCACGGGCGGCATACTCTGCGCCACATAGAGTGCTCCAGGTGAAAGCGTTGTCAGAGCAGTGCTGCTGCTGGCTGTAAAAACCAGAGCAGGCACCGTCAGCCAGGAGAACAAGGCTCCGAGGCCGACGCCGAGAGTCAGAGCGAACACAAAGATCAAAAGCTGCTCCCAGGCCAGCGTCGCAGCCAGTTGGAGCGGGCTACCTCCCAGCGCCCGGAGAAGGGCGAAAGTCGTCAAGCGGCTGCGCACGTTCAGCCATGAAGCCATCAGGCTTCCAAAAAAAGCCAGTAACAGTGCGCTGGAGGCGCCAATCGTCAGCACGCCGACCAGATCCACATAGAGGGGAGCATGTAGCAGGCTAGAGAGCAACGCGCGGCGGTCAAGCAGCGGTGAAAGCGCCAGGGCCCCTTTGCTGAGCTGCTGGCGCAGCTCAGTGAGTTGCGGACCATCGTCCACAGTTCTCAGCCAGACATAATTGAGTGGGGCCACCTGGGTGACAAGCTCCGGCTGAAACTGCTGCTGCAGAACCGCAACCAGGGTGCGGTAATCGACCAAGACGCCGCCGGCAGGAAGGTCGGCATCGACCGAATCGCTCGGCGAGGACGCTGAGGTAATCGTCGGAATAGCCTCGACCGTTGCCACATCCATAAAGGCGAGCGAGACCCGACCGTCGTTGGTACTGAGCGTAAAGGTCTTATGCGGTGCAAGCTGAAGAGACCGGGCGGCATTGACATCAACAATGGCTGGCACCACACTGGTCCTCAGCGCGCTGGCGCGAGCTGCGACAAGCGCCTGCATCAGCGAAGAAAGGGACGTAGCGGAATCCGCTCGCCGCCACTGAGCCGTACGGGAGAACGTTCCGCTATCGACAGCCCGCAGTGCAATCGAAATATCCTGAGCGCTGCCACCAACAAGGGTGGTGGCCAGACCAGGCGAGGCAGAGAGCACGCCTGAAAGTCGCTGATAGGTAGCTGTCAGCTTCGCCAGGTCCTGGGGAGAATGAGGCTGCGAAAGCGCGCCGCTGATATCGGCACCCACCTGAAAAGCACTACTATCATCGCTGCGCTGGACCTGTGATGCCAGCAGCACCTGCGTGAACAGCAGACAGGCGGTGGCTAGAGCCAGTAACAGAGACATACGCAGCGACTGGCGGGGGGCGCGGGCCATCTGAGTTAAAGCCAGCAAGGGGGCCAGGCCCCGCTGACGCGCTGTCAGATGAGCGGCAACGTCAATGATGATAGGTAAAAGACGCATCAATAGTAATAGAAGAGAGACAGTCAAGAAGACCGCTCCCACCAGAGTGAGCGGCGCCAGGAGGATCAAGCGGGTGCGGGCATCGAGGACATCCGAACGCGTCAGGTAGAGCGCGACCCCATAGCCAGGCAGCATCAGAAGAGCAGCTACCATATCGAGCTGGAGACGCTGCCACAGCGGGGTCTGGCTTGCGCGGGCGGCCTCTCGTCGGAGAGTCAGTACATCAGAACGCGTAGCACCCGCGATCGTCAGCGCCATCGTCAGCAGGCCCACCAGCGATGCAACCAGGGCATAGCCACCGAGCGAAAGCAGGGTTTGCAACGGCTCAGACAGCAGCAGTTGCTGCGTGACCAGCTCACTACCGGGCAGGAGCACACGAGACAGACTGATCACCAGACCAAAGGCCAGCAGCGGACCCCCGATCAGAGCCAGCAGTGTCAGCAGCAAGGCTTGAACCAGAAACATGCCGGCTACCTGTAGCCGGCTGGCGCCGCGACTACGCAAGAGAGCGACTGCTTCCCGTTGGCGCTCGATCAGCAGATTGGTCATAACTCCTACAAAGAAGAGCACCAGTGAGAGGACCAGCGTCACTAGAGAAAAGAGAGGAATCGTGGCGATACTCACCTGATCAGAAAACTCGTACAGGGCATCGCTCGGTACAGAGACCTGCAGATTTTCTATCAACGGTGGCATATGCAGGGCGGAATTATTGAGAATGTCGCTTTCCACTCGACCGATGTTGGTAAAGAGCAGACCGAGATCGCTGATCTTGACCTTCTGGGGATCAAGGTGATAGAGCCAGGAAAGAGAAAAAGGCTCTTCCAAGGATAGGCCATGTATCTGTTGGCTGAAGCGATCAAAGAGGGAGAGCAGGCTTTCGGAGGTGGTGAGAAACGTCGATTGTAAACCCAGTTGTTGACCGCTACTCGCGCTGCGCGGGACCGCCGTGAAAGTTGCGCCCTGCCAGAACACCGGATCGGCCTCTGCGGAAAAAATCCCTGTCACTTGCAAAGTCACATTGCGCACAACTCGCTCAATGGGAATCTTAACGTAGGCAAACTGAGCGATAAAGGTCGAGCCAGGGCGAGCCTTCAGCAAGCTGGCCTCCTGCGAGGAGAGCGCAATTTCCAGAACACTGGCTGACGAAGAAGATAACTGGGCCTGGGGAAAGCGGCCCGCCAGCAAGGAAGCGTGGGCAGCCAGACTGGCAGCCGGCTTAGCTACAAGTTGCACTTCGCTGCCGCTCACGGCCTGAGTGTCTGGATCTACAAGCGGGACAAAAGGTGTCGTGATGGTGAGACTGGCCGTGCTCAGATAGCTCCCCAGTAAGCGTTGGAACTCCCGATCGAGCAGAGCAGAGGCATGGGCAAGGCCGGAGGCAGAGAGCTGTTCAGCGTTGCTCTGTACCAGAATATTGGCGCTCTGGGGATGGGAGCGGAAAGTATCTTGCAGACCGAGGGAGAGCGTCAGGGCCGAGTAGAGAGGCACCGTGCAAAGCAGTGTCACTGCCACCAGCAGGCCGAGCGCCGTAATCGCCAGCAAGCCCCAGCTACGGCGCAGGCGCCAGAAAGCTAGCCTGACGAAGGAGCGCGAAGCGGTTTCCCCTCTCTTACCACCGGCGGGAGCCGAACCCGTGGAATGCAGAGCGGGCAGAAAGCGAGCCATAGTCTTCTCTTCTCCGAGCGATGCTAGACAGCAGGCTATCCAGACGTGGCCGGTAGGGCGATCAGCGGCAGCCTCCTCATCCTTTGAGACGCTAGAGGGGTAGGAGAGCATGCGCGAGCATACAACAAGTATATGCGAGCGCTCTAACTGTCAAGGAAAGGATCGCATCGAGAAGTAGTCAGAGCTGTGAGATCGTCCAGGCGACATCAGAGCCACCCTGCTGTCTCTCTATAGAAGAGAACGAATAAAGAGGCCGAAAGTCGCTGGCACGTGATTGCAAGAGACAAGGACTGGAGGATCAGCCTTCTGACGCTGCCATCGAATAGAATAAGCAATTCTATGATATTATTTTAAATTCATAGAATATAAGCAGAGTAAAGATAATCTTGCGCACCTGCCTGTCCATAGCTTATCAGAAGGGTAGCAGCCTTGAATGACAGCAAGAGCGCTAAGAGAAGAGAGGTACAGCCTCCCTGCTCCGCTGGAGATGTACTTAAGGGCCGGCTGACCGCGTCACATCCTGCAGAGAGGTAGATGAATGTCAATGATCTATTCAAATTTTTTTGCCAAAGAATAAGCAACAGTTTGGTGAACCGCCTCGGCGCCACGAGCTGAGTCTTTTCCGTCCCCTTGCCTGGCTGATGGAGAAGGTGGGAGGCGAGTGCCGGGCTTGCGACTCTCTGGGTTGCTTTGTCCCGGTCAAGTTTGATAAACTAACGACCGGTAGGGGCATCAACGTTGCTGTGCGGACGCTCAAAGACGGATACGCACACGCTTGTATGCGCAGTGCCGGGTAGACCTGAGCGCCTCACTTGTCATCACCTATTGTGCTCGTTGGGTATATTTATCGGGCTATGTCACTGATTTTTCCGATCGCTGCTCGGGAACCGGTACAGGCATACAGCGGGAGGACAAAGCCGTTGCCAACGTGCCCTAAAAGGAGAACACTCTATGACAATGATGATGAGCCGGAAGGCCCTGGAAGAATATGGGCTGATGAACCTGGGCAAGATCCACTGGAATCTTGCCCCGGCCATCCTGGTTGAGCATGCTCTGGCGCGCGGTGAAGGCGTGCTGGCCTCCAACGGCGCGCTTGCCACCAAGACCGCCCCTCACACGGGGCGCTCTCCCAAAGATAAATACATTGTCTCGAACGAGGAGTCGGCTTCGCGCATCTGGTGGGGTGAGAATAACCACCCGATGACTCCGGAGCACTTCGAAATGGTCCGTCGCAGTCTAGCGGCTTATCTGCAAGGACGAGACGTCTATGTTCTGGATGCCGCTGCCGGGGCTGATCCGGCTTACCGTATACCGCTGCAGGTCATTACAGAGCTGGCCTGGCATAATCTCTTCGCGCGTCAGCTCTTCCTGCGAGTGAAGGATGAGGACCTGACCAGCGAACGCCCAGGCTTTACAATTCTCTGCGTGCCCAATTTCCACACTGATCCTCGCACTCACGGCACCCGCTCGGAGACGGCCATTATCATCGACTTCGAGGAGCGCCTGATCCTGATCGCCGGCACGCACTATGCTGGCGAGATGAAGAAGGCGGTGTTCACGGTGCTCAATTTCATGTTGCCGGCGCAGGGCGTTCTGCCGATGCACTGCTCGGCCAATGTGGGTGAGAAAGGCGACGTAGCGCTCTTCTTCGGCCTCTCAGGGACCGGTAAGACGAGCCTGTCAGCTGATCCAACGCGTCGCCTGATTGGTGATGATGAACATGGTTGGGGCGATACGGGCATCTTTAATTTCGAGGGCGGCTGCTACGCAAAATGCATCAATCTGTCGCGTGAACATGAGCCACAGATCTGGAACGCGATGCGCTTCGGCGCCATCTATGAGAATGTCGTCCTTGATGAGAAGACGCGTGAGCCACGCTATGAGGATGCCTCGATTACTGAGAATACGCGGGCGGCCTACCCCGTTGACTTTATCGACAATGTGGTGCTAGAGGGCCGCGCTGGTCATCCCCAGGCGATTATCTTTCTCTCGGCGGATTCGTTCGGCGTGCTTCCTCCGATCGCGCGTCTGACTACAGAGCAAGCGATGTACTATTTCCTCTCCGGCTACACCAGTAAGCTGGCGGGGACGGAGTCGGGAGTGACGACGCCACAGGCAACATTTAGCCCGTGCTTTGGGGCCCCTTTCCTGCCGTTACGCCCCGGCGAGTATGCCAACCTGCTGCGTGAGCGCATTGTTGCTCACAAGGTGCGCTGCTACCTGGTCAATACAGGCTGGACCGGTGGCCCCTACGGCGTAGGACGGCGCATCAATATCAACTATACGCGGGCGATGGTGCGTGCGGCAATTAGCGGCGAGCTGGAAGGCGTGGAAACGGTCACTGACCCGATCTTCGGATTGCATGTTCCTGTCGCCTGCCCTGGTGTGCCCGCTGAATTGCTCAACCCACGCGCTACCTGGCCTGATCCTGAAGCTTATGATCGCCAGGCGGCTGAATTGGCGGCGCGCTTTAAGGAAAATTTCAAGCAGTTTACGCTCCCTGGTGAGGAGGTGCGCGCTGCTGGGCCGCGCTAAGCTGGCGGGTGGCAGAGCGGGAACAGGGTCCTTGCTACGCCTTGCTTGAAAGCTGTCGTGAGGAGGGCCGCGCTATCGTGCCTCGTAGCGCGGCCTCTCTGTTGCTGTGAGAAAGACAAAGTGGCAGGGGCGCAACTGAAAGCCATGTTTGCTGGTTGGACCCAGGCCCATGCAAAGCGAAGATTGGCCCAGCAGGCTCCTTAGCCCTTGGCGTCCTGATCCCTACCTTTGCGTCTTTGCAACTCATGCACATAGGCGATGAAGCGCCGTCCACGTTCAAATTCGTTCTGAAACATGCCAAAACTGGTGAAGCCAGGTGAGAGTAGGACAATGTCGCCGGGGCGAGCCAGGGCCACGGCGGCATCGAGGGCTTGCTCAAAGCGATCGAAGACGCCCTGTACAGGATTGGGACGTCCCTGCCTGGAGGCCTCGGCCTGCAATGCCGGTAGCAGCTCCTCTGTACCAGTGCCCTGCAGCAGAAGCACAGCGCGGCAGCGAGCCACAATCTGCGCTGGCCAGTCTTCAAGCGGCAGATGTTTGCTATTGCCGCCGGCGATCAGGATGATGGGAGCGCTGAAGGCGGTGAGAGCCATGCGGCCCGCTACCGGGGTCGTGCTGGTAGTATCGTTGATATAGCGCACGCCATCGATAACGGCTACTTCCTGCAGGCGATGCTCGACCCCACGGAACTGGCGCACAGTGGTGGCGATGATGTCGTCGGGGATCTCCAGCAGGCGGGCAACAGTAGTAGCCAGCAGAACATTTTCCAGGTTGTGGCGCCCGGGCAGGGGGGTATCGCGGAAGGTGAAAGGTAGCAGTTCGTTAGAGCCGCGGGGAAAGCTAGCGCCGCGTTCCAGGCTGGCGAACCAGGTTCGGCCTGGGGCCTCCTCGCCGAAACGACGTGTCCAGGGATTATCGTAGTTGAAAACCGCCAGATCTTCAGGACGCTGATGGCGGAAAATGTTGGCTTTGGCCGCCCCATAGTCTTCCATGCTGGCGTAGGTGTCGAGATGGTCGGGATAAAGATTAGTCATCACGGCCACCGAGGGGCTGATGCGATGC
>NZ_JADGHT010000121.1 GCF_019683755.1 Thermogemmatispora sp. | reverse complement strand
GCTGTAGTCTGACGTGTCTGACCTATGCGGGTGGTGATCTGGCCCAGCGTGAGATAGTCTAAGCGTGTGATGCGCACTCCTGACGCTCCAAGTTGGCTTGGGAGGGGGCAAGCAAGGCGAGAGGGATGGCAGAATGGTCTGTTGTATCTACTTTGCCAGATCTCTATTTTCTATCTCGCCTTGCTTGCTTTATTTATGTGCTATTTTTCGCTAAAAAGTATTCTACAGATATACGATTGATACTCTATTTGCTCTCAGTAGAGTGAAAGTCTGTGGCCCATCAACTGCTGCGGAGGCGGTGGAGCACTTCGCCTGCATGTTCAACAACCAAGATACCCTCAGCTTCTCGTCCTTGCCATGTTGCCGGATCAATAGTTCGCGGGTCACGATAGCCTAGATTGACGCGCCGGCAGCGTTCAGCATCGATGCCAGTCGCGAGGGTAACCTGGATACGTGGTAGTTCGCGCTCAAGGGCGAGATTGTAGCTGCCCGCTCCCTTAACGTGGGTGCTGTGTGCTTTAATGGTGCCGGGGATGTCTCGGAAGCGCTCGGGCTGCTTAAGAAAATAGTCGCGTACATGGTAGCCGACGCGCTCGATCAGCGGACCGTGGGTATAGGAGAACTCTGTGATATGGGGGGCATAAATGATCACCTCGCCACCGTCGGCCACGACCGGCTCAGTCTTATACATGGCTTTGGCGCCGGTCCAGAGGTCGGCATAGAAAGGTGCAGCAATGGCCAGTACCAGGTGATAGGGATGTGGGTGGGTCACGATATTGAGGCGAGCTGAGAGATCAGCAGCAGCCTCAAAGGCCTGCCGATAATCACCGATATAGAGTCCATGCAGCTTTTGCCCCTGCATTACCAGAGCGAGAACGAGTAGTGGTCGAGGCACGAGTTCGGCAGCGCGATGCAGCAGGCGCCGTACAGGGGTATCTTTCAGGCCAATGGTATGTAAGCTGGTGACAAGCGCACCCAACCAGTGGGTAGTGTTGATGATCTCTGGCCCAGCGATACCCGGGAAGAGGTATTTGACGCCGCCAGAAAAGCCTGCGACCTCGTGCGGAAAGACCGGACCGCAGATGATTAGCTGGTCATAGTCAAGAATGCGGCGGTTGAGGGAGACGACGATCTCTTCGCTGAGTAATCCATCAGTCAGCCGCAGGACTTCATCGGCGCTAAGTGTGCCGAGCGTATGCAACAGCTCGGGCTGGTCCCATTGGTGATTGAAGATCCGCAGGCCAGGGTAAATCTGAGCGCGCTCTGCGGCTGAGAGGCCCACCAGCGAGGCGATGGTGGCCTCGCTGAGAGGGGGATGGGTCCCGAGGGCAATGAGATAGTCTAGTTGGGCTGCTCGTCCGTAGAGTTGTGCGTTCAGCAGGCGGAAAAAGAGAGGGATAGGAGCGCTGCGCGTTCCATCTGGAATGATGATTAGAACGCGTTTGCCGGTCAGTGCCAGTGGCTCAAGAGCGCTCTGGAGTAGGCTGCTTACCTCGGTTTCTGTGAGTGTCTCGCTGGTACTACCTGCACCAAGCAGCATCAGCTATTGCTCTCCTTTGGTCGGCTTGCCGATAAAGATGGTTGCCCTTTCCTCAAGGCCAGGACCATGCTCCTGCTGGGGACCAGGGATCTCGTTGGCAGCATAAAGCCAGCAGTTTGCTTACCCTCCTTCATTCTACCACTTTGGCGGCTACTTATGCTGATGGGCTACTGCTGGTCTTCTATTCTCGTCTTGTGCTAGTCGCCTGCCGGCGCTGGCAAAGGACTCTAGTTGAGAGTGAGACCTTGCCAGCGCTGACCAAGGAGCAGAAGTTCATCTTCAATCTCGTGGAGCACGAGTAGCTCAGCTTGCGTATGTGAAAGGGGGATACTGTGCTGAGCTGCGTGACGCAGTTGCTCTAAAACGCGGCCCACAAAGGTAGTAGTATAAGGACGCTGCTCTGCAGCGGAGGGCATGAGGCCTAGCTCAATCTGACTGCTATCAAAAAACTCTTCTGGCGCGCAGCTCAAAGCCAGAAGATAAGCGTAGTCTCGCGCCAGGTCAAGCTGAGGCTGACGAAAATAGTGACGCTGGGTGCTGGCGATGGAAAGACAGCCTGCAACTCTGCCGCCCTGTAAGAGGGGGTAAGCTAGCATGCTCTCTGCAAAAGGCTCGCTGTGAGTGGGAAAATAGTAGCTAAGATCTTCATGGCTCGGAACGACCGCATAATGGCCGGAAGCTACACAGTGACCAGCCAGCGATTCGGCTCCTGACAGGAGGAGCTCCGGCTCTGGCACTGAGCGCCAGGGTGGAGTACCCCGCCCCTGGACGATGCGCAGGCTGCGCACTTTCTGGCTGGCAGGGTGGGGAGGCACACACAGGATCAGGTTAATTTTGACACCAAGCTCATGTGGATCAAATTGGCCTAGCATCTGCTGAAAAATAAGATTGCGCATGGTGACCGAGCGCAGTGCCGGTGCGCATTCAAGGCAGGTGGTGAGGATACGACGGTAGAAGGCGGAAGGAATATGCTGGTTTTCCGAGTCTTCGGCTAATGGCCTACCGCCTAGCAATTCCGGGTAGGCTTGCTTTAGATGCTCTGCGAGCATCGGATGGGCACGGAACACCGCCTGATAGAGCAGCCGTAGATGCTCGGCGCGGGGGCTGCTCTGACCTTTGGCCCAGCGGGCGATGGTGATGTTATTCACACCTACGGCCTGCGCCAGACGCTGAAGCTCTTGCGCATTGCCAATGATTTGCTCAAGCAGTCTCCGCCAGGTCTCCAGCTTTGTCATAATCGCCTCTGCGTAGGGATTATTGAGTGCCGCCTTGCCGGTCCTGATCTGCTTGTGACTGTCACATTTTAGCCCAATCCTGTGTAAATATCAACGCGAATCCGGCCATTTCACGAGAGTAAAACAAGCGCACACTTTGCTATTTATTATCAATTCCTGATCCTTGATCGAGGCGGGCTTTAAACGCCAGCATAAGCCGAGAACCCTCCATCGACCGGTACGACAATACCTGTAACGAAGGCAGAGGCTGGGCTGAGTAGCCAGAGCAATGTACCGAAGAGGTCCTCTGGCTGACCGAGACGTCGCATAGGGGTATGGTCGAGAATGCGCTCTCCCCGCTCAGTCAAGTCGCCTGTCAAAGGATCGACAAGGAGAGAGCGATTCTGCTCGGTCAGGAAGAAGCCTGGGGCGATCGCATTAACGCGAATAGCTGGACTATACTCCTGAGCCATATAGACAGCTAGCCAGCGGGTCAGATTCACGATTCCGGCTTTGGCAGCGCTGTAGGCAGGCACACGCGTCAGCGGGCGCAAAGCAGCCATCGACGCAATGTTGACAATGCTCCCGTATCCCTCAGCAGCCATGCCACGCCCGAAGACCTGGCAGCAGTAGAAGGTACCGAGAAGATTTAATGTCATCACGTCGTGAAGAGCTTCCGGACTTAGATCGAAGAAAGAGCGCTGTGGAGTTGTAGATGCGGCCTCTCGATTGCCACCTGCGGCGTTAATCAAGATCGTGACACGTCCAAAGCTCGCCTCGATCTCGCTGGCGGCCCTTTCGATGGCCTGGCGGTCACTCACGTCGCAGGGAAGGGCGAGAACTTCGCCGCCCTCCTGGCGAATCATACGCACGATCTCGCTCGTAGGGCTGGCGCGGCGGCTCAGCAGAGCGACGCGAACGCCGCAACTGGCAAGAAAGCGGGCCATGCTCCCTCCCAGCACACCGGTGCCGCCGGTGATCACAGCTGTCTGGTTGGCAATGGTAAACAGAGCCTGTTGGTGAAAGGACAGATCACTCATCTCCTGGAACCTCGCTTTCCTGAAGGGCTGCCACTGGAGACAAAGAGGGCCTCAGTTCCCACGCCTGTGCTGTCTGTCTGCCTGCGTCAAGGTTGGACAGGACTATAAACGATACGCAAGTCGTTCCAGGTTACCTCGAAGGTGTAGGCTATCTGCTGGCGCAGAAAATCGGCAACGGCCCGCGCGGCCAGAGCGGCCAACAGCACGGCGAAGGGACGGGTGAGCGGATAATCACAAGGGTCACCTGTGTTCGTCCGGGGAGGCTTGTAGCCAGGTTCCCATTCGCCACTACCATAGAGGCCATCGGCGCTAAAGCCCACATGAAGACATGGCACTGACAGCGCACGGCTGGCAGCACTCACAGCAGCGCGGGCGGCCTCGTTATCAAAGGTATCCACGATCAGATCGCTTCCCTGTAGCAGTTCCACGGCATTATCTGAGGTGAGCATAGCGACTACTGGATCAAGGCGGGCCTGGACGGCGCGATAAAGTGTAGCGGCTAATGCGCGGGCCTTGGGGGCGCCGATCTCCGCGCGCAGGTACGGCTGCGTTGACAGATTACGCATCTCGACGCGATCATGGTCGATCACCCGCAGGTGCTGGAAGCCCATACGCGCCAGTGTCTCACCGAGATTGGCGCCGAGTGCGCCCGCGCCACAAATGGTAATCTGCCGCTCAGCAACGGCGGCCAGAGGGGCATAGCGTTCTTCATGGAAAAAGGGACTATGTGGGTTAAGCCTGTCTCCATTCATTCTGCTATCTCCTCCTCGCTCCAGGGCGATTCACGCATCACGCTCACAATGCTTGTCAGATCAAAGTCGCGGTCGCGTCCCCTTAGGCAGATGCCACTGGAGACCACCGTTAGCTCAGGATCAATCACGGAGCGGTAGCGATAGGACTGTCCTTCTTCGCTCCACTCGACGAGAATCTCTGTTGTCGACCCAGAGGAAGCGGGGAGCAACGTATAGCTATGGAGCACGGCGCCGGCCTTGGCTAAGGCATGGCGCAGGCGCTCAGTCAGCTCAAGGCGCTGGCGTTCCTGCCGCAGCCACTCCAATTGCGCTCGACGGCTTGGGAGCTGTGCCAGGTGCTCCGGTAGCTGTTGCCCAGCCGGGGAGGCCAGGCGTCCTCCTCTCATTCGCTGTCTGGTCTCTGAGTTTGGATCAGCATCGGGGCGCGTGACCAGCGATCCCGCGCCAAGGGTCTCCTCTTCCAGACGATGGAGATCCCAGAGCAGCAACGCTCGGCGCTCTGAGGCGGTCAGGCCAGCGGGAAAGTGCTCTTGCTCCCCTTCGGGAGCAGAGCTAGTCTCGCGTAGCCAGGCCGCGTGCGTCGGATCAGCCCGCGGATCAGCGCTATCGAACCAGAGGGTGTGGCCATCAACGCGTGCAATAATGCGCTCAAAGGCCTCGGCACCGTTGAAAGGATCGCACAGCAAAACTGGCAGCGGCTCATAAGGGAAGCCAAAGCGTTGCTGGGCATCGCTCGAGTTAAAAGGCAGCGCCAACCAAAGCCCGACCTGGGTAGCCCGAGGACCTGAAACGGGCCAGAGCAGAATCATGCGCAGAGCAGGCAAAAGTTCAAGGTAAGCCCCTCGCTGCCAAGGAAGAGCTTCTCCAATTAACTCAGCTTCCTCCTCATTACAGGGACGAAAGCGTCCCCATCCAGCAAAAGAAGTGCGCACCTTAAATTCATAGACCAGTCCTTCAATGCGGGTGCGAATGCGTCCTCCGGGGAGGAGCGGAGCAACAATCTCCTGCTGGCGCAAGTGCTCCGCCGCCGCGCTCAAGCGGCGAACCAGATGGAGAAGCTCGCGGCGTGATGAGGACTGTGGTCGTTGGTTGGGCATGACAGAGCCTCGTTTTCGCTTACTAACGCTTGGAAGCATGGCCAGAATCGGGAGGCCGAATGAGGACCTGCCAGGGCTGAGCAATGCTGCTCAATTCGGGGCCTCTGGAGGCATCTTAATACCAACAGTCAATGACGTGGAAGTCCGACGCTGGCGGCAACCAGTGCGCGCTAAACACCTCGTATTGGCCACTCAGCGACTGCAAGCGTGAAGAACCGCCACCTCTTCCAAGTTGCAGAGGGATCACGCCCCTGGGAGCTGCCTCTCTCCAGCCAGCACCATAGCCCAGGAGCGTGACCGCGTTGAGAGCAGGGTCGCCATGCGACAGTGGCCACTTACGCCTGAGTGGCCACCTGCGTTGAGGAAGAAGGTGGCCGCTGTGGCAATGGGTAGGCCATAATTTGCTCAACTAGCTCGGCGCGGGTTGGCTGCGCCAGCAAAGGGAGTAGATTCGGCAGACTATAGTAGTCTCCAGTAAACTGGTAGCTGGTTACCTCGATGCCGCTTGCTGTCAACCGCCGCTGGAATTGTGGGCTATGCTGCCCGACCATCACCAGAATCACTGATGGGCCGATGCCAAGCTCATGGCGGTACTCCTGCCACGCCGCGTGGAAGAGAGGAGGAGTATTCTCGCCGCCGTCGGTGACGATGATAATCTGCTCCACGTAGACATGCTCGCGGGTCATCTTGCCCAACGGAGCACCGATACTGGTGCCACCTTGGGCTTGTACGAACTTGAAAGCCTGCTCCCAGTCGCTGAGCGTCGGACGCCTGGTGCTGGCAGGGGGCTGGATCGTAAAGGCGGCGGTATCGAAGGCATAGACATAGAAAGGAGCTTCGATTACAGCGCTGATCAAGGCAGCCAACTGCTTGGCCAAGTTGATGGCCTCTGTCATCGAGCCGCTCTTATCGACAAAGAGCGCCGTTGGTCGCTTGATGACGACCTTGCTTGCCACACGCTCATCGGCGATGCGCAACAGACTGCGAGTCGTAGCCTCGTCGGGCTGAGCGGCTGCAATGGCTTTCTTCACCTTCATCGTCGAGACACGCTGATCACTAGAAGCTGCGGCCAGCTTCTGATCGATCAGCGCCTTGACCTCCGGGTGGTCGAAGGCGCCGCGACGCTTCAGCGCAGCCAGGGTATTAATGACCTCTTGGGGTGACATGGCGTTGATCAGGGCGACAAGCAGTCCAGGAGTGATAGTACGGACAGCGCCGATGGCCGTGATATACGGGATACCGCCTTCGATGATCAAGCGAGCCTGCTCCTCTGCGCTCTCCGACTTGGCCAGGCGCTTAAGCACGGCCTGGGGGCTATCGGCAGGAGGCTGCTCATCGAAGAGCAGCGCCTGTGCCCGTGGTCCAGGCTTAATGCGCAAGCTAGCGTAGAGATGCTTCATCGCTGAGCGGGCGCGGAGTACCGCCCCATCAAGCTGGCGCGGATTGGCCTCGCGTGTGCGCAGGTAGTGCTGAATGGCGCTGCGCAGCGAACGCGGGGTCTTACCGATGACCTGCTTCGTGTGGTCGAGCACTCGCGCCACTTCATAAGGAGCCAGGCGTTGCAACAGGACCCAGGCCGCCCCGCGAAACTCGGGGAAGGCGCTGGTGGCCAGATGGGCCACGAAGAGTATTTTGTGATCGCGTACCTCGCCATGTTCAAAGTACCAGGGGGCCAGATGGCCATAGAATAGCGGATCGCGCTCCAGGGCATCGCGGTGGAGAGACGCCAAATCTTGCAGTTTGCCATGCGGTGTACTCAGGAACGAATTCAAGATCTGGACCCGCACATCCTGCTCTTGTCCGGGAGGAAGCTGAGTCATAGAGTCACCATCCCCTTATCGATAGAATCCAGAACATGGCAGAGGTAAACAGACCAGTGGGCAGCCAGATGGACAAACCAGTCGTCGCACCGTGGCCCCAGCCGCGAAGCGCTGTGACCCTGATCAGACAGATTGCTGGGAGTGCTCCAGATGTGAGGCTGACCCGGTTACCGCGCCACGGTGCTAGACAGAAATAAAGCCGGTGCCTGGGGATGGCCAATCCCAAGCACCAGGCTCAGAGCGCGCAAGTTGAGTGAGCTTCCACATTCCCGGCGCTGCAAAAGCGCGCCGATGGGATTCGAACCCATTACCACCACAAGGGCGGTACACCAAAAAAGTATGTAGGCTCACCCGGTGAGAGCGCGCCAGGCAAATACAGCTTACCGCTAGGTGGCAGTCTGAGCGAGAAGCGGCAGGGCCAGAGCGTTAGGACGCCGGGCCTCTATTCAAGCAGCGCCGCTTCTGTCACGCGGGTAATAGCTGAACTGAAGCAGCCTGATCAGCACAGCGAGCTGGAACGCGCAAGTCGAAAGAGCTTATTATCTTGTGCTCTACCACTGAGCTACAGCCTGAGCAGACTGACGGGACTCGAACCCGCGACCTCAAGAGCCAGTTTGTACGCCCTCTCGGTAAGAGCGCGTTCCAACTCGGAAATAAGAGCCATAGCCTGGTAGCTGGCGGCGAGGGAACGAAAGCGCTGGAACGTGCGAGTCAAAAGAGCTTCCAGAACACTGGCTGGCCAGGCCACACGGGCATGACCGATAAAGAGTTTGTACGCTCTTCTCGTCAGAGCGCGTTCCAGCGTGAGAAGACCCTTGCTCTGAGGGAGAGATGAGCGAGGCGCACAAGTCGAAAGAGCAGGTCTCAACTTCGCTAAGTTCAGCGAAGGTTCCGGCTCGACCCGAGCCTGTATGTAAGCTCCATCGGTCAGAGTGCGCCTCAAATCTCTATCTGCTACCCTACTCGGGAAATACAGCGCGCCATCAGCCGTAGAGGGCTTCCGGACGCACGATGATCGCCTGGTTGGTGCGTACTACCACGTACGAAGCTAGCCGATCGCAAGCGACGTCGAGATGACGCGCTACGGCCTCTTTAATCTCGGCGTCCGAAGCTTGCCACGACAGGCCCAACTTCGACAGGAGTAGCTCCTCACTGCGACCAGCGTAGCGCAGGTGCAAGAGGGCCTCTATCGTTCTCTCCGCCATAGCGCTCACCTCCCTGATTGCTGCTCAGGACCAGCATCGCTTGCCAGGCCTGCTATCAGACTAATTCACTAACTCTTTGTGGAATGTCAACTTACGGAAGTAAGTATACTTGCATTTTTGGCCGTTGTCAAGAGGGAAGCTCCCGATTTTTGAGCTACTGTGAAAATTCCCAACGCTCCGCTAGAAGCGGAAACCATCTTGCCCTTGACAAAGGCTTTCCCCAGACTTATACTTCCCTTTTAAGGGAAGAAAAAATAAATTTTTATTTAGATAAAATTGGTGCTAAAAAGGGGAGAGGAAAGCGAGCGGGTCCGCGGGCCGCCCAGTCTAAGCTAACATCCTCCTCCTGACTGGCTGGAGGCGGGTCTGTGCCAGTCGCGGCGCCGATTTCTTCCTCTTACCACTTTCTGTCAGAAAGAACGCATGAGGAGCCATTGATGATGCGGTCTGAATCCTCGAAGGTGGCAGTTAACGGTGGAGCTGGGAGCCAGGGCACCATCCAGGCAGCCAACGAGGTTTTAAGTGGGCGAACAAAGCGCGGACTATTGCGGCGGGTACTGCCTTTTCTTGGGCCGGCTTTCATCGCCAGCGTCGCCTATATTGATCCTGGCAACTTCTCGACCAACATTCAGGGCGGAGCCAGCTTTGGCTACTTACTGCTATGGGTTATTGTCGCCAGCAACCTGATGGCCATGCTCATTCAATCCCTCTCTGCCAAACTAGGCATTGCCACCGGGCTCAACCTGCCCGAGATGTGTCGCAGCTATTTCCCGAAGCCGATTGTCTGGGCCATGTGGCTACTGGCTGAAATTGTCGCGATGGCCACTGATCTGGCTGAGTTCCTTGGAGCTGCTGTCGGTTTTCAGCTCCTTTTCCACATGCCTCTCTTGCTCGGTGGACTCCTCACCGCCGCCGTGACCTTTCTGATTCTGGGGCTAGAGCGCTATGGCTTTCGCCCATTGGAAGCCGTCATTAGCGCGCTAGTTGGTGTCATCGCCCTCTGTTATGTCATTGAAACGGTCCTGGTGAAGCCGGCCTGGGGAGCCATTGCCTATCATGCCCTGGTGCCGCAATTTTCCGGCTCTGAGAGCATTCTGCTCGCCTCCGGCATTCTCGGCGCGACCGTTATGCCCCACGTGATCTATCTGCACTCGGCCCTCACCCAAAGAAGGATCGTGGTACGCGATCCGCTGCAGCTGAGACGGCTCTTCCGCTACGAGATTCTCGATGTGATCATCGCGATGAGCATGGCGGGCTTTGTCAACGCTGCCATGCTCATCATGGCGGCGGGTACCTTTTTTCAGGCCGGCTTACGGCAGGTCGGCACACTTGAAGAAGCTTATCGGACTCTCCAGCCCTTGCTCGGGAGTGCCGCGAGCTGGGTCTTTGCTCTTTCTCTCCTCATTTCTGGTCTCTCATCTTCGACGGTGGGAACCATGTCGGGCCAGGTCATCATGCAAGGCTTTCTCCATCGGCAGATTCCTGTCTGGTTGCGGCGTCTTATCACCATGCTGCCGTCTCTACTTGTGATCTTGATCGGTCTGGAACCAACCAGGACGCTGGTAATCAGCCAGGTGGTGCTCAGTTTTGGCATCCCCTTTGCTCTCGTGCCGCTGATTCTTTTTACGCAGCGCCGTGATATCATGGGAACATTAGTCAACAGCCGAGCGACGACAGCGCTGGCCTGGTTAGTGGCCGCTCTGATCATTGCCCTTAATGTCTTTCTCTTATATCAAGTCTTTACAGGAGGCTGATGGCATGTTGCTGGTTCTTGGGCGGGAAGAAAGCGACTATAGTCAGCAACAAACTATCGAGCGAGATAACAGACATGACTTCGACGAGCCTGTAAAGCAGCAGCGTGAGGTTAATCTTGCCTGCCAGGGCGAGAGGCAGAGGCTGCTTGTCCCTTTAGACGGCTCGCGCCTGGCTGAGGTAGTGCTCCCAAGCGTAGTGGCCCTGGCCCAGCGCTATCAGGCTGAAGTTATTCTGCTACATATCCTGGAGCAGCACCCTCCGGCCCAGGTGCACGGTGAGCGCCATCTGCGCGACGTAGCTGAGGCCACCGGCTACCTTGAGGCGGTAGCGGCCCGGCTCCGGGCCGAAGCTCTCGCAGTCTCCCTGCATGTCCACGAGAATCGAGAGCAGAACGTAGCGCGCGGCATTGTAGAGCACGTCCAGGAGCTAGGAAGTGACCTGGTAGTTATGTGCACGCACGGCAATGGAGGCATTCGGGATCTCCTCTTTGGCAGCATTGCGCAACAGGTACTGCAGCGTGGTCCTTGTCCCCTCTGGCTAGTTCAGCCGCGCAAGGACGGTAGCGTACCCCCTTTTAAGCTGAGGCGTATCCTGGTGCCGCTCGACGGAACGCCGGAGCATGAGCCGGGATTGCCGGCGGCAATTGCCCTGGCGCGCAGCTTTGAGGCCGAACTCCTTCTAGTCTTTGTCATTCCAACACTGGCAACCCTGACGGGGGGAGAAGCGGTCTCGGGGGCCTTATTACCTGCTACCATGCGTGCTGTGCTCGATCTAGCCGAGCAGGGGGCGCATGCCTATCTAACGCAAGTTGCTGCTGCCTGCCAGAGCCAGGGAGTCAAGGCCCAGGGGAAAGTATTGCGAGGCGAGACCGTGCTAGAGGTGGTCAAGCTGCTGGAGCGTCAGGAGATCGATCTGATTGTGCTAGCCAGCCACGGTCGGGCGGGGCTAGATGCCCTGCTGAGCGGTAGCGTGGCTCCTCGCCTTGTAGGGCGCGTGACGGTGCCGCTGCTGTTGGTGCGCGCAGGAAATCCGTGAAGCGCTCTGGCGGCAGACCTGATCAGCGCCCTCAGCGTTCCGTTTCTTTCAAGATGACAGGCTTGGCTGGAGGCGATCCGAGGGGTCATCTTCATCCTCCTGAAGGCTGACCGTAATCTGTTCAGCCAGCTCGGCGCTCAGCAGGTGCTCGACCGCCTCGCTCTCCTCACCGACACGGATGCGCAAAGGCCCTCCAAAGGGCACTCGTTCAATGACACGTACACGTACCTCGGGATAGAGGCCCATCTGACCTAGATAGCGTAGTTTTGCGGCGTCCTGGTCATTAACGCGCAAGATGCGAGCAGATTGCCCCTCAGCTAACTGCAGCAAAGGCTGACCAGGACGTTGGGCAATGACCCCTTCCTTGCTGGGAATTGGATCACCGTGGGGATCAACAGTTGGATAGCCAAGAAGAGCGTCAAGTCTTTCCTCGAACTCTTCCGAGATCACGTGTTCCAGGCGATCGGCTTCCTCATGCACCTTGTCCCAGCTATAGCCCAGTTCACGCGCCAGGTAGAGCTCCAGCAGCCGATGATGGCGAATGACCTCCTTGGCCTTACGCTCTCCCAGCGGGGTCAGGCAGACGCCGCGGTAAGGGGTATGCTGGACCCAGCCGGCCTTCGCGAACTCTTTGAAGAGTAAGGTCACAGTGGCGTCACTGACCCCCAGACGCTCGCTTACTGCTGAGGTTGAGACCTTTTGGCCGCGCTCCTGCATGGTATAGATGACCTTCAAGCAATCGCTGACGCGCGGGGCCAGTGCCTGTATCGGTTCATCCATGCGCTCATATCCCGATGACTGAAATTTCTAGTGCAGGAAATCTATATCACATCTTCAGCAGGTAAGCAAGGTATAGTAAGAGACCGCCCCAGCTCTCGGCTGCCCTGTCCTCAAGGCTCCTTCTGACTTACCAGAAAGCCAGCACCATGGTCACCACCCCATAG
>NZ_JADGHT010000120.1 GCF_019683755.1 Thermogemmatispora sp. | reverse complement strand
ATAAAATACTCCTATGTATGGATATGAATTTCCGGGCTGGCGATTATGATTTCTCCGCGTAGCACAGCTGTCATATTCGTCTTGCTCCTGGTCGCTATCCTATCGCTGGCCTGCATTAGCCCGCTTGCTCTCTTCAATCCGATGGTCACCCAGGGACCAGGTGTAGAGCACGCCGATGGCAAAATCATTGCGATTCAGCAGGCCGATATGAGCTTTGTGCTCCAGACTGCCAGTGGGCAGCAACTACGTTTTCTCTGTGTCGAGCGCTGTCGCCTGGCGCTGCAGCATATGGAGCGGCACCTGAGAGAGAAAGCGCATACCGATGTCTACTACTACGCGCAGACTGCGGGCAAGCCCCCGGTGGCCTTTCAGGTAGACTAGCGTCGCACTGAGCATGGACGGGAGGGAGCGAGAGTATGCCTATCTGTATCGGTGGTCTTGTGCATGCTGGGCGTCTGATTGTCCAAAGTCCAAGGAGGAGCATGGTCAGGCAGCCACAGCGACGAATCCCTAAGCGTCTTAGCGCGCTGGGAGAAGCACCCATTTCGACAGCAAGGGATAGCTGGATGGAAGAGAGCCAATAACGCAGATGCAGTGCAGGGCAGCCGACGGCCAGGAGAAATGAGCTACCAGAAGCGCTGAGCAATCAGCAGGGAAGAAAGAGCTAAACGAGCAGAGCCTGAATGGCGCTGCGAGGCACGAGCCTGATCGAAAATCAGGTGATGGGTGAGCATAGATAGAGGAGATATGAGACAGGATCATGCAGGTCATCGGGCACCCTTATTCAAAGGGAGTGAGCCGCCCAGTATTGATCGTGCTGATATTGTGATTGTCGGCAACGGCATTGCCGGTCTGACTGCGGCCATCCAGGCGCGGAGCTTCGAGCCAGATGCCCGCATTGTGATCATCACCGATCAGAACCATCCCACGATCAATACACCCGCGCTCAAGCAGTTCGCCGTTGGCAAACTAACCCGCGAGCAATTGCTAGCCTATCCTCCCGGCACAGAGCGGCAAGAGCGTATCCATCTCATTCACGCGCGGGTTGAAAAAATCAACGCCCAGGGGAAATTTGTGACCCTGGCCAATGGTAGTGCCTTTGGTTACGGCTCACTACTCCTGGCCACTGGTAGCACGCCGACCGCGCTGCCTGCCCATCTGCCGGGGCGTGATTTCGATGGCGTCCTGACGCTACACCGCCTGCAAGATTATCTTGATCTACGGCGGCGTCTGCCCGAAGTTGAGGAAGCCGTAGTGATCGGTGGCGGTGCCCACGCTTGTGAGACGGTCATGTGTTTGCTGCACTGGGGCATTCACGTCCACTGGCTAATTCGCAGCGCGGGATTACTGCCGCGTATGCTAGACGAGACCGCCTCAGAAATGGTGCTAGAGCGTATCAGGCAGGCCGGTGCAAGCGTCTATACCTCCACCGAGGTAGTTGGCATTGTTGGCCGCATGGGCAGCGTCATTGGCGTGGTCACCAACCATCAGCAGTTTATTCCTTGTCAGCTTGTCGTCGCCTGTACTGGCACGAAGCCAGTGACGGATCTGGCGAAACACTGTGATTTGCCCCTCAAGCATGAGAACGGCATTCTGGTCGATGACCACCTGCGCAGCAGCGTGCGTGACATCTACGTCGCCGGCGATGTGGCGGCCCTGAAAAACCCCCTTACTGGCCGCTACGAACCGCGTGCCCAATGGTACGCTGCCGTGGAGCAGGGCCGTTTAGCGGGAGCGATGATGACCGGTCATCGTGAGGCGGCACGTCCGTTCGGCGTTCCCTGGCACGCCACCCACTTGGGCGACTTGTCAATGCTCTATGTAGGGAACCCACTGCAATCGCCACCTGGGTCCTATGTACTGACCGATACCAGCCGTGGGGGCTATCGCCGTCTCCTGCTGCAGGGAGAACGCCTAATTGGCTATCTCTCACTTGGTCCCATGCAGCCAGATAGTCTGGCGATCAAGCGTATCATCGACGAAGAGCTGCCCGTACGCGATATTTTAAAAGGTCTCCTGAAAGGCGAATTCGATGCTCGTCAGTACTTAAGCCGTCGACGCACCTATAGCGCTCAGGATCTAGTGACGAGTGGGCGCCTGGCCAGCGTGAAGCCCTCTCCTATCCAGCACCAGTATCAGCAAACACCCGAATCCATTCCCGCTGTGCGTAGCAGCGAGCCAGCAGCAGAGGCGGCTCAGCCGGCGCCTCGTCTTCCGACAACCGAACAATTACCTCCCATCTCTACCGGGCCTAGCCTGGTGCCCCAGCGTGCCCCAACCTCTCAGCCGGCGGCCAGTGCTCCCCGCTATCCGATCCTGCGAGAAGAGGAAGAGATCAGCCCTTTCACCGGCAGCCTGCCGGCTTTGCCCGAACACGGACAAGGAGGGACACGTCTCAACTCTGGCAGCCTGCCGGCTTCGCAAGAGCAAGGCCAAGGAGGACGGCGCAACCTCTGGGCCTACAGCGACCCTGCGCTGCCGGCCTTCTCTCGCCGGAGTCCAGCGCAGACCCAGCATGTTCGATCCTACAGAGAGAGACAGGAGGGAGGACGATAGGTGCGTAATCCTGTCCTTTTGCATAAAACTGCTTCACAGGTGCAGCAGGAACTTGAGGCCTGCATTGGCTGCAACGAGTGCCTGCTTGCTTGCCCAGCGCTTGACGAACCCCTGACCATCGATGTCCTCAATCGCGAGACCTTTGGCGGCCCGATCTCGGCCCCAGTGGCACGTTTTGCCCGCTCGTGCTATCAGTGTGGCGCTTGTGTACCTCCCTGTCCGGTTGGCCTCCACCGTGATGCCATGATGATGTGGCTGAAGATTCGTCTGTACCGTTCTGGAGAGGAGGATTAAACTCATGCCGGTTTTACGTTCTTCCTCGCCCTATGATTACAGCGCCAGCCAGGAGCGGTCTGGTGTTGGAGGCTATCCACTCTTCTTTGTCTATCTCAAGCCGCACAATCTCCTGCGGATCTCACTGGGGCTATTCATCATTATCGCTGGACTTGCCTTCTGTATCTGGTATAGTCGCCACGGCAGCGATCCCACGCCCGACAGCCTGGTCGGCCTGAGTTACGCTGTAGTGGGCACAGTCTTTCTCCTGCTGGCCGGGCTCCTCTACAGCTTGCGCCGCCGCTCGCGCAAAAGCAAAAAGGTTATCGGTGGATTGCGCTCCGCTTTGGGCTGGCACATGTTCTTTGGGCTGACCGGCCTGGCATTGATCTTTTACCACTCCTTTGGCAACTTTAACCCTCGTTCTGGCACCTATGCCCTCTACGGCCTGATCGCCCTGGTAATCAGCGGCATCATTGGACGAGCCCTTGATCGCATCATGCCGCGCCTGATCGCGAAAGAGGCCAGCAAGGCCCTGACAGTAGAAGGGGAGGACCGCATCGAGGCTATTTCCCAGCAGCTCCAGGCGATTGTTGAGCATAACTCCCAGCGCGTCCGAGGTCTGACCCCCTCACCAGCCTCAGCCTCCTCCGCTCTCTCCTCTGCAGCAGAACGCGGCGGCCCGGGACGCGGGCGCACCCTGCATGGCCCGTGGGATCTGGCCTATCTGACCCTGGAGGAGACCCCTCAAGAACTCAGCCGCTATGAGCCCAGCTATCGCCTTGTGCCTGATCGCAAAAGTCCGCTCAGCCAGCCCGGGGCCTTACTGCCCGGCGCTCAAGAGCAGATAGCGGCCCTGCGGCGCATTGAACGCGCTCTCCAGCGCGAGCAATTCTATCGCTACGTCATTCGCTACTGGCGCATCTTCCATATCCTACTAGCGCTTGTAACCGCCGGCTTGGTCATCTGGCACCTGGAGTATGCCGCCTCACTGGTAATCCCGACCCTTTTCCATTGAGACAGGGAGCTGACTCACCAAGGCGCTACTCACTGCAGGCAGCAGAGCTGGTCTCATTCACCCTCATTCCATGCCATGTCAGTTCTCCTGCCTGCCGGTCTGTCATAGCAAAGCATCGCTTGAGCTGCCGGAGCCGGACTGGGGAAATCGCCTGTTACGACTCTCCAAGACTCTTCTCTGTCAAGAGTCGACAGGAAAACCCTGATGGCTGTTGCTGCGTATTAACTAGTGGAGGGAAGGCTATGTCAAGAGAACTGCTCGTCCCCGGTAGCCGCTCACGGCGGCTCTGGCCCAGGCGCCTGGATCTGCTCTTTCATCTTGGAAAAACCGTCAGATTGATTGCCTATCTGCTGCGACATAAGCAGGTCGGTCTCTGGCGCAAACTCTTCTTTGTGGGCAGCTGTGGCGCGCTCATCATTCTACTGCTTTTCCCTGATGCTTTAGGTGAAGTGATAAGCAGCGCGGTACTGCCCGTTGTCGGTACCATTCTCGGAGTGCCGCTTGACGCTGGCTTCGACTGGCTCACACTGGCCCTGGTCCTGGCCACTCTATTACGCATCTTTCCGACGGAAGTAGTAGAGGAAGGCTATCGCCAGGTCTTCAGAAAGGGGCGCTAAAGAGCGAAGAGGGGGAAGATGCTGAAGCCAAAGAGGGAGCAAACCCGAGAAGATCCCTGCCGGCTCGTGGTTAAGGCTGAAAAGAGCACAAAAAAGCAAGCGAGGCAGAGCTATACTGCAGCCATTCAAAGGAGCACCCTGCCTGTCCAGCCCGCTTACGCTACTGTACCTCAGATGCACATCTCCGTTTGAGCCGACCGTCACCGCTCAGCTAAGGAGGGAGCCACTGCTCCTCTCTCGCGGGTCCGCACCCGCAAGCGAGGATAGCGACGATCGATCTATAACTCTTCCCTCTGTTAGAGGTGGATTTTATCATTGGCATCAGACGGCCTGAACTTGGTCCCCGTATTAATGAATACGATGTTCTGATCACCAAGGTGGATAATCATATCTGGCTTGCCGTCGCCGTTGACATCCTTGAATTCCAAGATCGGGGGGATTTGATCAACGTTGGAGTTGGTGCCATACAGATAGGGGCCGCCATAGGTGATGGCCTTCGCTGGGTCACCGGCCATCAGCTCAACAACGATGATGTGGCCGTGCAGGTTAATGGCAATAAAATGGCTGGGGTGCTGAGGGCTGTCACCTCCATGCCCGACGACAGCGTCGGTCTGATAGGTGCGTGGATTGCCATAGCGGATGTCATCGAGACGCTGCGTGCCCCAAGAGATCAGCCAGGAGGTCAGGACCCAGAGGGCCAGCATGACAAGCATGCCTACACCGATAAAGAGCAACCAATGAATGCGGCGACCTGACTCTTTCTCTCGCCCTGACAGGCCGCTTTTGTAGGGGGCTTTCGTCGCTACCGGCGGGGCTGCTGCCGGCGCCGGCGCTGGGGTCGCACGCATGCGCCCCGTGATGGCGGGGCTGGCCGTAGTCGTCACTGGTTGCTGTGCGCTGCGCCGGTAGGTGTAGGGTACCGGCATCTGTCGCGTGGTCGACTGCGGACTAATAGCTCGCTGGGTTCCCGTGAGACGAGGATCGTTGAGGCGAATAGCACTGCTACCGGGCCGCGGCGGTCGCGATGCATCTGGATCGTCTTCTGCAAGATAATCGAGCGGATCTGGTGGTACATAGCCACGGCGTGTCTGAGTGGTAGGGAGGGGCATATCGTCTCTTCTGAGTCGGGCGGATCGCCTTGCTGCCGTATATTGCTGCCTCTCTTCTCCAGACATTAGCTCTCCCTTTCTCGGTGAGTTTTTCCTGGGCGCTGCGCACAATGTCAATGCATGTTGCTCGACGAAAGCACCAGACGCACAAATTGCAAGCCCCAATAATTATGTAAGATCACCAGCCAGGTTGTCAAGGATAGATGTATATCAATTCAATGCAAACGTGTTTTGAAAAGAAAACGGCAGTTACCTGCTTTTTGACTATATATGTATCAGCATGAAGAATGGCTCTCTCCAGAAATGGGTGAAGAAGCCTCATGATGGGGGAGGCCTGACGTGTCAGAAGATGGCTGCTGGTACTGCGGAGCGGAAGAGGAGCGGCGCCGCTCCAGCCAACGTCTGATACTGGCCTCATTGCCCTGGAGTCCTGGGACATAATAATGGCGTCCCTGCAGATTGGCCGGCAAGTACTCCTGCAACTGGACCGCTGGCGGTCGTGACGGGTCCTCGCTTTCCCCCTCAAGCTGGCGATAGTAGTCATGAGCATACTTATAATCGTGGCCATAGCCTAGCTCTTTCATCAGCGTTGTGGGGGCATTGCGGAGCGCGAGAGGCACCGGCTCCTGGCGCAGTTGACGCACATCATCGCGTGCTTGTCCGTAAGCGAGGTAGAGGGCATTACTTTTTGGTGCGCAGGCCAGGTAGACCGCTGCCTCAGCCAAGGCCAAATCGGCCTCGGGCAAGCCCACGAACTGAACCGCCTGCTGAGCAGCCACGCACAGGGGCAGAGCCAAAGGATCGGCCAGCCCCACATCTTCGGTCGCGATGCGGATCAAGCGGCGGGCGATAAAAAGCGGGTCCTCACCCGCTTCCAGCATCCGTGCCAACCAATAGAGAGCGGCATCGGGATCGGAGCCACGGATAGCCTTATGCAGAGCTGAGATCGTATCGTAGTGTTGATCGCCACTTTTGTCATAGAGCAGAACGCGCTGTTGCTGAGCCTCTGCCACGGTGGCGGGGGTGATCCGACCCTGGCTAGCGCCTGCGGCGGCCAGCTCCAGCACGTTGAGCGCCGTACGGGCATCGCCATTAGCGAAGCGAGCGATCTGCAGGAGTGCCTCATCGGCGACCTCAAGATGCTGCCGACCCAAGCCCCGCTCCTCATCTTGCAAAGCTCTTTGCAAGAGCCGGATAATTTCCGCATCGCTCAGGGGATTGAGCGTAAAGACGCGGCAGCGGGAAAGCAGCGCGGCATTCACCTCAAAAGACGGATTCTCAGTCGTCGCTCCAATCAGCGTCAACAGACCTTGCTCGACGTATGGCAAAATGGCATCCTGTTGCGCCTTATTCAAGCGGTGAATCTCATCAATGAAGAGGATCGTACGCTGGCCTCTCAACTGGCGCCGTGTGCGGGCCTCCTCGGCGACGCGGCGCAAATCGGCCACGCCTGCTGCAACGGCGCTGAGGGAAACAAAGTGAGCGCGAGTAAGCTGTGCGATCAAACCAGCCAGCGTAGTCTTACCGCTGCCGGGTGGCCCCCAAAGAATCAGTGAAGGGACGCGATCCTCCTCCAGGCAGCGTCGTAGCAAGCGCCCTTCTCCAAGCAAATGCTCCTGTCCCACGAACTCCTCTAGTGAGCGCGGGCGCAAGCGAGAAGCCAGCGGCTCAACGCCCTTGGCCTTATTGGTCACGGCGCGCGCTGGCACTTCCTTCTGAGCCGATGCTGAATCTGGAAAGAGCGAAGCCTGCTCCATCGTAACGCTCGGCCTGATCGGCGCTGGCGAGAACCTCCCATTAAGATTGCTGCTCTTCTCATTCTATCACGCTGCCTGCTAACAAGAAAGGTCTCGGGACCCAAAACCTTGGCAAAGCTGGGAAGTGCGCCTGGGCCCAGCCAGCGTAGAGATCAGGGCCTCAAAAGAGGGGAAGGCATACGATGGCGATAATTGGGACAGCGAGACCAGCGTGCCTCGGCATCAAGCTAGCTACTCGCCTGCTGAACGTCGGCGTCGGGTCAGGCGCTCCTCCACCTGGGACAGCGTAGGGATGCCCTGTGTGCCCACGGCCTCCACCGAGAATGAAGCCACACAATTTGCGAAATCGACCGCCGCGGCGGGGTCGCCGGAGCGAGCCAGATGCACCAGGAAAGCAGCCGCGAAGACATCGCCTGCGCCCGTAGGGTCAACCTCACGCGCGGGATAGGCTGGAAAATGCTCGGCCTGGCCATTGCGAAAGAGGGTGGCCCCTTCGCGACCTGCCGTTGCCACCAGCAAGGGAACCAACTGGCTCCAGTGGCGCAAAATTGCCTCAGCCTCGGCCCGGCTGCCGTTTGCGAAGGGCAGCAGATCATCATGACTCAAGATCAGAGCGTCTAACAGAGGCAGGACCTGCTCAGCGGACTCCCAAGGCGTGGGCCAGACGCGACCATCGGCGTCCCAACGGCGTAGCCAGCCCTGCGGCGTAGCGGCCAGAATACGACCTTCGCCGCGCGGAAAAAGGGTCACTATCTCCGGACTCAGTTCCTGAGCCAGGGGAGCCAGCAACACGATCGAAGCGGCGCGCCAGGAAAGCGGAACATCCTCAGACGCCAGAGGCTCGCTGCGAGCACGCAGATACTGGATGCGAAAGCCATCCTGATAACGATTCTCAAAAGTTGTGGTTGTTGGAGTAAGGCGCGCCGCCAGACCGATGCCGGGCAGCAGCGAAGGCAACTGCTGACAGAGGTCCACAGCAGCACAAGTAACGAGCGCGGCGGGCAATCCGAGACGCTCAACCGTGAGCGTGGCGAAAGTCACCGTACCGCCAAGAGCGAATGAGCCATCGGGAAGCACATCGCGAGTGACATGGCCAATGCTGAGGAAAGCAGGAGGCTCAGCGCGAGCGGGCTGAAAGATAGTTGCAGACATAAAAAAGAACACCTCCCTCGGGCCTGAGTGGCGCAGTTCCCTAGCCTGATATCATGCCCGCTTGCCGCCGGCTGGGACAAGCCTTACGCGCGACAACCCTCCCCGCTAGGGAGGGAGAAGGCAAACAAGCAGCCTGCGAGCAAGCCAACAATCCCCCCCGTGATAGGAGCGGAAACGGAGCTAGTCAGCCGAAGGCGGAGACAGTGCCTACGAGCGCCCGGGTCGTTTCAGAGAGATCACCACGCGGCGCGCGTCGCCCTCGCCGATGCTCTCCGTACTGATATCCTGACTATCGGCCAGAGCCAGATGCACGATCCGTCGCTCGTGAGGAGGCATAGCTTCCAAAGCGATCGAGCGGCGGTAGTTGCGCACCTGCTGAGCCACTCGCAAGGCGAGCGAGCGCAGATTTTCCTCACGGCGCTGGCGATAGTTCTCGGCATCGACAATGATGCGCATGCGACGTTTCGTGCGATGGCTGACAATGAGATTCACCAGGAGCTGGAGAGCTGAAAGGGTTTCGCCACGACGACCAATGAGCAGGCCCAGATTCTCATGGATGCCCTGGATATTGAGCGTAAGAGGATCTGTCGAGCGCACCTGGACCGAAGCGCGGATATTCATATAGCGCAAAATATGCTGGAGCACATCGACGGTCAGCTCAATATCCTCGCGCGTAGGCTGCACTGGCTCCTGAGGAGCGGAAGAGCCAGCGGAAGTCTCGCTAGGGGAAGGAGCGACGGGAGCCGAGGCAGATGTTGAGCCGGCTGGAGCGACGGAAGCGGGACTAGGTGGGGAAGAAGGTTCCGAAGTAACCTGATCCCCGGGGGACTGCTGAGAGAGAGCAGAAGGCTGAAACTGTTGGAGGAATGGGGACGGCTCCGAGCCGTAGCGTGTCGTCCCTTTCCCCTGATCGCTCTCACCCTCCTCGGGGAAATCCTCAAACTCCTCTTCGCTATCGTAGGCGCCGTGAGAAGCGTCAGCGAAGAAATCCTCCTCCTCATCTTCCGCTTCGACCTGGCTCAAAATAGCGTCGGCCATTTCAGGGGTAATCACCGCGCCGCGGCTGGGGCGGACCGTTACCCGGACGCGGGCCTCGCGACTACCGAGTCCAAAGGCGCCGCGTGAAGGCTCCTGGAGGACCGTCACCTCGACCTCGTCTCGGCGCCTGCCCAAACGGAGCAGAGCCTGCTGGACAGCTTCTTCAACGCTTTTACCACTGGCCTCAATGCTTTCCACTGCTTACTTGCCTCCCTTGAAGGTATCACACAATGCAGGCAGAATGAGAAGCGAGAGCGTGAGAGAAACGGTCAGTTGGTTGCCCGCCGGGGCGGCGTACCAGGGTACGACCTGGAGAAGGCAGACCAACCCAACCGGACCGTGACAGGTACAGCAGCAGCCAGCGGGAGACTGGCTGGCAAGGCCTGCTCATCGACTCTGCTGCTAACCAGAAAGCCGGCGCAGCCCGGTCCATTCTGCCCCGGCCCAATTCACTTAATGTAACCTAACCTGATAACAGATACAAGCTCCTTCCTTCGAACCAGCTAACTAGCTGAGAGTAGGATTTCTCCTCCTGACGACGCCACGTCGGCGAGCGGAAGCACTGCGCAAGTGGCGGCGCGAAGCGCTCGTTGCGTTGTTGCGCAAAGTATGCTCATTGGAGAGCGCCACCTGAGCCTCTTGTGACTCAGTGGTCTCGTCAAGCAGGCGGGTCTGAGCTGTTTGCTCGCCCTGCGAAAGGTCCTTCTCTGTTTTACGCGAGAGCGAGAAGGGACTAGCAGGCCCTGTAACCAGGTAGTACTGGATAGCCATAAGGATGGAGCCAACGGCCCAGTAGAGGGCTAGGCCAGCGGGGAAGCTCCAGGCGAAGAAGAGGGTAAGCAGAGGCATAAACCAGGTCATGATCTTCATCGTCTGCTGCTGGGCAGCCAGAGCGTCGGAGGACCTGCTACCGGAAGAAGACGCTGTAGCGAGCGAGGGGGTAGTACGGGACTGAGTCAAGTAGAGCTGGACGAAGGTTGCCAAAGCCGCCAAGATTGGCAGAATGTGAGTTTCATCGGGAAGGGCCAGCGACAGATGCCAAGATGGATTGATGAAGGTGAACCAGTCGAGATTGACATTGGGGAAGTGGCTAAACTTAGGCAAGAAGGGATAGATAAAGCCATTGAGCCGCTCCAACCCCTGTGTTCCCTTCAGAGAGGCATCATCGATGACTGCCCGAAAAGCAAAGTACAGTCCATAGAGGACCGGCAACTGCAAGAGCAGAGGCAGACAACCTGAGTAAGGGTTAATATTATACCGTCTGTACAGCTCCTGAGTTGCCGCCATCTGAGCTTGAAGATCGTCCTTGTAGCGCTCACGAATGCGGCTCAGCTCTGGCTGCAGCTCCTGCATTGCCCTGGCCGATTTCAGCTGCTGCAGCGTCAGCGGGAAAAGAATCAGGCGGATAATGATCGTCAAGACGATGATCGACAGGCCGAAATCGCCAAAGAGGTGGTACAGCAGCATCAAAACGTTGAAAATCGGCTGCGTAAAGACAACATTGATAAAATCACTGATCCCCACGGGATTTCTCCTGCCTTCCTCGATCTTGCCTACTACTAGCCCAGGCGCTCAGGAACCGGGTCATAGAGATCTCCATGATAGAACGGGTGACAACGCGCCAGCCGTTTTACCGTTAGCCAGCCCCCGCGGATCAGCCCGAAGCGTTGAATCGCCTCGTAACCGTACTGTGAGCAAGAAGGCACGAAGCGGCAAGACGGGGGTAGAATCACGGAAAAGGTGCGCTGGTAGACACGGATCAAAAACAAAGCGACGTATTTCACGGCTATCGACCTTTGTGGACACTTCTGCCGGCGGCGCGCTGCCGTCCGAACGCCTCATCGGTCAGCAGCAAGCGCGCCCGGCGTAACAAAGTCTGTACATCAGCCCTCAACGTCTGTAGATCGACCTCAAGCGCCTCGCGCCTGGGAATCAGCACAATGTCCACGCCGCGCAGCCGAGGTAAGCAAGGCCGGATGGCCTCACTGAGCAAGCGTTTGATGCGATTACGTCGCGTTGCCAGCTTAAAGATGCGTCGACTAACCACGAAGCCGACACGAACCTGATCGCTCTCCGTCGGTGCCCAGGCGAGGACCAACAGCTTAGAGGCGACGCTCCTTCCCTGCTGCCTGACCCGCTGAAAATCGCGGCTTCTACGCAGGCGCAGTTCGCGTTTTAATGCCACCGTTCTGACAGCTTTGTATGTATCATCTTCACCATCAGGTGAGAGAGAGCAGCGTAAGAGACACCCTCAGCAGGGAGCGAGCTGACGCGAGCGGGCAGTGAGCCGAGCTGAAGCGAGCTGAGCCAAGCCAAGCCGATGCTGTCGAGCCGAGTGGAGGCCCGGCCCGCCATGCTTGCTGGGCGCTAGCTAGCTAGTTAGCTAGCTAAACCGTCAAGCGCCAGCGACCCTTCAGGCGGCGGGCCTTCAACACTCGCCGACCGGCGCGCGTTGCCATGCGTTTCAGAAAGCCGTGTTCCCGCTTGCGGGGAATACGCTTGGGTTGCCAGGTACGTTTCATAAACCCCTCGTTCTCCTCCACTAAAGGATGTCTTGTAGATTATAGCGGGTAGTGATCCTGGCTGTCAATGACGGGGGGAGGCATAGCTAGCTGGCCAGCTCTCTGGTTAGGCTGTGGTTGGGCCACTACCTGCCTCCCCCGTCGTGTGTTGGCTTACTCTTCCCCGTCCGTTTCGTTTCGTCTCTTAGCCGGACTAAGAAGTTTTGAAGCGCAGCAGCACGCGGCCCAGCTTGATCTCATCGTTGTCATGCAGCGGTGTTGGCGTTTTGGGTGCCAAGCGCTGGCGGTTCAAGAAGGTATAGTTCGTACTGTTCTCATCTTCGATCATATACTGTCCATTCTGGATAAAGATGCGTGCGTGCATGCGCGAAACG